>NZ_JBEPCY010000042.1:0-73800 GCF_040299965.1 Streptomyces sp. NPDC000594 | reverse complement strand
CTCGCGTACTGAGGAGGGTGTTGTGATCCGTGAGTTCAGGATGCCCGATGTGGGCGAGGGTCTGACCGAGGCCGAGATCCTCAAGTGGTATGTCCGGGTGGGTGACACGGTCACCGACGGGCAGGTGGTGTGTGAGGTGGAGACGGCGAAGGCGGCGGTCGAGCTGCCGATCCCGTTCGACGGGACCGTCCACGAACTGCGGTACACCGAAGGCACCACCGTCGATGTCGGACAGACCATCATCTCGGTCGACCTGGGGACGGCTTCCGGGGCGGCGGTCACGGAGCGCCGTCCGGTCCTCGTCGGGTACGGGGTGCTGGACTCCCCCACCACCCGCCGCCGACGCAGAGCCGCTCCGGTGGTGAACGGGAACGGCAAGAGCGGTGCGGTGTCGCGGCCGCTGGCGAAGCCTCCCGTACGCAAGCTGGCGAAGGACCTCGGGGTGGATCTGGCCGGGGTGGTCCCCACCGGGCCCGACGGCATCATCACCCGCGACGACGTCCACCACGCCGCCAGGCCCCCACAGGCCCCCGACACGACCGGGGACACGACCGCCGCCGTACCGGAAACCGCCGTGACAGCCGTGGCGGGAGGCGTCCGGGAGACGCGGATCCCGGTGAAGGGTGTCCGCAGGGCCACCGCGCAGGCCATGGTCGCCTCCGCGTTCACCGCCCCCCATGTCACCGAGTTCATCACCGTCGACGTCACCCGCACCATGAAACTCGCCCGCGCCCTGCGGGACGACCCCGACCTGGCCGGCGTCCGCACCGGACCCCTCCTGCTGATCGCCCGCGCCCTCCTCGTCGCGCTCCGCCGCAACCCCGGCGCCAACGCCGCCTGGGACGAGACCGCACAGGAGATCGTCCTCAAGCACTACGTCAACCTCGGCATCGCCGCCGCCACCCCCCGAGGGCTCCTCGTCCCCAACATCAAGGACGCCCACACCCTCCCCCTGCCCGACCTCGCCCGCGCCCTCGACACCCTGGTCACCACCGCCCGCGAGGGCCGCACCGCCCCCGCCGACATGCGCGACGGCACCGTCACCATCACCAACGTCGGCGTCTTCGGCATCGACACCGGCACCCCCATCCTCAACCCCGGCGAAGCCGCCATCCTCGCCGTCGGAGCCATCCGCCCCCGACCCTGGATCCACAAGGGCAAGATCAAACCCCGCCACATCACCACCCTCGCCCTCTCCTTCGACCACCGCCTCATCGACGGCGAACTCGGCTCCAAACTCCTCGCCGACACCGCCACCCTCCTCGAACACCCCAAAAAACTCCTCACCTGGATATAGACAACAGTCGTCGCTTATTCATCAAGTGTCGCCAAAGACGTATGCTGGGGGCATGCCGAAGAATCCCACCGCACCCCCCGAGCGCATGGATCCCCGTGTGCGGCGCACCCGCGCCCTGTTGCGTTCCGCGGCGCTGGAGCTGGCCGCCGAGCACGATGTCGAGTCCCTGACCATCGCCGATATCGCCGAACGGGCCACGGTGAACCGTGCCACCGTCTATCAGCACTACCGCGACCGTGACGCGCTGCTGCTGGACGCCATGGAGGAGGAGGTCGGCCGGCTCGCCCATGCCGCCGCCCGGTGCCCGCTGACCCAGCCGGCCGGCCGGACCCCGGACGAGCTGGTCGCGCTCTTCCGCCATGTCGAGACCAATGCGACCCTCTACCGCCGCATGCTGGGCCCCGGCGGCGCCGCCCGCTTCATCAACCAGTTGCGGGGGCTGCTCGCCCATGAGGTCGCCGCACAGCTGAAGGGGTCGGACACCGTCGATACGGAGACGGCGGCCGACCCCTCATTGGTGCTGCGTACGCACTATCTCGCCGGTGCGTTCGTCGGGGTCTTCACCCAGTGGGTGTCGATGGACGACCGGCCGTCGGCGGATCAGGCGGCCAGGGAGGTGTGGGCGCTGCTGCGGGGCGACTCCCAGACGTAGGTACGGGGCTCCCGTCCGGCGGCCCGGTTGGCGGCGGAGACCAGCGCCTTCAGCGAGGCCCGCGCGGGGTCCTGGTCGATGCCGACGCCCCACAGGACCATGTCGCCGATGGCGCACTCGATGTACGAGGCGGCGCGCGCGAGGGCGCCCTCGCCCAGTGTGTGCTCCTGGTGGTCGAGGACGCGTACCTCGACCCCGAGGGAGGCCAACGCGTCGGCACAGGCCGGGATCGGGCCGTCGCCGGTGCCGTCGCCGGTGCCGGAGATCACGATGTCGGCGCCGTCGACGGAGGCCTCGACGGCGAGGGTGCCGCTACTGCCCGCCGGAAGAGCACCCGGGAGTCCCGGAACACCCGGGAGACCTGGAACACCCGGGTGTTCCAGGAGGGCACGGGCGGCACGGAGCTGGATGCGGCCCCAGGGGTTGGCCGGGTTGGGCAGGTACTCGTCCCGGAAGACGGCCCAGATCGCCGCCGGGGTCACCTCCCCGCCCTCACTGTCGGTCTTCGCCTGGATGATCCGCGAGAACTCGATCTGCATCCGCCGCGGCAGATCCAGCTTGTGGTCGTTCTTCAGGACATACGCGATACCGCCCTTGCCCGACTGCGAGTTCACCCGGATCACCGCCTCGTACGAGCGGCCCACATCCTTCGGATCGATCGGCAGATACGGCACATTCCACTCGATGTCGTCCACCGTCACACCAGCGGCCGCCGCATCCGCCTCCAGCGCGTCGAACCCCTTCTTGATCGCATCCTGGTGCGACCCCGAGAACGAGGTGTAGACGAGGTCACCCGCGTACGGGTGGCGCGGGTGCACCGGCATCTGATTGCAGTACTCGCTCGTGCGGCGGATCTCGTCGATCCGCGAGAAGTCGACCTCCGGATCCACCCCCTGCGAGAACAGATTCATCCCCAGCGTCACCAGATCCACGTTCCCGGTCCGCTCACCCTGCCCGAACAGACAGCCCTCGATCCGGTCCGCACCCGCCATCAGCGCCAGCTCCGCCGCCGCCACCGCCGTACCCCGGTCATTGTGCGGATGCACCGACAGACACACGAACTCCCGCCGCGACAGATTCCGCGACATCCACTCGAACCGGTCCGCATGCGTCGACGGCGTCGAGCGCTCCACCGTCGCCGGCAGATTCAGGATGATCTCCCGCCCCGCCTCCGGCTGCCACACGTCCATCACCGCCTCGCAGACCTCCAGCGCGAAGTCCAGCTCCGTGTCGGTGAAGATCTCCGGACTGTACTGGTACCCGAACACCGTCTCCGGCCCCAGCAGCTTCTCCGCGTACTCCATCACCAGCCGGGTACCGTCCACCGCGATCTGCCGCACCTGCTCCCTCGACCCCCGGAACACGACCCGGCGGAAGGTCGGGGCGGTCGCGTTGTAGAGGTGGACGGTCGCGCGGTGGGCCCCCCGCAGGGACTCCACGGTCCGCTCGATCAGCTCCTCCCGCGCCTGCGTCAGCACCGAGATCGTCACATCGTCGGGCACCAGCCCGTCCTCGATGATCGAGCGGACGAACGCGAAGTCCGTCTCCCCCGACGACGGGAAACCGACCTCGATCTCCTTGTAACCCATCCGCACCAGCAGCTCGAACATCTCCCGCTTCCGCGCGGGCGACATCGGATCGATCAGCGCCTGATTACCGTCCCGCAGATCCGTCGACAGCCACCGCGGCGCCTTCGTGATCCGCGCCTCGGGCCATTGCCGATCCGGCAGCTCCACCGCCTCGAACGGACGGTACTTATGCGTCGCCATCCCCGACGGCCGTTGTCGCCGGGTGGTGTTGGTGACCGGTGTCGGCCGGCCGGAGGTCTGTGGCATGGCGCGGTACTCCTCGGTAGTCCGGTACGAGGGGGTGACAGCACAGGGGCCGGCCCGCGGCACAGGGCTGTGCGGCGGGCCGGCCCCTGGCCCGACGCGGGAACGCGGGGTGGGTACGAGGGTGGATACGAGGGGTGGGTACGGGGGTCACACGGTCGCGGCGGTACGGCTCTCCAGGTACTCCACGGCCTCGCGCACCGTGGTGAGCGCGTCGGCGTCCTCGTTCGGCACATCGACCCCGAAGCGTCGCTGGACCAGCACGAACACCGACACCACCGCCAGCGAGTCCAACTCCAGGTCATCGGTGAAGGAGGCGTCGATGGTGACCTGCTCGGCGGGGATCTCGGCGACCTCGTCCAGGATCTCCGCCAGGGTGCGGAGGATGTCGTCGCTGTTCATGCTGGTGCTCCTTCGTTGTCGGTCGGTGCGTTGTCGGTCGGTGCGGTGCCGGTCGGCGGGACTGCCGCCGAGGAGGGCGGGGCGGAGGGCGGGGAGGAGGGGGCCGGGGGGAGCCGGACGACCTGTCCGGCGTAGACCAGGCCGGTCCCGAAGGCGAGCAGCAGGGCGAGGCCGCCCGGTTCGGCTTCGCCGTCGGCGAGCAGCCGGTGGACGGCGATGGGGATCGACGCCGCCGAGGAGTTGCCGTACTCGGTGATGCTGTCGGCGACGGCGACCCGCTCGGGCAGTTCCAGCGCCTTCACCAGTTGCTCGGTGATCCGGAGATTGGCCTGGTGGGGTACGAAGGCGGCCAGGTCGGCCACGGTCACCCCGGCGCGTTTCAGGGCCAGTTCGGCCACCGGGCCCAGCTCATAGGCGGCCCAGCGGAAGACCTCCCGGCCGTCCATGGCGATGACGGGCCAGGGGGTGTCGGGCGCCCCCCGCAGCGCGGACCAGGGGGCGGTCTGCCGGATGGTGTTCCGCTGGGACCCGTCGGAGCCCCAGGCGACCGGGCCGATGCCGGGGGTGTCGGAGGGGCCGACGACAAACGCCCCGGCGCCGTCGCCGAAGAGGAAGGCGGTGGTGCGGTCGTCGTGGTCGAGCTGTTCGGAGAGCCGTTCCACGCCGATGACCAGGACATGTCCGGCGCTGCCCGCGCCGATCAGATCGGCGGCGAGTGCGAGGCCGTGGCAGAAGCCCGCGCAGCCGGCGGTGAGGTCGAAGGCGGCGGGGGCGGGGGCGCCGAGCCGGTCGGCGACGGCGACGGCCAGGGAGGGGAACTGGCGCAGATGGGAGACGGTGGAGACGATGACGCAGTCGATCAGATCGGCGGTCAGTCCGGCGTTGGCGAGGGCCTGGGCGGCGGCGCCGACGGCCATCTCCTCGACGGTCTCCGCCGGGGTGGCCCAGAGCCGGGTGACGATCCCGGAGCGGGCGCGGATCCACTCGTCGGTGCTGTCGATCCGTTCGCAGAGCATCTCGTTGGTGATCAGGCGGGAGGGGAGGCGGCTGCCGACGCCGAGGACGGCCGAGGGGGTCGGGCGGGAGGGGCGGCCCAGTGCCGTGCGGTGTGCCGTGGCGGTATCGCTCATGCCGCCCTCACCGCCCCCGGGGCGGCGGTGTCCCGGACGGCCGGGCCCGCCGAAGCGGCCGAAGTCGAAGCCTCAGGGGTCGCCGAAGCCACCGAGGTCGCCGAAGCCGAGGCCGCCAGGATCTCCGGAGCCTCCGGGACCTCCGGGACCTCCGGGACCGCGAAGTCGTCGTCCGCACACCAGCGGACCACGGCGGCGCCCATGCTCACCCCCGACCCGAAGGCGGCGAGCACCGTCACATCGCCCGGGGCGAGCCGCCCGGTGTCCAGGGCCTCCCGCAGGACCAGCGGGACGCTGGCGCCCGAGGTGTTGCCGTACCGCTGGACATTGGTGACCGTACGGTCCCGGGGGACCCCGAGCCCGTCCATGATCCCGTGGACGATATGGAGGTTGGCCTGGTGGAGGGCGAACAGGTCGACCTCGTCGGTGGTCAGCCCCTCGGCGGCGAGCAGCTCCCCGATGAAGCCGGGGACCTCGCCGACCGCGAAGGCCCGTACGGCGGCTCCCGAGAGCTGGGCGAAGTTGTCCCCGAAGGCGCTCCGGCGGGGACGACCGTCCCGGAACCGCCGCTCCTCGCGGGGCACCCACACGGCCCGGTAGCGGGTGGGGTCGCTGCGCAGCAGGGTGGTGCCGATGCCCCGGCCGGTGGCGCAGGGCTCCAGCAGATAGCAGGCGGCGCCGTCGCCGAAGATGACGGCGGGGCCCACGTCCTTCCAGTCGAGGGTCTTGGTGTTGACATCGGCCATGACGACGGCGACCCGGCGGTACGCCCCGCTGGCCACGTACTTGGCGCCCACATCGAGGGCGAAGACACTGCCGGGACAGGCGCCGCTGTTGACATCGAAGCCGGTGGCACCGGTGGCACCGGTCTTGTCGATGATGAGCATGGCGGTGGGCGGTGCCATGTTGTCGGGGGTGTACGTGCCGCAGATGACCAGGTCGACATCGGCGGGGGTGATCCCGGCGCGGGCGCAGGCGTCCCGCAGGGCCTCGGCCCCGAGGTCCGATGTCCACTCGTCGTCGGCGGCGACCCGGCGGGTCTCCACCCCGATGTTCTCCCGTATCCAGTCGTCGCGGGTGATGAGGATCTGTTCGAGGTCGGTGTTGCTGAGCACTTTCGCGGGCAGGTACGCGCCCACGGCGCGTATGCCCACACCGTGGAATTCCCCCTGCTGGTGTCCGGCTGTTCGCATGGTGGATGTCCTTGTCGTCTCTCAGCGTCTCTCAGCGTCTCTCAGCCGATTCCGGGAAGTTTTCCGGCGCGTTTTCCCCGGGTGCGGTTCCATAGGCGCAGAGCTCGTTCGGCGAGTTTTCCGTCGTGTCCGTGGAATATCTCGGCGATGGCCTTTTCGGCGGCCCGTTCGGTGGCGAGGAAGTCGATGTTCTCGCGGCCGTTCTCGGCGCGTATGAAATTCTTCCGCATCAGGATGAGCTTCCCGCCGGGAATGACCCGGGAGCAGAGCAGATTCGCCGTGAGGGGGGAGTCGGCGGCGGCCATGTGGTAGTCGACGACCCAGGTGCAGTCGGCGGTCTCCAGATGGCGTTCGGCGAAGCGGTAGACGGGGATCCAGTCGCCGCCGGGGGTGCGGCGGAGGACGGCGCGGTGGCCGTCGGCGGTGGCGACGCGGTGGGTCCAGCCGTCGTGGGTGTGTTCGGCGCCGTCGGTGGGCAGCGGTTCCAGGGCGGTCATCATGAAGAAGCCGGCGTCCACGACCCATTCGGCGCCGTCGGCCTCCACCAGGAGGATCAGATGGTCCCAGCGGGGTGCCCAGCCGCCCTTGACCCGCCAGATCTGGGCGGCGACCAGCCGTACGGGGAAGCCGGCCTCCCGCAGGAAGCGGCCGAGGAGCGGAGTGGTCTCCAGACAGGTGCCGCCCTGGCGGCGGTGGACCAGTTTGGCGAAGACATCGGGGTGGTGGAGGGAGGTCGGCCGCCCCTCCAGCGCGTCGAGCATCTCGTACGGGACGGCGCGCAGCGTGGCCGTGGTGAGGGCGCGCAGGGAGTCGGCGGTGGGGGTGACGGGTCCGCGGTGGCCGATTCTGCGGAGGAAGGCGCGGGCCGGCAGCCGCCATCCGTCGTCGCCGGGGCCGATGCCTTCAGGTGCGGGGGTGGTGGTCGGCTCGTGGAGGCGGGCGGTGGCGGTCACCCGGGCACCCCGGCGGGAGCCTCGGCGGGGACCTCGGCGGGGACCCGGACAGGTACTCCGGCGGGGACCCCGGCAGGGACCCCGTTCCACAGCGGGCGCAGCTCGGGCTGCCCCAGTGCGAGGGGGAGGAAGTCGGGCAGCGAGTCCGGGTGGTGTGCGGTGGGTTCGCCGGGCCCGGGGGCGAGGGTGCGGCGCTGGGTCTCCTGGAAGTCGCGGATATAGGGGACGCGCAGCGCGAGGGCGTGTTCCAGGCGTTCGGTGGTGCCGTCAGCGGTGGCGGCGGCGATGCCCTCGGCGGCCCAGACGGCGTCCTGGAGCGAGGTGTTGAGCCCCTGTCCGCCGAAGGCGTGCATGGCGTGGGCGCTGTCGCCGATGAGCAGGACATTGCCGTCGAGCCAGCGCTCGGGCCGGATGCGGTGGTGCTGGACCTGGCGGTGGCGGATCTCGTCCCAGTCGCGTGCGGTGACATGGGGGCCGAAGACGGGGGCGAGTTCGGGGGCGGTGGTGGTGAGATGGTCGGCGAGGTGGGCGAAGGGCCGGGCCTTCGCGGTGTCGACGCGCTCTTCGGAGGTGATCCAGACGACGATCAGCCGGTCGCCGGGGTAGGGCATGGAGAGGATGTACTCGCCGTCGCCGAACTGCATGGTGATGCGTTCGCCCCAGCCGGGCGGGGCGGGGACGACGAGGTCGAGGTAGCCGCGGTCGTAGGCGAGGACATCGGTGGGGACACCGGCGAGGTCGCGGATGGTGGAGAAGGCGCCGTCGCAGCCGACGACGAAGCCGGGCCGCTGCTCACGGGGGCCGTGCGCATCGCTGACGATCAGTCCGCGCGGGCCGCCGGGTGCGCCGGTGAGGCCCTCCACGGTGACACCGAGCCGGATGTCGACGCCGGGCAGTTGTCCGAGGGCGTCCAGGAGGGCGGCCCGCAGGGTGGTGACGGGCACGGTGAGGGCGTACGGGAGGGGGACTTCGGGCAGGTCGGCGTAGTGGTAGCGGGCGACGTGCCGGCCGTCGACGGCGATCTCGCCGCTGGTGATCTTCCCGGCGCCCGCGCGGATCCGTTCCAGGAGTCCGGCCCGTTCGAGGATCCGCAGGGTGACGGGTTGGAGGACGGGGGCCCCGGCCCAGCGGGTGAGGTCGATGGTGGGGCTGCGCTCCAGGACGGTGACGGGGTGGCCGGCGCGGCCGAGGAGCAGAGCGAGCAGCAGCCCGGCGGGGCCGGCGCCCACGACGGAGGCCGTGGGGTTCGGTGGTTGGTCGGACATTCGTCTTCTCCTTGGGCCGTTTTCCTGGCGGCGGTGGGGACCCGTGGCAGTGCGGAAGCCACGCGAGCCGCCGCAGAGGCTGTGGAAGTCGCGGAAGCTGCGGAAGCTGCGGGATCTAAAGGGATCCTCGGGGCGGCGTCGGCCGCCGGAAAGACCCGGCTGCCCTGACCGAATGGGGCGGGGAAGGGCGGCCGGACGGTGATGTCGTTCCGGTCGCCCGATGGGTAAGGGGTCCGCCCGGTCGGGGCATCGGTCCGGCCATTCGGGGCGCCGATCCATCCGTATTCCCTTGCCCGGGTCGGGCAGGGGATTCGGGCCTTGGCGGTGGGCGTTCGCCGGGTGATCGTGGTGACGTCGTCAAGGAAATGAGGTTGGTGATGTCACGCTGGTCCCCCGGAAAAAACCTCAGAATCAGCAGACTGGGTCCCCAGGACGGCCGTTATCTCTTCGTCCCGATGGACCATTCCCTCGCGGACGGCCCGATCGCCGGTGAGCAGCGTTTCCATGAGCTGGTCCGGGAGGTCGTGGCGGGCGGCGCGGACGCCGTCGTGGTCCACAAGGGCCGGGCCCGGGGGCTGGACCCCGCGATGCTGCGCGGCAGCGCGCTCATCGTCCATCTCAGCGGCAGTACTCCGCATGCCCGGGACGCCGATGCCAAGGTGCTCGTCGGTTCCGTGGAGGACGCGCTCCAGCTGGGCGCCGACGCGGTCAGTGTCCATGTGAACGTGGGCTCGGACACGGAGGCGGAGCAGCTCGCCGATCTCGGTACGGTGGCGAGCGCCTGTGAGCGCTGGGGTGTCCCGCTGCTGGCGATGGTATATCCGCGCGGTCCCCGGATCGCGGACCCGCATGACCCCGCCACCCTGGCACATGTGGTGAACATCGCCGCCGATCTGGGCGCCGATCTGGTGAAGACGACCTGGTCGGCCCCGTTCGACGCGATGGCCGATGTGGTCGCGAGCAGTCCGATCCCGGTGCTGGTCGCGGGTGGTCCCCGTGGCAGCGGCGACCTCATGGACTACGCACGCTCGGCGCGCGACGCCGGGTGCGCGGGTCTGGCGGTGGGCCGCCGGATCTTCCAGCATCCCCAGCCACGCGTGGTGGTCCAGGATCTGGTGGCCGTGCTGCACTGCCCGGCCGGCGATCCGGGCCGGGTCCTGACCGAGGTCCCCACCGCAGGACCGGTCCCCGCTCTTCCGTCCGTCTCCCCCTTTCCGTCTCCGTCACACGCATTGGCAGGTTCCCGGTGAAGTTTGGTTGGATTGACCTGCGGGGTGTCCCCGCCGAGCAGCAGGACGCCGTTGTCGAGGCCGCGATTCACGCGAAGGTCGAGGGCATCGTCGCCGCCGACACCGCTCGGCTGGCCGGGCTGCCGCCCACGGTGAAGCGGGTGCTGATCCCCGCCGGGCAGGCGTTCCCGTCGTCGCTGCCGGTACCCGAGGAGGGTGCCGCCGCCGCACAGGATGTGCTGCTGACCCGGCTGGCGCTCGCCGACGACCTCGACCGGCTGCGGCTGGATGTCTCCGGTTCCGCGCTGGAGCCGGCCGCGTTCGTGGATGTCGTGGACGACCCCACGCTGAAGCTGGCGTGCTCGGCGGCGATGGAGCTGCCGTACACGGTGGTCGAGTTCCGTGACCCGACGAAGATCCCGCTGGAGATCGTGATCGCGGCGGCGGACAAGTCACCGGGCCAGCTGATCTGCCATGCCAATGATCTGGAGGAGGCGGGCATCATCCTGGACGTCCTGGAGAAGGGCTCCGAGGGGGTGATGTTCGCACCGCAGGACGCGAACGAGGTGCTGGCCTTCGCGGAGCTGCTGCGGGTGCGGACCCCCGATCTGGATCTGACCACGCTGACGGTGGAGTCGATCGAGCACAACGGGCTGGGCGACCGGGTCTGTGTCGACACCTCGACACACTTCGCGGAGGACGAGGGGATCCTCGTCGGCTCGTACGCGCACGGATTCGTCCTGTGTGTGAGCGAGACGCACCCGCTGCCGTACATGCCGACCCGTCCGTTCCGGGTGAACGCGGGTGCGCTGCACTCGTACACCCTGGGTCTGGACAACCGGACCAACTACCTCAGCGAGCTGAAGGCGGGGTCGCCGATCCTGGCGGTGGGCGCGGACGGCCGGACCCGCCGGGTGGTGGTGGGGCGGATGAAGCTGGAGTCGCGTCCGCTGCTGACCATCAAGGCGGTCGCGGAGGACGGTACGCAGGTCAGTCTGACCGTGCAGGACGACTGGCATGTACGGGTGCTGGGCCCGGGGGCGGCGGTCCTCAATGTGACCGAGCTGAAGCGGGGTGACCAGCTGCTCGGCTATGTGTCCACGGAGAAGCGGCATGTGGGCTGGCCGGTCAAGGAGTACTGCGTCGAGAGGTGACGCCCCGGACGACCGGACGACCGACACCCGGACGACCGGCCGACACCCGTACGACCGGCATCCGTACGCGCCGGCCGACACCCTGACGACCGTACGCCCGTAGAGCGTCCGGGCTCCCGAGTGCCTCGCGTGGAGAGCCCGGTCACCGGACCCGCCCGACCCGGCGCGGTCCGCGGGTCCCGCCGTACCCCGGCGGACCCTCCTGCCCCGGCGCGGCCCCCCGAACCATCGCGGGGCCGCGCCGCCGGGCCCAACCGACGAGCCGCTGGAGGCATCTCAGTGACTGTTTCTCAGCCCTTGACGACCCCATGGTGGGGAGCCGAGCTGCTGGGCGGTAGGCCGGACGACGAACCCTGGGCCCGCGCCGGCCGCGAAGTGAGCCGGGCCGAGCTGCGGGGCCGGATCCAGGAGAGCATCGGCATCTTCGCCGCGCACGGCATCCGGGAGGGCAGCTCCGTCGCCCTGCGGCTGCCGCCCAGCCTCACCGGTATCTGGTCACTGCTGGCCCTCTGGTCGCTCGGTGCTCAGGTGCAACTACTGGACCACCGGCTCAAGCCCGCCGAGGTGCAGCGGGTGCTCGACCTCTGCGAACCGCGCTACTACGTGCACTTCATGGACGGTACGGCCACCCAGTTCCAGGACGAGTGCGAGGTGTACGTGGAGTGGCGCCGCACCGGCAGCGCCGCCCGTACCGATCACTGCCTGGTGCAGTTCAGCTCCGGTTCCACCGGCCGGCCCAAGGTGATCGGGCGGACCGCCGCGTCGCTCCGGGCCGAGCTGGCGTCCTTCTCCCGGATCCCCGGGATGCCGCAGCGGGGCGAACGGCTGCTGCTGCTCAACTCCACCATCCACTCCCTCGGTCTCATCGGCGGTGTGCTGCACGCGATGAGCACCGGGGCGACGCTGGTCTTCACCCCGCGCCTCCAGCCGCAGGCGCTGGTGTCGACCCTCGCCGAGCAGGAGATCGACGCGGTCTTCGGGGTGCCCTTCCACTACGACCTGCTGAGCCGGGTGCCGAGAGCGCCCGCGCTGCCCCGGCTGCGGCTCGCGGTCAGCGGCGGCGAACGGCTCTCCCGGGATGTGCACCGACGGTTCGAGGAGCGGTACGGCATCCGGGTCGGGCAGGCGTACGGGATGACCGAGACGGGGATCGTCGCCACCGATCTGACCGGCGCGTTCGCCCCGCCGGTGGTGGGCAGGGTGGCGCCCGGGGTGCACACCCGGGTGGTCGGCGGGGAGCTGTGGGTACGGCTGGACCGCTCGCCCTATCTCCAGGACGAGGGGACCGAGCGGTATACGGACGGCTGGCTCAACTCCAAGGATCTGGCCCACTTCTGCGAGCGGGACGGCACCCTGCGGATCACCGGACGGTCGGACTCGCTGGTCGCGATCGGCGGGCTCAAGGTCGACCTGATGGAGATCGAGCACGAGCTGGCCCTGCATCCCGCCGTCCGCGAGGCGGTGGTACTGCACGGCGAGGAGGGCATCGAGGCCCATATCGGCGCTCCGGACGGGGTCACCGTCTCCGAGCTGCAATCCTTCGCCCGTGAGCGGCTGAGCAACTTCAAGATCCCGCGCCGGTTCCAGGTGGTGCCGGCGCTGCCCAGGACGGCCAACGGCAAGCTGCTGCGCAGCGCCGGGCTGCTGCGGGCGGCCTATGCGGCGGGGCAGGGGGGTGCGGCGGCACGGCGTCTTCCGGTACGGGAGGCGCCGCCGCATCCGGTACGGGAAGCACCCGGGGTGTCCGGGGCACCCGGGGTGTCCGAGGCTCCCGGGACGGAGGCGGCGGCGTGATCATCCGTCCGGTGCGGCGCGGCCCGGTGTGGGTCACCGCCCACCCCGAGGGCCGGGCCGCCGTCGTCCGGGGGACCGTCGCCGCGGTACGGGCGCGCGGCACCCGGCCGGGGCCCCGTTCCGTGCTGGTGATCGGCGCCTCCTCCGGGCTGGGCCTCGCCACCCGTATCGCCGCCGCCTTCGGCCACCGGGCCGCCACCGTCGGGGTCTGTCTGGAACGCCCCGGCGCGCCGAACCGGCCCGGAACGGCGGGCTGGTACAACGCGGCGGCCCTGGAGCGCGAGCTGCCGGCGGCGGGCCTGTACGGGCGTACGGTCGTCGGGGACGCCTTCGGTGACGCGGTGAAGGAGCGGACGGCGCGGATCATCGCCGATGAGCTGGGCGGGGTCGATCTCGTCGTCCACAGTGTGGCCGCGCCCCGGCGGACCGACCCGGTGACCGGCCGCACCCACCACTCGGTGATCAAGACCCTCGGCGCCCCCTTCACCGAGAAGTCCTTCGACGCGGCGACGGATTCGGTACGGAGCCACACCACCCCCAGCGCGTCGCCCGAGGAGGTCGCGGACACCGTCGAGGTGATGGGCGGCGGGGACTGGGAGCGCTGGATCGACGCCCTGGAGGCGCACGGCGCGCTTCTGGGCGGGGCCAGGACGGTGGCGTTCAGCTATGTGGGCAACGACTGGCTGGCGCCGACCTACCGGAACGGCACCCTGGGCCGTGCCAAGGAGCATCTGGAGGCGACCGCGCGCACGCTGGACCGGCGGCTCTCCGGCTCGCTCGGCGGCGGCGCGCGCACGGCGGTCATGCGGGCACTGGTGACCCCGGCCAGCCAGGTGATGCCCGTACAGGCGCTGTACACCCTGCTGCTCTCCCGGGTCACCCGGGAGGCCGGGCTGCTGGAGACCACCGACGACCAGGCGCGCAGGCTGCTGGACCACTGGTACGGGGGTCGGCCCGCGCCGGTCGACGGGGAGGGCAGGATCCGGCTGGACGACATCGAGATGCGCGCCGATGTCCAGGCGGAGATCCGGCGCCGCTGGGACAAGGTCGGCGGCCCGGAGACCCTGGCGGAGCTGGGCGACCTGGAGCACTACCGGCGCGCGGCGGAGCGGTTGCACGGCTTCGGGGTGCCGGGGGTGGACTACACGGCCCCGGTCGACCCGGTACGGCCGGTGCCCGACGCCCTGCTCGTGCCCTGATCCCCGTACCCCCGTACCGCCCACCTCCGTACCCCCTCCTGTCCCTGCCTGATGTGAGGAACCGACGTGACGACCGTGACGACAGAGACGACCGTGGAGATCGACGTGACGACCGACGTGGTGACCGATGTGACGACCGCAGAGACCGACCGCACCACCGACTTCGTCCTCGGTGTCATCCGGGACATGCTCAATATGCCGCTGCCCCGGGATGTCTCCCCGGCCACCCCGCTGGGCGCGGGCGGGCTGGAGCTGGAGTCCCTGTCGCTCGTGGAGCTGACGGTCCATGTGGAGCGCGAGTACGCCATCCAGTTCTCCGACGAGGCGGTCGACGGGCTGGCCACGATGACCCTCGGGGAGCTGGTCGGGGACATCGGCGCGCGGAGAGGGGGTGCCACGGGGACGGACCCCTCGGCGGCGGCCGGAGCGGATGCCGGGCCGGGTGCCGTCGCGGGTGCCGGGGGTACGGATCCCGCCGCGCTCACCCTGGACGATGTCAAGCGGCTGCTGGCGCTCAGCCAGATCATCCCCGCCGAGCGGCCCGAGACCATAGCCGACGACGAGGAGATCGTCCTCGACTCCCTCACCCTGGTCTGGTTCCTCTACCAGCTGGGCGAGCAGCATGGCATCGACCTGGAGATCGACCACGCACAGGCGGCCGTGCTGACGACGGTCGCCGCGCTGCACTCCTTCCTCCAGGGATCCCAGGGGGCACAGGGGTCCCAGGGGTCACAAGGAGTCCAGGGGTCCCGTACCCCGGTCGGTGCGGTGCCGACGGGGGCCGTGGCGCCGTGACGACCGCCGCCGCCACCACCGACGACGATGTGCTCATCACCGGGTACGGCGTCCTCACCGCCCATGGCTTCGGCGATCAGGCCCTGCGGACCGGGGTCTTCGCCGGGCGCCCGGCCTTCCGCGCCGTCGACCGGTTCGACACCGCGCCGTTCCGGAGCGACCGGGCCGCCGTCCACCCGGGGGACCTGCCGGTACTGCCCGGTGGCGCCCCCGGGCGGATCCCGGGGCAGCGCGAGGCCCTGGTCGCCTGTGCGCGGGCCGCGCTCGGGATGGCGGGGCTGGCCGGGGCCCGGCGGGTCGATGTGCTCATCGGCACCCAGGGCGACCACCGCGAGGTCACCGCCTTCTGGGACCGTCGGACACCCGGCGCGGCCCCGGCCGCTTCCGGTGCGGAGCACGACGGCCCCGAGCACGACAGCCCTGGGCACGACGGCCCCGGACCGGAGCGGGACGGGACGGCCGTGGCGGCGAGCCTCCCGGCGGCCCTCCCCGGCCTGGTCGCCGACGACCTCGGGCTGACGGGCCGCCGGCTCGCCTTTGTGAACGCCTGTGTCGCCTCCTCCAACGCCCTGGTGCACGGCGCCCGGCTGATCCGCGCCGGCCGGGCCGACACCGTGCTCTGCGCCGGTGCCTACCTCGTGGAACGGGAGTTCTTCGCGAAGTTCGACTCCGGCCGCGCCTTCGCCACCGACGGCCGGGTGCGCCCCTTCTCCGCCGACCGCACCGGACTGCTGCTGGGGGACGGCGTGGCCGCCCTGGTCCTGGAGTCCGCGCGGCGGGTACGGGAAAGGGGCGGCGAGCCGGTCGCCCGGATCGCGGGCTGGGGCATGGCGTCGGACGCGTTTCATGTCTGCCAGCCGCACCCGAAGGGCCTCGGCCTGGCCACCGCGATGACGGAGGCACTGCGGCACTCCCGTACCGCCCCCGAGGACATCGGCTATGTCAACGCCCATGGCACGGGCACCAGGATCAACGACACCGCCGAGACCGCAGCCCTGCACCGGACCTTCGGCGCGGCGGCGCGGACCGTACCCGTCAGCTCCACCAAGAGCACCACCGGACACATGCTGGAGGGCTCCGGGGCGGTGGAGGCGGTGATCGGGGTGTACGCGCTGCGCCATGGAGTCCTGCCCCCGACCGCCGGACACTCCGCCCCGGATCCCGCCTGCGACCTGGACTGGATCCCCGAGGGGCCCCGGACGGCGCCGGTACGGCGGGTGCTCTCCGCCAACGCGGCGTTCGGCGGCGTCAACACCGCGATCGTGCTGGAGCGCCCGTGACCACCACCGCCCCGCTCTCCCTGACTCCGACCCCGACCGTCTCCACCGGCGCCGAGTCGGCCCCGACCCCGCCCTCGACCCCGGTTCCCGGGCGGGCCGCGCTGGTGGCCGGTGCCTCGGCCGTGTGCTCACCGCCGACGGGTGAGGGCCCGCCCGGGGTGCCGGGCTTCATCGAGTCCCGCTTCAGCCCGCTGGTGCGGGCCGTCGTGGACGGCTGTGTCGCCGACGCCGACCCGGACGGCTTCGCGCGGCGGGCCGACCGTACCGCCGTCCTGCTGGTCACCCTCTTCGGCGATGTCACCACGACCGATCTCGCCAGCCGCCGGATGCTCGCCGGGCAGCCCCACAACCCGCTGCTCTTCTACCAGTCGGTCCCCACCTCGATCCTCGGCTACGTCAGCCGCGCCCATGGCATCCGGGGGCCCATCACCTGTCTCTCCGCCCATGCCGGGTCGGCCGGTGAGGCCCTGGAGACCGCCGAGCTGATGCTCGCCGAGCCGACCGTGGACCAGCTGCTGCTCATCGGGGTCGAGCTGACGGGTTCGGAGCGCACGGCGGCGGCCCGGCGGGCGCTGCCCCCGGCCGAACGGGACTCCCCCGGCCAGGACTCGGCGTTCGCCCTGCTGCTGCGCCGCCCGGCGGACAAGGAGCCCGGTGACGGTGACGGTCATGGTGACGCGCTGGTGGACCTGGGCGCGGTCCCGTCGCCGGAGCCCGAGCACCGGACAGGTGCCATCGGGGAGACCGGCCGGACCGGGCCGCTCGCGGTCGGTGCGCTGTGGGCGGCGGCCGAGGCCGCCCGCCGCCGGGCCCCGCACCGCACCCCCGCCCCGTGATCCCCGTACCCCCTCCCCCGCCCGCCCCTCTCACCGTTGGGAGACCTCCGTGGAGAACACCTCCGCACCGGTCCTGACCGCGCCCTCGGTACCGCCGACAGCGCCGCGTACGCACCCGGAACCACCCCGTTCGATCCTCTCCATCCCTCCGGAGCTGCACGACGACCAGCTGATCGTCCGGATGGGGATCGAGGTCCGCTCCTGGGACCCGGAACGGCTCGTCGCCACCATGCCGGTCAAGGGCAACCAACAGCCCTTCGGCTGGCTGCACGGCGGCGCCAACGCGGTTCTCGCGGAGACCCTCGGGTCGATGGCCGCCGGACTCCATGTGGCACCCCGGGGTGCGGTGGTGGGCCTTGAGGTGTCCTGCACCCACCACCGGCCCGCCCGGGGCCGCCAGGTCACCGGGGTCTGTGTCCCGCTGCACCAGGGGGATCGGGTCGCGACGTACGCGGTCTCCATCACCGATGACAAGGGGCGGCTGACCTGCACCGCGCGGGTCAGCTGCCTGGTGCAGAAGCGGACCGCGCGCCCGTCGGGGGGTGTGGCGTGAGCGGCCGTACGAGCACCGCCACCGCGCCCAGTACCGCCGTCGGCGCCCGGAGCCGTATCGACCCGGTCGTCTACCGCACCGCGATGGGCCTGCTGCCCACCGGGGTCACCGTCATCACCGCCGGCTGCGGCCAGGGCACCGAGGCCGTCACCGCCAGCTCGGTGACCTCGGTCTCGCTGAATCCCCTGCTGCTGCTGATCAGCGTCGGCGCCGACGGCCGGATGCGACGGCGGATCGACGAGCACCGGGCCTTCACCGTCAATGTCCTGGCGGCGGGTCAGGAGGCGCTGTCGTCCCTCTTCGCCTCCCGCCGCCGCCCCAGCGGGGCCGAGGCCCAGCTGCGCCTCGGCGGCCCGGTCGGACGTACCGGCAATGTCCATGTGGACGGGGCGCTGCTCTCCGTCGACTGCCGTCTGGAGCACCGCTATCCGGGGGGAGACCATGTGCTGTTCGTCGGCCGGGTGGAGGCGCTGCGCGCGCCCGTCGGCCAGGCCGCTCCGCTCGTGTACCACCGGGGCGGTTACACCGCGCTCGCCCGGGAGGTGGCGGCATGACGAGGTCCGTGCTGGTGACCGGTGGGAACCGGGGTATCGGGCTGGCCGTGGCGCGTGCCTTCGCCGAGCGGGGTGACGCGGTCGCGGTCACCCACCGGGGCAGCGGCGCGCCCGACGGGTTGCTCGGGGTGGAGTGCGATGTGACCGATCCGGACCAGGTCGACCGGGCGGTCTCGGTGGCGGAGGAGGCGCACGGCCCGCTCGATGTGGTGGTGGCGAACGCCGGGGTCACCGATGACAAGCTGGTGCTGCGGATGTCCGACGCCGACTTCGGGCGGGTCCTGGACACCAATCTCGGCGGCGCGTTCCGTACCGCCCGCCGGGCGGCCGAGTCGATGGTGCGGCGCCGGCGGGGGCGGCTGGTGTTCCTGTCGTCGGTGGCCGGGCTGCGGGGCAGTGCGGGGCAGACCAACTACGCCGCCAGCAAGGCGGGCATGGTCGGTCTGGCCCGGTCGCTCGCCCGTGAGCTGGGCCCCCGGGGGATCACGGCGAATGTGGTGGCTCCCGGGCTGGTCGACACGGACATGGCGCGGGCGCTGTCGGAGCGGCAGCGGGAGCGGATCCTCCAGGATGTGCCGCTGCGGCGCAGCGCCCGGCCGCCGGAGATCGCCTCGGCGGTGCTGTGGCTGGCGTCGGAGGAGGCGGGCTATGTGACCGGTGCGGTGGTGCCGGTGGACGGGGGGCTCGGCATGGGCCACTGAGTTCTCCTCCGGAGGCCGGTCGGCCGATCGGCCCGACCCCGTTCCCGACCCCGTTCCCGACCCTTCCCGAGCCGTTCCGACCCTTCCTGACCCGTTCCGAGCCCGAAGGAGTGCACGGACATGACAGAAACAACCTGGACCCGGGCCCGCCCGCCGACGGTGGGTGTTCCCGCGTCCCCCCGCCCCGATGGACGGGTCTGCTGGTGGGCGGCGCTGACGGCGCTGCCCGAGGATGTCTTTCCCGTTTTTCCCGCCCTCGCCGGTTACGAGGACGACCCGCTGGAGCGTCATATCGTCCGCAGTATCGACTGATCGCCCGCGCTCCCGCCCCACCGGAGACCGGGCACCGGGCACCCGTGCGGTGGCTCAGGCGCGGTCGGTGTACTGGCGGCAGTCGCCGGTGAAGACGGCGGCGAGTTCGGCGGCGAGGACACCCGCGACCAGCCGGTCGGCATCGATCCCGGCCACCCCGGAGGGGTCGCGGTAGATCTGTGCCGCGAGCCCTTCCGTGACGGCGGTGAGACGTACGGCGGCGGGGCCCGGGTCGAGACCGGGGTCGACCTCGCCGCACTCCTTGCCGTTGCGGACGGCGCGGGCGATGTCCTCGTGGAGCCGGTGCGCGGTGTCGATGTCGACCCGGGCGAGGGCGGGCGCGTCGAGGGCCCGCCCGGCGAAGGCCCGGGTGACCCGGTACTCGGTGCGGCGCCGCTCGTCCAGCGGGATGAACTCGGCCATCACCTCGGCCAGGATGCGTGCGATGGGCCGCCGGTGTTCGGTCCCGGCCCGGATGTGCTCCTCGGCCCGGCCCCGGATCTCCGCGCTGACCTCCGTGAAGGCATGCAGCAGCATGTCGTCCTTGGTACGGAAGTAGTGCTGCACCAGTCCGACGGAGATCCCGGCGGTGGCGGCGGTACGGGCGACGGTGACGGCGTCGAGCCCGTGTTCCGAGATGAGTTCACGGACGGCGACGGCGATCTGGCGTCGGCGTCCGTCGTGGTCGGCGGTTCGTGGCACTTGATAACCGTACCAGCGTACGGTTATAACCGTATCGCCATACGGTTATCCGTGCCGCCCGCGAGATCTGTGGTGAGAAATCCCCATGCCCTCTGTCCTGCCCGCCGTCCTGCCCTTCGCCGCGCCCACCGCCCCGGCCTTGCGGACCCGTCCGTCACGGCGCCCGCCGCTCTGTCTCCTGCTGGCCGTGCTGCTCGGCGTGCTCGTCACCGGGACGGGCCCGGTCGCACACGCCGCCGTACGGGAGTCGGGGCCACCCGGACCCGAGCGGTACGCGGCGATCGACACCTTTGTCCGTGAGCGGATGGCGGCCACCGGAGCACCCGGGGTCGCGTATGCCGTCGTCGGCCCCGACGGGCCGCTCCATCAGCGGGCCCTGGGCACCGACGGCCGGGGCGGGCGCGTCACCGGCCGCACACCCTTCCTCTGGGGCTCGGTCGCCAAACCCGTGGCCGCCACCGCCGTCATGGCCCTGGCGGAGGAGGGCCGGCTCGCCCTGGACGACCGGGTGGTGGAGCATCTGCCGGGGTTCCGGTTCGGCGGCCCGGCCCATGCCTCCCGGGTGACCGTCCGCCAGCTGCTCGGCCACACCGCCGGGATACCCGCGTCGGCGACCCTGAGGGTCACCGACTGCCATGACACCGACTGCCCCCGCCCCGCCGGGCGCCTCGCCGAGCTGGACGGTGTGGAACCGCTCGGGCCGCCCGGGGCCGCGTACGCCTACAGCAGCGCCAGCTACCTGATCCTGGCCGCCGTGGTGGAGGCCGCCACCGGGCGTTCCTTCGCCGATGAGCTGCGGCGGAGCGTGCTGCGCCCGGCGGGCATGGACGGCGCCATCGCCGACCGGGCCACCGCCCGCGCCCGGGACCTCTCCCCCGGGCACCAGCCGCTGTGGGGCGTACCCGCCGCCGTCGCCGACGGGTACGACGACCATGGCGCGGCCTATGGCTACTTGGGCGGCGACCTCGGCGATCTGGCCGCGTTCGCCGCGTTCCAACTCCGCTCCACCCGGACCCCGGACGGGCGGGCGGTCCTCTCCCCCGACTCCGTACGGCTCATGCGCGAGGAGGGCCGGACCCGGCCGGACGGTGAGCCCACCGGCTATGGCCTCGGCTGGCGGGTCGGCGGTCCGGACGCGTCGCTCGACCGGGCGGTCTGGCACACGGGTGGATCCCCCGGTCACTCGGCGATGGTCTTCCTCTTCCCCGAGCGGGGGACCGCGCTCGTACTCCAGCAGAATCTGTACGGGCTGCTCCAGGACGAGGCCGTCATGGAGGTCGGCTTCGGCGCCGCACGGATCCTCACCGGTGGCACGGCGGACGGTACGGACGGGCCCTCCGCCGCCGTTCACCACCTGGTGGTCTGGGGCACGACCGGAGTCGCCGCCGCGCTGCTCGTCGCGGCCGTCCGGGCCGGGCTGCTGCTGCGCCGCCCACGGACGGGACGGCGGTACGGGGCCGTCGCCACCGCCCTGTGGTGTCTGGCGGCCGCGCTGCCCTGGACGGTGGTGGCCCTGGTCGCCGACCGTATCGGCCTCGGCCAGCTGCTGATCTGGGTACCGGACGCGGCCTGGGCCCTGGGCGCGGCGACGGCGGCGGGCACCGCGACGGCCCTGCTGCGGCTGATCCTGGTGGTACGGGGGCGGACTGCGGGTGCACCCCCGTTTGAGGTTTTGGAGCAGCCCAGGGAAGGCGTTTCCGCGTCATAGCGGGGCTGTTGGCCGTCTCCGGGCAGCCCAGGTCTCAAAGGATTCTTCAACGATACGGTTGAAGAATCCCACCCCGTTCCCGAAAGGCACCCGTATGCCTCCGTACACCTCTGCCGCTTCGGTCGCCGCCCTCGCCTCCGCCGCCGCCATAGCCTCCGTCCGGGAGACCGGCATCCACTTCTCCCCCGACGGTGCCGACGGTGCCGAGGCCGCCGGAGCCACCGGAGCCACCGGCAGCGCGGACGCCTCGGGCCCCGCCGGGCTCGGGCAGGCGGTGGACCGGCTGCTGACCGGCCTCGGCCGTCCGCCGCTCCTGCTCGGTCTGGGCGAACCCACCCACGGTGTGGAGGACTTCCCCGAGCTGCGGAACGGGATGCTCAACCATCTCGTACGCCACCACGGCTTCCGCTCCGTCGCCCTGGAGAGCGACACCCTGGCGGCGGCCGTCGTCGACGACTACATCACCACCGGCGCCGGTGATCTGGACGAGGTCATGGCCACCGGCTTCAGCCATGGCTGGGGTGGTTCGCCCGCCAACCGCGAACTGGTCGTCCAGCTGCGCGACCACAACGCGGGCCGCCCGCCGCCCGCCTGGGTCCGGTTCCATGGCATCGACGCCCCGACGGAGATCACGGGCGCCCCCGGCCCCGGCTCCTCGCTGGCGGCGGCCCATGCCTATCTGGCCGCGCAGCTGCCCCCGGGGCGCGTCCCCCACGACCCGAGCGATCTCGACCGGCTGCTCGGCGAGGAGTCCGCGTGGGCGGATCCGGCGGCGATGAGGGACCCCTCGCGGTCGATCGGCGCCACCCCCGAGGCGCGTGCCCTGCGGGTGGTGGCCGACGATCTGCTCGCGCTCCATGAGAGCGAGGCCCCGGCGCTGCGGCGGGCCACCTCGGACCTCGCCTTCGAGCGCGCGTACGCCCAGGCCCGTACCGCCCGGGGGCTGTTGCGGTACCACGCGGCGATGGCCTCGCCGTCGGCGGACCGGGTGTCGGTACTGCTCGGGCTGCGGGACGTCATGATGGCGGAGAACCTGCTCGCCGTGGCGGCGGCGGAGGCCCGGCGCGGCCCCTGTCTGGTCTTCGCCCACAACGCGCATCTCCAGCGCCACCGCAGCCGCTGGGGCGCGGCGGAGCCGGCCCTGGGCTGGTGGAGCGCGGGCGCGCTGATCTCCGCCTCCGCCATCGGGGACCGCTATGTCTTTGTGGCGGGAGACTTCGCCGAGGGCCCGGAGCCCGGCATCTCCGCCGACGGTCCCGGCACTCCCCCCGATGCGCCCACGGCCGCTCCCGCGCTGCGCGATGTGCTGGCACGGGCCACCCCTGAGCGGGCCTTCTACCCGGCCCCGGCCCTGACCCCGGCCCTCGCGAACCTCCCGGGCCTGTGCGCCCACCCCGACCCGGCCCGCCCGGGGTACTCCCCGTTCGACCCGGCGGGGGTGCCGGAGACGGACGCGCTGCTCTTCCTCAACCTGACGGGCTCCTCCGACTGACGGGTCCCCGACCTGACGGGTCCCCGACCTGACGAACTCACCCCCGTACCGCCGTACCGTTCCTGTCCGGGGCGCCGGGGACCCCATCGCCTCCGGCCAGGGAAACAGGGGAACGGAGAAACCATGCTGCGGATCGGTTCGGTCGTGCTGGGTGTGTCGGACGTACCGCGTGCGGCGGCGTTCTGGGCAGAGGCGCTGGGGTACGTCCCGCGCGAGGAGCTGGAGGACGACTGGGTGGTACTGGTCCCGGCGGACGGGACCGGGGTCCAGCTCTCCCTGTCCACCAGCGCGACTCCGGCACGGGAACACCCCCGGATCCATCTCGATCTGTACGCGGGCGACTCCGCCGACCAGGCGGCCGAGGTCGAGCGGCTGGTGGCGCTCGGGGCGCTGCGGGTCGACTGGGACGGATATCCCGAGGACGCCGGGGAGGCCGACTTCGTGGTTCTGGCCGACCCGGACGGGAATCGCTTCTGTGTCATCGACACGGGACACACCCCGCCGGCGGCGACCGCGTAGAACCCGCCCCGCACGGCCGGAAGACGGCCCTCCCCGGGGGGACCCCCGGGTATAGCCTCGCCCGCATGCCACGCCAGACCTGGGATGAACTCCCCGCCGCTGTCCAGCAGGCCGTCCTCACCCGTACCGGGCCGCTGGCCTCGGCGCAGTCCGTTGCCGCCGGGTTCATCAGCGAGCTGGGGGCCGTGCTGGAGACGGCCGACGGCGGGCGGTACTTCGTGAAGGGCATGCGGACGGACGGGCCCCGGGCCGGGTGTCAGGGGCGGGAGGCGCTGGCCAATCCACGGGTGGTGCCGCTGGCGCCGGAGTTGCGCTGGCGGGTGACGGCCGAGGGCTGGGACCTCCTCGGGTTCGAGTACGCCGACGGGCGGGCGGCGGACATCCGGCCGGGGTCGGGCGATCTGCCGCTGGTGGTCCAGGCGCTGACGGCGCTGGAACCGGTGGCCGCGCCGGAGGGGTTGCCGGGGGCGGCCGAGCGGTGGGCCGGCTTCCTGGACGACCCCGGGGAGGCCGGGGTCCTCGACGGGGACTCGCTGGTGCACACGGACTGGAACCCGGCCAACGCCCTGATCACCCCCGGGGGCGGGGTACGGCTGGTGGACTTCGCGGAGGCGGCCCGGGGCGCCGCCTGGATCGACACCGGGTGCTGGGTCGTCTGGCTCGCCTTCTCCGGGCACACGGTGGAGGAGGCCGAGCACTGGGCGGGGAAGGTGCCCGGCTGGGCCTCGGCGCCCGAGGCGGCCGTCGCCGTCTTCGCACGGGCCCATGCGGGGTACTGGGCGGGCATCGCGGAGGAGTTCCCCAACGAGTGGACGTTCGGGCTGCGGGACGCCGCCGAGCGCTGGAGCGCCTTCCGGCGGCGGCCTGCGGGCGGGCGCTAGCGAACACCCGGGGGACGCGGACACCCGGGAGGCTCGGACACCCCGGGGGACACGGACACCCGGGGCCACCGACACCCGACCTCGGCCCCGAGGTCCGGGTCCACGTCCACGTCCACGGCCGGGTCCGCGCACCCCGTACTCCCCGCCCCGCTCCCAGCTGGCATAACGCCTGGTATGCACAGCCCATCGGACGGCTTCGGCCCCTCAACGGGCCCGTCACTGGCGCGAATCCCGCTGTTTACTCTCGTTGACTTTGGTTAGTTTTCGCAGCACGACACGACATCAGTCGACGAGAACCATCGCGCAACCGATCGCACCGTACGCCCCATGCCTCCCCCTGCTGGAAAGGGATCGTCACGTGCGCCGTACCAGACGTGTTCTCCTGCCCTCCGCCGCCGCGGCCGTGCTCGCCCTCGGGGCCGCCGGCACCTCCCCGGCCCAGGCGGGAGACGCCCCCCGGGCCCCCGGGTCCGGCCCTGCGGCGGTCGCCGCGCCCGTCGCCGCGCCCGTCCCCGCGCAGAGCGGCGCGGACCCCCGTACCGCAGCCACCGCGCTGGAGCGGTACTGGACCACCGCGCGCATGGCGAAGGCCCTGCCCGCCGTCGCCCCGAAGTCAGGCCCGGCGGAGCCCGGCACACTGCGCCAGGGACCCACGGGCGAGCCCGGCAGCATCGCCCCCGCACCGCCCGCCCGGGGCACCCGCGCGGATACCGCCGGTGTCGGCAAGGTCTTCTACACCCACCCCGCGGACGGCAAGGACTACTTCTGTTCCGCCTCCGCGCTCGCCAGCCCGTCGAAGCAGCTGGTGATCACCGCGGCCCACTGCGTCAACGAGGGCGGGACGAACGGCACCGCGGGCCGCTATGTGTCGAACTGGGTGTACGTACCCGCCTTCCGCTCGGGCACCCGCCCGCACGGCACCTTCCAGGCGAAGGAGTTCCGCGCCTTCAGCGGCTGGGTCAACAGCAGCGATCTGCGGCTGGACATCGCCATGGTGACCACCCGTCCGCTGAGCGGCAGGAAGCTGATCGACGTCACCGGCGGCAACGGCCTGAGCTGGAACTACGACCGCCAGCAGACGGTGACGGTCGCCGGCTACTCCTTCGACCACAACACCGGCCAGATCCAGCGCTCCTGCCGGAGCACCGCGTCCCCGCTGCCCGCGCCCGATGAGCGGGTCCAGATCCAGTGCGCCTTCCGGGGCGGCGGTGGCCCCTGGCTGCGCAACCCGGTCGCCTCCTCGGGCCTCGGACATGTCAACGGCGTGGTGAGCACGCTGATCACCGGCGGCTGGAACCGCAGCTCGTACTTCGACGACGCGGTCAAGGCCATGTGGGACGCCCAGGGCGGCCGTACCTGACGCAACCCGACGGGCCCTGACGCAAGCCAGCAGGCCCTGACCCACACCGGCGGCGGACGCGCTCACCGCGGTCCGCGCGGGACCGGCCCGGCTCCCCTCCACGGGGGCCGGGCCACCGCCATGCCCACACGGGGACGGCCGGGCGGCCGTGACGACGAGGAACGGACGGCCGGTCCGCTCCCGGTGGGCAGCTTCCCACCGTACGGGTCCACGGCGGCCCCGGGGCAACGGCCCGGCGCGGACCACCCGTTCGGCCCCGCGAACACCTCCGTCCCGGGGACACCCCCGTCCTCAGGAGACACCCCCGCCCCAGGAGATACCCCAGGGACATCCCAGGGGCATCCCAGAGGCAAAAACCTCCGGGGAATCCGCCGGGAATCCCGGGAATCCTCCGACCTTCTCGGCCCGGCCCTTCATGGAGTAAAGAAAACCAATCGAGCGGTTTTCTTTACTCCATGAAGGGCCTTTGAGGGCCTTCGGCCGGAGCGGCATTACACGGAGACAACCTCCGCTTCGTGCTCCCGCATCACCCGCTCGTACACCAGCGCGCCACGCGTGGGCGAGAAGTCCAGCCGCACCAGTACGGCGGGAACGGCCAGCGCCGGCATCAGATTCCGGTACAGGTCCGCCATGCGCTCGGCGAGATCCTCCCGGTCGGTCATGATCCGCGAGAGCACCTGGACCCCGGTGTAGCACCCGGCGAAAAGCCGGGCGAACGCGTCGAGGTCGGCGTGGGGCAGTACTTCCCCGTTCTCCCTGGCCTCGGCGAAGAGTTCGAGGCTGTGATTGATCCAGCCCTGCATCGGCACCTTGCGGTCCAGGTTGTCCTTGGGAGAGCCCTGGTCGACGGTGAGTCTGATGCTCCCCTGGATGATCGGGTCGCCGTCCTCCCCCGTGAGCAGATGGGCGAGGAGCATCCCCTCGTCCAGCGCCTCCTGGAGCTTCAGATCCTGCGGCGGGACCTTCGGCAGCGCCGCGACCTGCTCCGCGAGCACCGCCTGGGCCAGCTCCTCCTTGGACCCGAAGTGGAAGTAGAGCGCCCCCTTCGTCAGCCCTGACTGATCAAGGATGTCCGAGATGGTGGTGGCCTCGTAACCCACCTGATCGAAGACCTTGGCAGCCACGACGAGGATCTTCCTCCGCGTCCTGATGGCTCGCTCCTGCCGCGCCATGGGGCACCTCCTTACCGCCGCTGCCCGGCGTAGAAAAGAAACCGAAGGGTTTGAATAGTAGCAGTCGTGACTTTGAGCTAGTTTCCATCACTTTCTGTAATCACACCATTTCACAGAGGTTTCGGAAAGATCAGGAACCCGGCAACCATCACCGTCACTCCAAAATAAAACCAGGCTCCTGGTATTTCAATGCCTGGGATCGCGGCGTGATGAGCAACACTCGCCCCCTATATAAGGAGCAACGCCCTGCACACAGCGGAACACTCCGCCCCCAAAGCGACGAGTCACCCCCGACGAGGCAGCACCAACCGCGTGAAGAACGCTTGAAACAAAACCGGTTGGTATGTATTTTGTGGCTGCGGCTCCAAACCATCCGGTTCCACATCCAATCGGAGAGATCGATGACCTTGCTCACGCTCCAGATGACCCGGACGGACGCACGCCAGGACGAGATCGGGGGGTCTTTCCACACCACGCACCACAGGGGTACGACGCAGTCGGCAGCGGTCGGAGAGCTGTCGCACCTGCTCTTCGAACAGCATGACCGCGAGCGGGTGCACGGAACCTGGCGGGAGCTGATCGCGGGCGAGGAGTTCGCCTACCGCCCGCACCTCTCTCCGACCGAGCGCACCGCCCTCACCTATGACCGGCTGCGTCTGCTGAACGAGGTGGTGCCCAGCGCCACCGACCTCGCCAACGACGCCCGGCGGCTGGCCGCCCTGCACGAGTGGGCGGGCGTGGTGGACGGGGGCCTCGGCACCCTCGCGAGCATCCACTACAACCTGTTCCTCGGCAGCCTCCTCGACCACGACCACGAGGACCGGGACCTGTCCCGCTTCACCTCGCTGGAGCAGACCGGAACGTTTCTCTGCACCGAGCTGGAGCACGGCAACGATGTGGCCGCCCTCCAGACCCTCGCCGTCCACGACCGCGCGACCGGGGGCTTCGTCCTCCACACGCCGACGCCGGGCGCCCAGAAATTCATGCCCAACACCAGCCTCACCGGCGGCCCCAAGAGCGCCGTGGTCGCGGCCCGGCTGCTGATCGACGGTCAGGACCAGGGCATCTACCTCTTCCTCACCCCGCTCAGCGACCACGACGGTCATCTCCCGGGTGTGCAGGTGCGCAAGCTGCCCGAGCGCACCGGCACCCCCATGGACCACTGCCTGACCTCCTTCGACCGGGTCTGGCTGCCGCGTGAGGCACTGCTGGAGGCGGACCACGGACGGCTGGACGACGAGGGGAGGCTCAACAGCACCGTGGGCAACCGCCGCAAGCGGCTCCTCAGCTCCATAAGCCGGGTCACCTCGGGGAAGCTGTGCATGAGCGCCGGCGCCCTCGGGGTCTCACGGGCCGCGCTCGCCATCGCCGTGCGCTACGGCCACGACCGGCACATCAGCGCCCCCCGCGCCGGGGAGCGGATTCCGGTGGTCGCGCACCGCAGCCACCACGCCCCGCTGCTGCACTCGCTGGCGACGGCGTACGCGATGACCTTCCTGCACCGTACGGTGGTGGACCGCTGGGTCGGGCACACCGCCGAGAACCAGGCGGAGGCGGAGCGTCTGGTGGCCATCACCAAGGGATGGGTCACCTGGCAGTCCCGCGCGATCACCACCGAGTGCCGTGAGCGGTGCGGCGCCCAGGGCCTCTTCCCGGCGAACGGGATCTCCGAGCTGACGATGGCCACCGAGGGCACCATCACCGCCGAGGGCGACAACCTGGTGATCTGGGTGAAGGCCGCCAGCGAGATGATCTTCGGTCAGGAGACCGTGGAGCGCGGGCACCTCGGCCCCCTCTCCCCCGACCAGGACCTCACCGATCTGCGCTTCCTGCGCGGGCTGCTCGCCGAGGTCGAGAGCATCTGGCAGGAGCGGGCCCGCCGTTCGCTGCGCGAGGGCCCCTCGGGCGACCCGATGGCCCGCTGGAACGGCACCTCGTCGGCGGCGCTGGAGATGGTCGGGGCGCACGCCCGGCTCCAGGCGGCGGACGCCCTGCTCGCGGCGGCGGCCCAGGCGGTGGAGCCCGACGCCCGCTATCTGCTGCACGGTCTGTGCCTGCTCTTCCTGCTGAAGCAGGTCTCCGCGCACACCGGGGACCTGCTCGCGGAGGGGCTGATGAGCGCCGACCACGTACGCCAGCTGCCCGCCGCCATCGACGCGGCCGTGGCCCACCTGGCCCCGCACATGCTCACCCTGGTCGACGCCTTCGATCTGCCGGAGGAGCTGCTCTCCCGGGTCCCGATCGCGAGCGGGGGGCAGATCGACCGCTACGCCTCGGAGCCCGAGGGCACCAGATCCGCGTCCGTCCTGCGGCTCCCCCTCGCGTGCTGAGCGGCGGCGGGCCGGACCGGGTCGGTTCCGGCGGAGCGGGTGCACGGGTGGTGGGGTCCCTGGACGGGACCGTGACCGTGGCCCTGGCCGGGAAGGGCCGGGACACGATGGGCGGGAGCGGTACGGCCGTACGCGGCGCGCGGGGCGATCGGGGAGGCGACCCGGGCACGCAGGGCGAGCGGTGCCACCGTCTGCGGACGAGGACGGACGAGAGCGGTACGGGAGACCAGGACCGGCGGGACCAGCGAGTCCACCGCCACCGGCACGGGCCGGAAGACGCGGGCGCCGGGCAGTGCGGCGGCGGAGAGCGACAGAGCGGCACCGGCCGCGGCGGGGGTGGCCGGAGCGACAGAGGTGACGGCGGCGGGGGCGGTGGAGGCCGCGGCACGGACCCGCTCCTGGGTGAGCAGGGTCAGACCACCGGCGACCACGGCACCGGCGCAGATCGCCAGCAGGGTGCCCAGCGCGCCGTACCGGAACGTCTCACCGAAGAGCGCCATCCCGATGACGGCGGCGACCACGGGGTTGACCACGGTGACGACCGCGAGCGGGGTGGCGAGACCGGCGCCCCGGTAGGAAGCCTGGGAGGCCACGGTGCCCGCCGCCGCGAGGGCGAGGATCACGGCCCCGGTGAAGAGCGCCCCGGTGGTGTCGCCCGCGGCCCAGTCGACGGCGGCGGTCTTGGTGAAGACCGAGCTGACCCCGTAGGCGGCACCGGCGGCGCAGGCCAGCAGGGTGCTGCGGACCACCGCGTTGCCCCGGGCGGCCCGGCCGGCGGCCATCAGCGCGGCGACGGCGGCGAGTGAGGTGACGGCGAGCGGCAGCCGGTCGCCGGCGGCCAGGGATCCGGTGCCCGCCGAGCCGGTCAGCGCCAGCAGTCCGGCGAGGCCCGCGGTGGCCATGGCCGCGCCGCGCCAGGCGTTGGCGCCGGTGCGGCGGCCGGTGGAGAGGGCGACGAGCGGCAGCGCGAAGACGATGGTGAGCGCTCCGAGCGGCTGGACGACGCTGAGCGGACCGTAGGCGAGGGCGACCACATGGAGCAGGGCGCCGGTGCCGTTGAGTCCGTTCGCCGCCCACCAGCCGGGGCTGCGGAGCGCGGCGGCGAATCCCTCCGGCGAGGAGGAGGCGACCCGCTCCTGGACGATCGCGCCGCCGGCGTAGGCGACGGCGGAGACGAGGGAGAGCAGGACCGCGAGGGCCACTCCGCTGGTGAGGTCGAACGTCATGTCCATCGTCTCCGTCTCCGTCTCGGGCCGTGTGCCGAGCCTCGTGCCGTACGCCTGCGGACCGCTGTAGGGGTGGTTCAAGTCCCCCTTTGGCGGACTCCGGTAGCGCGGCCCCGCCTTCGTTCTGCGAACACCGTACCATCGATGCGCACACTGTACTCATATTTTCACCGTGTACGCCAGATGCGTATGGCGTGCGCTACGGTGGAGTCGGAAGAGGAGGTCCCAATGCCTGTCGACTCGCAGCAGATCCCTTCGGTGTGGGCCCGCCCCCGGGCCCGCCGGGAGCAGCCCGCCCTCAGCCGGGAGCAGATCGTGTCCGAGGCCGTCAGGCTGCTGGACACCGAGGGCATCGACGCGCTGAGCATGCGCAAGCTGGGCACCCGGCTCGGCGCCGGGGCGACATCGCTCTACCGCCATGTCGCCAACAAGGACGAGCTGATCGAGCTGGTCGTGGACGAGGTCTACGGCGAGCTGGACGTACCGGACTCGGATGACGCCGCCGACTGGCGCGCGGCCGCGACGCTGCGCGCCCACAGCATGCGCAGCATGATCCTGAAGCACCCGTGGATCGCGTCCGTCCTGGGCGAGATGGGGGTGGCCTACCTCGGGCCGAACATGATGCGGCTCTCCGACCGCATGCTCGCGATGTTCGAGACGGCGGGCTTCCCGCTGGACGAGGCGGACAACGCGGTGCGGATGGTCTTCGCGTATGTCACCGGCATGACCACCAGCGAGGCGGCCTGGCTGACCATGCTGGCCCGCAGCGGGCAGACCGAGCAGGACTGGATGCGGCGGCTGTGGCCCGCCGCCGAGGAGGCGGCCCAGGACTACCCCCGGCTCCAGCAGGGGTACGCCGCCCAGCGGGACCAGGACCCGAGCGCCACCCGCGACCGGAACTTCGCCTATGGGCTGGACCGGATCCTCGACGGCCTGGAGGCGAGACTCCGCCAGGTGAAAGGTTCCGCCAGCTAGCCGGCAGAGCTTTCACCTGGTGTCGGAACTTTCGGTGACCCGGGGTCCTCCCGGGTCACCGGACATCCCAGGGACCGTCCTCCTGAGGCCTGACCCCGCAGGCCCCAGGGCCGGTTCCGGTGTGGTTTTCCCCTGCGCCGGTACCGGCCCGCCCGGTCCCCGCAGCCGTCCACCGCAGAACCTCAAGCGGAGCGAAGCATGACAAAGCAGGACCGGGCGGTGCGCACGCGCGCGGCGCTCGTACGGGAGGCGGCCGTGCTCTTCGACCGCGATGGATACGACGGAACCTCGCTGGCCCGGGTCGCCACCGCGGCGGGCATCTCGCTCGGCGCGCTCACCTTCCACTTCTCCGCCAAGGGCGAACTCGCCGACGCCGTGGTCGGCGAGGGGAACGGACTGACCCGTGCCGCGCTGCACCGGGTGACGGCCCGCCCCGAGTCCGCCCTCGGTGCGGTGGTCGGGCTGACCCTGGAGCTGGCCCGGCTCCTTGAGGAGGAGACCTCGGTACGGGCCGCCCTGCGGCTCTCCCGGGAGCGGGCGGCCGACGCCGCCTGGTCGGAGCTGTGGCTGCCGGAGGTCCGGCGGCTGCTCGAACGGGCGCACGCGGACGGGGAGCTGCGCCGGGGCGTCGGTCCCGGCGATGTCGCCACGCTGGTCGAGTATCTGACCGCGGGCACGGCGGAGGGCTCGCGCGGCGGGCGGGGGGACGGTGCCGCCGTGGACCGGCTGGAGCGGCTGTGGCGGCTGGCGCTGGCCGGGGTCGGCAGCCCGGGGCGGGGGTGAGCCCGGAGTGCCCGCGGTTGTCGCCCTCCGGGAAAGACCCTCGGAAAGACTCCGGGAAAGACCCCGTCAGAAAGGCGTCAAGAAATCCTGCGGCGGAGTTTTGCCCGAACCCTGAGCCGCCCGGCCCCTGAGACACCCGGCGGTTTTCACGCGGTGATGACTCCATCCAATTTTTCGCGCCGCCCGGACCCTGTCACGGCCATGGGTCGGGGACACTCCTGGGGGCGCTCCCGACAGCTCAACACCCCTTGCCAGGAGCGGAGTTGACCGGTCCACCCGGCGGTACGGACCCTGCGGGCACGCCGTGCACCGGGCGGAAACGGACCGGACCGGCAGGACACCGACGGAGCCCGTCACAAGGGGATTTGCCGGTACCTCGACAAACAAAACGAATACGCTTTATTTTACGGGGATTGCCGCCCGGCCGGGCGGCAGCCGCGCGCACGCCCAGGGAGGGACCGCCGGGAGGAGCACTCCTCGCGGTATCGACCACAGCCCGCCCCGGGGCCCCTGGCGCGGGGTCGACTTCGCACGCCCGGGGGAAAAGGCATGCTCGTCACGACCGATCGTCGTCCGCCCGGCACCCATCCGGCGCGCCGGGCCCCGTACCACTCCCCCACCGGGTCCGCTCTGCCGTGCCGGAGGCGTCCGCCGCGCCCGTCGCGCCGGGGCGCCGAGAGTGTGTCGGCACACGCGGGGCGCGCGAACCACGGCCGCACCACACCGGTCTGATCATCTGCCGCTCCGGCCGTCTCCCCCACCACACCTCGTCGTTGTACGCGCCAGGGCGGATATCCCGGCCACTCCGGGCACCCTTCGCCGCCCCGCCGTTCCCGGCACCTGCCGGACCCGTGGAAGACGGTCGGTTAGCCTGTGCTGAACACATCGCTGAATACATCTGTGAAGTTGAGTCGCTTCGGTCGCTGAAAGGAACGTCGATGCCCCCTGACCTGGGGATTCCTAACAGCGACTCAGCCCTGGGCGGGTCGGGCACCGCGCCGGCCGAGCCCTGGGCGAACCCGCTGGAGACCGCGCTGTGGTGCGCTGCCCAGGGATGGCCCGTCCATCCCCTGGCCCCCGGGCGGAAGACGCCCGCACCCAACTGCGCCGACTGCCGGGACCGGCCGCACCCCGCCCAGGAGTGCCCCTGCATCCCGGCCGGACACTGGTGTCACGGCTTCCACGCCGCCACCACCGACCCCTCCGTCCTCACCGCCTGGTGGCGGCGCCAGCCCCGGTTCGGGGTCGGCGTCTCCTGCGGACCGGCCGGGCTCGTCGTCATCGACGTCGACGCCCACCCGGCCCCGCTGCCCACCCCGGACCGGCTGTTGCCCGGCATCCACATCCCCGACTCGGTCTGCCTGGACGGGCTGCGCCACGGCTTCCACAGCCTCGCCGTCCTCGCCGCGCTGCGCGGCCGGCCCGACCCCGCCCAGGACGGGACCACCCTGCGGGTGCGCACCCCGTCGGGCGGACTCCATGTCTGGTACACCACCCGGCCGGGACAGGAGTGGCGCTGCTCGACCGGTTCGGGCGCCAGCCGCGCACTGGCCTGGCAGGTCGACATCCGGTCCCACGGCGGCTACATCATCGCGCCCGGGACCCGTACCGTCTCCGGCCGTTACACCGCCCTCGACGGCGCCCGCAGGCCCGCGCCGCTCCCCGGGTGGCTGGGGGCCGAGCTGGAGCGCACCGGACACCGGCCGGTGCCACCGGGTCCACGCGGGGGCTCCCCCACCCCCGTACCCTCACGGGCCCGTGCCGCCGTCGTCGCCGCGCGCGGCGGACGGGACTCCGCGGCCCGCGCGCTCGCGACCGTCCTGGCCGCCGTCACCGAATGCGCGGCCGTCCCGCAGGGCGCCGGTTTCACCGAGAAGCTCAACCGCGCCGCCTTCACCGCGGGCGGACTGGTGGGCGCGGGCCGGATGGCCGCCGACGCCGCCGAGGCGGCACTGATGGCGGCTGCCACGCATGCCCGCCCGGGACAGGAGCGCCGTTGTCTCGCGATCATCCGCAGTGGCATGGGCGCGGGCAGCAGGCGGCCACTCGACTTGGGAGAACGCAGGTGAACGACGCCCCTACCTCTCAAGGTTCCGCGGAGTCCGCCCGGATCCCCACCCGGGGCCGGGCCGGTGGACCCGTCACGGACCCCGCGCCGCGCCCGCCGCTGCCCCCGGGTGTCGCCGGCTCCCCCGGCCTGCCGCCCGGCGGCCCGGCGGAGCTGCGCGACCCCTCCCAGGAGAGCCTCTTCGACCCGGTCGAGGTCGCCCGGCAGATCATCCTCGGCTCCCCCGGCGGCGTCCCCGCCCAGGCCGTCCCCGGACCGGAGGCCGCCCGGGTCGCCAGCGAGCACGGAGTGCTCCCGGACAGCCTCAGCGACCGGGGCAACGCCAAGCTGTTCGTCTCGCTGTACGGGCGGGACTTCCGCCATGTCCCCGGACTCGGCTGGTACCGCTGGAACAAGTTCCGCTGGGACCTCGACGAGGACGACGGGGTCATGTGGGCGGCCGGCGAGATGGCCGAGATGCTCGCCGAGACCGATCTGCGGGGCCGCTTCACCGACAGCTCGCTGCGCCGCCACCGCCGCCGGGCCCTGTCCACGGCGGGCATCAAGGCGATGCTCGCCCAGGCGAAGGCGGCCCCCGGGATGGTGCTCAGCCCCGCCATGCTGGACGCCGACCCGTACGCGCTGTGCACCCCCGAAGGGGTCATCGACCTCACGACGGGCATCCTCACCCCGCCCGACCCGGAGAAGCACTACCACGCCCGCTCCACCAGCGTGGCCCCCCGCCCCCGGGCGACGCCGCGCTGGGAGCGCTTCCTCGCGGACTGCTTCGGCTACGACGCCGAGGGCCGGGAGATGATCGCGTTCCTGCACGAGCTGCTCGGCTACTCCATCACCGGGGATGTCGGCGCCCAGGTGCTCCCCTTCCTCTACGGACAGGGGAAGAACGGCAAGAGCGTCCTGCTCGATGTGATGGTGAAGCTGCTGGGCGACTACGCGGACGCCGCACCGCCGGGCTTTCTCATGGCCCGGCCCTTCGAGGGGCATCCGACGGACCTCGCGGAGCTGCACGGCCGCCGGATCATCGTCTGTTCGGAGCTGAAGCCCGGCGACCGCTTCGACGAGGCCCGGGTGAAGCTGCTGACCGGTGGTGACCGCATCAAGGCCCGCCGGATGCGGCAGGACTTCTTCAGCTTCGGCCCCACCCACAAGCTCTGGCTGCTGGGCAACCACCGCCCGGAGGTCGGTACGGGCGGCTACGCCTTCTGGCGCCGGATGAAGCTGATCCCGTTCGAGCGGGTCGTGGACGACGACCGCAAGGTCGACAACCTCGCCGATGTGCTGGTGACCGAGGAGGGCCCGGGGATCCTCAACTGGCTGGTGGAGGGCGCCCGTCGCTATCTGAACGGCTCCCGCGACCTGACCGGGCCCGAGCAGGTGCGCACCGCCACCACCGCGTACGCGGAGACCGAGGACCACACGGGGCGCTTCCTGGCGGAGTGCTGCACGCTGGGCCCCGCCATGCGGGCGGAACAGACCCAGCTCTATGCAAGCTACAAGGACTGGTGTCAGCTGGAGGGGGCGAACCCCGCCTCCTCGCGCGCGTTCGCCGCGCGCGTACGGGACACTGTCGGCATCTCCACCCCGAAGGAGATGATTCTGTCCAACCAGCGCAAGTTCTATCCCGGGATCGGGCTCAACGCCGAAGTGGGAGAAATGTCATGAGTGCCCTCATCGAGCCCACACAACTGGCCCATGAGGCCGAGCTGGTGTGGCTGGAAGACATCGAACCCCTGGACTATGTACGCCAGACCCTGGACCGGCTGCCGTCCCGTCGGGGGCGGCCGGCCTACCACCGGGACGGTCGTATGGTCGGTTATGCGGTTCTTGGTCCGAAGGCACGTTCCTCCAGGGTCTCGGGAACCTTCCTGCGGCGGGTCTTCTGGCTGCTCCCGCACGACCGGGACGGTCGCCCGGACGGGCTGTACGCGTCCGGTGCGCCCTCGGAGGCGGTGGACCCGCGGACCATCAAAGCGGGGGTGAAGGGGTACAAGACCCAGCGGTCGGAGGGCGGGCCGGAGTCCGCCGCCATGCGTGAGCTGGGGATAACCCTCCCGATGAGCTGAGGCGGGCCGAGGGGCCGGGTGCGGGGCGCCCGGCCCCTCGACGCTGCCCGGGGACGGCCCGCGGGGGCAGGACGGGGCCGGAGGAGCGGGCCGGGCCGGAGGAGCGCCCCGGCCGCAGCGACCGAGCAGCTACTGAGATGAGCTACCGAAGCCAGCTACCGACGGCAGCTACTGAAGGCGGGGGCTCCGAGGGCCGGACGACGGCCGTCGGAGCCCTTTCGTCTGCCCATGAGGGGCCCAACGACGGCGGAGGGGGCCTCCGGTACTGAAGCCGAGCGACCCTGGATCCTTCGGTAGCTGCTTCAGTCTCACGACAAAAGCCCAGGTCAGAGGCTGTTTCTCGGCAAATGAGCGACTGAAGCGACCCAGCGACCCCATCTATAAGCCATTTCCCGGGTGAGCGTATGTGTGTGCGCGTAGGCACGATAACCGTTATAGATACGGTCGCTCAGTCGCTTCAGTCGCTGTTGGGTCCGATGTACCCATCCTGAGCTGGGATTTGATGGTGAGACCGAAGCAGCGACCAAAGGAATCCTCGGTCGCTGTGCGTCGCTCGCCGACTACCCCGCTCCCAAACCTCGTACGGGAAAAAGCCCTGAGGGCCGCTCTCGCGGCCTGAACCCCCTCCCCCGGGCCGGGAACCCCGGAAGCCTCCCGAGAGGCGCCCTGACCCCCCTTCAGGGCTTTCTGAAGGGGGGTCCTGGGATCGAGGGCCGGATCAGCGGAGAGAGGACCAACGGCCGCCGTCGGCAACGGCCTTCTCCTCCGCCGGGGCGAAACGGCGTACCGAGGAGATCCGCACCGGGGACGGGGTCTCCTCGCGGGTCCGCTCCCCCGCTCCCCCACCGGGGCGCACCCCGGAGACGGGCCGCCCCGAGGAAGTCGGCTGTCCTCCCGGGGAGGTCACTCCTCCGGAAGAGGGCTGGTTCGCTCCAGGGGTCTCCGGTTCCCCCTTCTGTGGGCTTTTTTCGGCCATTTCCGTGGTGTCGGTGGTGCCGGCGGCGGGGCGGCGGTTCCGCCGGCGCAGCGCTCGGGCCCGATGGCGGGCCGAGGGCGACGGAAGCGGCGGCCGGACCATGGTGATCAGCCGGACCAGCTGATGGAAGCAGGCGAGCGCGGCCAGCGACGGAAGGGCGGCGGCGGCGATGTCGGGCAGGGTCCGGGGCGCCTGGGTCACACAGAGCACCGTGGCCAGCGCGGTGAAGAGCAGGACCACTCCCCAGGAGTGCAGGGCCCGGCGCCGGTGCAGGGCGGCCCGCAGGATCGACAGCGATGCCACCGTCCAGGGTCCGTAGACCAGCAGGGGCCACCAGCCGATGAGCCCGGGATCGGTACGGGCCGCCGCGACCTTGCGCAGTGGCTCCATCGCCACCATGCCGCCGAAGACACTGACCATGGAGACCAGAACGGCGGCGAGGGTGGCGATGGTGAAGCTGAGCAGTCGGCCCAGAACGGATCGGCGGCTCTGTTCGTTCGCCCACCACTTCTGCTTGCGCCGTCTGCTGGGGCCCGACCGGCTACGGCGGATCACGACCGGCGCGGCCTCGTACACCTCGTCGTCGTAGGTCTCACCGTCATAGACCTCGGTGCCGTATGCCTCGGCGTCGTCGTAGGTCGCGTCGTAGGCCTCGTCGCGGGAGTCGTCATCACTCTCGTCATAGCCGTAGCCGTTGCCGTAGGCCTGGCCGTGGACATGACCGCCGACATGACGGTCGTCGGGGCCGGAGACCCGACCGGCGCGGTATCGCTCGTCCCTTCCATAGGTGTCGTCGTAGGGCTCCTGGTAGCCGCCGTGTGCGAGGGGGACCTGGTCGCCGTAGCGGATCCCGTCGGTCAGGTGCTCCATGGGGATGTCCTGGTAGGGAACCTGGTACGGGACCTGGTACCCGGCCGCGGCGGCCGATGCGGCGGCTTCGGTGATGACCGCGTTCTGGAGGAGCATCTGTTGCAACTCGGCGGTCGGGTCCCAGGTGGGATCCCAGCCGGCGGCGGTCAGGGTGTCCGCGTCGACCTGGCCCATCTGTCCCGTGTATCCCGCTGGACCCGTCTGCCCCGGGTACGCCACAGGACCCATCTGCCCCATCTGACCCATGGCGCCGGGCATCCCGAACGAGACCTCGTACGCTCCCGCCGCGCCGGGGTACCCCACTCCCCCGGGTCCGCCCACCTGATGTCCGGGGCCCCATCCCGGATGCCCGCCCTGGGGCCCCGGTCCGTACGGCGGATAGGCGCCGGGTCCGGGGTAGTCGTCCCCCATCACCTCCGCGCCCTCTGCGCGTCGCCACGCATGGCCGCCCCCGCGGGCCCCGACAGCCGCCGGAAGTCCGACTGGATCTGCTCCAGCGAGGTCAGCAACTGCCTCAGCACCGACGAGGAGTACGTCAGCTCGATCCGCTGGTCCTCGTGCTGGAGCGCCGCGCGCCCGGCCGGCGGCCTGGCCGCCCGGGGCACGAACACCCATTTCCCCAGCCGGGCCGCTTCCGGGCCGACCACCACGCGACCGGGGGCCAGGGGTGAAGTCTCGGTTCTCGTCATATCCCGGATAACGACGGCATGGAAGGCCCTGAATTGCGGCAAGCGGGGGACAAGTTTGCGCCGTATGGGCGTTTTACGAGATGTCCATCCCCTTGTAGGACGAGCCCATGAGCGGATGACCCTCCGCCGCTCCCCCGGTCCGGGCGCTCGGGGCGCCCCGCATGGCGACCGGGAGCCTCCTTTTATTACGGCGTAATGAAGCCCCGGCGCCGGCTCCCCCACCGGCTCCCGCTCCCCCACCCGGCCGAACTTATGACTTACTAACGTGTCGGTGATTCAGTTGATCTTGTGAGTTAGTAAGGTGTCCTTCATGACTTCGCCTTCCTCCGGCGACCGGGAAAAGGTCGTCTCCAAACTTCCTGCCGCTCTACAGCAGGATCTGAAGGTCCGTACGGCACAGCACGGTGTGGACATCCAGCACGCCGTGGAAGCGGGTATCACCGCCTGGCGCGGTCTGGGTGCCAACCTCTCCCCCATCGAGACCTCGGGGGCCAAGTCCTTCTCGACCTGGCTCCCCCCGGGTCAGTGGGAGGACTTCCGCCGCGACTGCTCCGCCCGTGGGCTCTCACTCGTCCAGGCGCTGGCCCAGTCGGTACAGCTGTGGCTGGACCGCAACCCCGCCCCTGGAGTGCAGCGGCCCGTCGTGGTCAAGCGGTTCATCGTCTGCAACCAGAAGGGCGGCGTCGGCAAGACCGCGGTGACCGCCGGGGCCGGCGAGGCCCTGGCCGAGGACCCGGGCCGGCTTCACCCGGTACGCGTCTCCAAGTATCTGGCCAGCGCCCGCGCGGGCGCCGGTGACGGTACTGCGGCCCCCGACGACGACCCGCTCGACTTCGAGGATCTGCCCGGCCTCGGGCTGCGGGTGCTCCTGGTCGACTTCGACCCCCAGTGCCATCTCACCAAGCAGCTCGGCCATGAGCCACTCCCCCTCGACGGCGACAGCCTCACCAAGCACATGGCGGGCGAGGGCAAGTCGGAGCTGCGCGAGCTGATCGTCACGGTCGAGGACGACCGCTTCGGCGACCGGCTGCATCTCCTCCCCGCCTGCACCGACGCCTTCCTTCTCGATGTGAAGCTCTCCGGGGTACGGGCCCGCGAGGCCGCGTTGGAGCGGGCGCTCGCCCCGCTGGAGGAGGAGTACGACGCCATCCTGGTGGACTGCCCGCCGAGCCTCGGACTGAGCATGGACGCCGCCGCCTACTACGGCCGCCGCCGCCCCGGTGAGACCCCCGGCAACTCCGGAGTCCTGGTCGTCGTCCAGGCCGAGGACAGCTCCGCCGACGCCTATGGCCTGCTGACCTCCCAGATCGAGGATCTCCGCAGCGATATGGCGCTGGAGCTGGACTACCTCGGGATCGTCGTCAACCACTACGACGCCCGGCGCGGCTATATCGCCACCTCCTCCCTCCAGAACTGGATGGAGATAAAGGATCCGCGCGTCGTGGGGGTCATCGGTGACCTGAAGGAACAGAAGGAAGCGGTCCGGGTGAAGCAGCCCCTTCTCGCCTACGCCCCCCGCAGCGGCCAGGCGGTGGCACTGCGCGCCCTCGCCCGGGAGATCTCATGAGCAAGGCGTCCAGGCTCGGTACGGGCTCCTCGTTCCAGCAGGCCCAATCGATCAGCCCCCGGCGGCAGGCGATCAACGATGCCACCAAGGCCCCGACGGCGGGCACGATCCCCCCGGTCGAGCTGCCCGTCGAGGTCATCAGCCTCAACCCGGCCAACCCGCGCACCGAGCTGGGCGATCTCTCGCATCTGGCGGGGAGCCTGCGCGACCACGGGCAGAAGACCGCGATCAGCATCATGTCCCGCTTCTCCTATGTGGAGGCCAACCCCGGGCAGGAGAGCGGACTGGAGCCCGGCACCAAGTACGTCGTCATCGACGGCAACTCCCGGCTGGCCGCCGCCCGGGAGGCGGGCCTGGCCACCATCAAGGTGATGCTGGACGAGGCGCTGGGGAGCAGCCCCGACCAAATACTGGAGTCCGCGCTGGTGGCCAACATCCACCGGCAGGACCTGGACCACCTGGACGAGGCGCGTGCCCTGGAGCAACTGCTCACGGTGCACGGCACCCAGGAGGCGCTGGCGGCGCGACTGCACCGGTCCCAGGGCTGGGTCTCCCAGCGGCTCGCCCTGCTGAAGCTCACTCCGGAACTCCAGCGGAAGCTCGAAGCGGGGGAGGAGTCGGCGGAGCTGCTGCGCAGTGTCGGGCGGAAGAAGCCCGATGAGCAGGAGGAGCATCTGCGGCGGCTGAAGGAGAAGAAGGCCAGGGTCGCCGAGCGGAAGGCGGCGCTCGAAGGGGAGGGGACGATTCCCGTCCCGGCCCCGGCGGCGCCCGCAGCAGGGCCGGTCGTGCCGCGTCCGGCGGACGGTCTTTATTACGGCGTAATGAAAACGGGGGAGAGCCAGGACTCCGCCGGGTCCGGGTCCGTCGAGCATGCGGAGTCCGTCGAGGCCGTCGAGTCCGGGCCCGCCGCCACCGCCGCGACCGCCGGAGCCGTGGAGCCTGCCGAGTCCGGCCAGTCCGCTGTGGCCGGGGGAGAGGCGCGGCCGTCCGCCGTCGCCGAGCCGCTCTCCTCGGCGGCACAGCGCTCCCCGGCCGAGGAAGCCCCGGCCGACGCGGACCGTGGTTCGGCCTCGACCACGGTGGAGGCCACCACGGAGACCGTGGGGGAGAAGCCCCGTCAGATCAAGATGCCCTGGGGCGACGGTGCCGCCAGCATGGACATCATCTTCGCGAAGGTCTTCGCCTCGGAGCGCCACCGGCTGATCGGCCGCTATCTGGAACTCCTCGGGGGGCCGGAGGCATTCGTCGCGGACCTCACCGCGGCCAGCAGCCCCGAGTACCGGCGCCAGGTCGCCGAGCTGCTGCTCCAGGGGGAGTAGCGGGGCCTCGCCCTCGGGAGAGGGCCCGGTCCGTGGGTGGTCTTCATTACGGCGTAATGAAGACCACCCACGGAGCAGCCGCCGGCGGGGGAGTGGCCCCGTTTCATTACGCCGTAATAATCGGCACGCCTCCCGCCCCGCCCCCGTCGCCCCCTGTCCCCTCCCCCCGCTCTCGTACGGTCTCCCCATCTGCTCTCCCCGTCCGCTCTCTCCGTCTCCCTCTTCCTGGCTCCCCGTCGTAGCGGTCTCCGCTCCGGCGGGTCTTTCATTACGCCGTAATAATCGGCGCGGGCATCCGGGGGTGGGCACCCCGGAGCGGGGGAGGGGTGGTGAGGGAGTCATGTCGGTCGGTCCGGCGGTCGGTGCGGCTGTCGCTCCGAGGGTCGGGTGCCGCCCGGTTTCATTACGGCGTAATAATCGGCGACGCCTCGGCCTGGATCCGGGGCAGGGGCCGGGGGAGTGGTCCTTGAACCACTCCCCTTTATTACGCCGTAATGACGGTGGACGACGGGGGTACCCGCTGGTCCATGCCGTGCGCCCACAGGCGCCCGAACACCGTACCCTCTTGCGTACAATGTTCGCCATGCGTACGATGTTCCGCCAGATGTACACCGTACGACGATCGTGCGGCGGCCCATTGGTTCCGGACCCGCGAGGAATGAACCATGCATACGCCGAGAGACGAGACCCAGTTCGGGTTCTCCCCGGGAAGTGGCGGCGGCAGCGGCGCCGGTGAGGGAGTGCGCCCTTCGGTGGAGGGCGACGCCCGGCTGCCGCCGGTGCCCTCGCTCGGCACGCCGTCGACCCATGCCCTGGCCCGTACCGCCCCGGAGCGCGGCGCGTGTGCCGGGATCCGGCCGCAGGACCCGGAGGTGGACGCGCGGGAGGTGCGGGACACCCCGCCCGATCTCGACCACTGGCAATCCCGGCTCGACCACCTTCGCGCAGCCCATCAGGTTCCCGGTGCCTCCCTCGCGATACTGACGGGTGGTCGGATCCATCCCCTGGTGAGTGGGGTGCTGCACCGGGGGACCGCCACCCCGGTCACCCCCGGCTCGGTCTTCCAGCTCGGCTCGCTCGCCAAGGTCTACACCGCCACGCTCATCATGCGGCTGGTGGACTCCGGTGAACTGGCCCTGGGCACCCGGGTCGTGGATGTCCTGCCGGAGTTCGCCACCGCCGACTCCGATATCACCGGGCTGGTGACGATCCGTCAGCTGCTCTCCCACACCAGCGGACTCGCCTGTGGCCTGCTCCATGACTCGGGGCGCGGTGACGACTGTCTCGCCCGCTCTGTGGAGGCCTGCCGTTCGCTGGCGCCGGACCGCCGTCCCGGTACGGCCGTCTCGTACAGCGACACCGGTTATGTGCTGCTGGGCCGTATCGCCGAGGTGATCACCGGAACCACCTGGGACAGGGCGCTGAGGGAGCGGTTGCTCTCCCCGCTGGGCCTCGACCACACCATGACCCTGCCCGAGGAGGCCCTGCGTTTCCCGGTGGCGATGGGACATGCCGACGGCGGTCCGGGCAAGGGCCCCGTTCCCGTACCGCACTGGGATCCGGCGCCCCGCTCACTGGGTCCGGCGGCACGGGTGATCGCCACCGCCGCCGATCTCGCCGGGCTGGCCCGGATGCATCTCGACGGCGGCACGGCTCCCGGCGGTGCCCGGGTGATGTCCGTGGACGCGGTCGCCGCGATGCAGCACCGCGAGACGGGGGTGCCGGATCAGTGGACGGTCGGTGCCGACGGCTGGGGACTGGGCTGGACCCTGTACGACTGGGACGGCATACCCGGCTATGGCCATGACGGGTCGGCCGCTGGCCAGTGGGCGTTTCTGCGGGTGGTGCCGGAAACCGGGGTCGCGGTGGTGCTGCTCACCAATGGCGGCCGGGCCCGGCGGCTGGCCGACGCGCTGCTGGGGGAGATCCTGGAGGAGCTGTGCGGGGTGCTGCTGCCCGAGCCGTTCGCCCCGCCGGCCGATCCTCCTGCGGTGGATCTCGCTCCGCTGGTCGGCACCTATCGACGGGCGGGGGCCGTCATCACCGTCACGGCGGAGGGCGGACGGGGGCGGCTGGTGCATGACCCCGCCGATCCGACACCCGACTGCCGGGTCCCCCGGGAGCTGGAGCTGATCCCGGTCTCCGGGACGGTCTTCGCCGGGAGCGGGGGAGCGGACGAGGACGAGTGGCTGCCCGTGGTCTTCACTCGGCTGCCCGACGGCAGCCGATGCCTCTATATAGGGATGCGCGCCGCGAACCGCTCTCCCTGATCGATACGGGTGCGTGTACGGGTACGGTCGCGGGCGCCGGTGAGGGGCGGACCGGAGCGGACCGGCGGCGACGGGGGAGTGGGGCCCACCGTCCACCGCCGGTCGTGGGGGATCGCTCCGACACGGGAATCCGGTTCAGGACCGCTGTCCCTCCTCCGGGGTGCCGCTCGATGTCTCCGCCGCATCACCCGTCGGCGCGGTCGCCGCTCCGGACACCGACGCGGTCGCCGGGGCGGACTTTATTACGCCGTAATGGTGAACCTGAGTCTCCTGCTTCTTCTGTGACTGCTGGGGCTTGACCCGGAAGCGGCGCAGTACCGGCATCTCCACCAGCGTGTACGAGAGCCATCCGGCGAGTACCGACAGTGCGGTGACAAACGGGAGGAGGACGAAGAACGAACCCGTGCCCAGCTGCGCCCAGTCGCTGTCCATCAGGTACCAGACGGTCACCTGCATGATCACCAGGTGCCAGAGGAAGATCCCGCAGGAGACCCGGCCGACCCACACCACGGTGCGGCGGGAGAGCAGCCGCTCGGGACCGCTGCCCCGGGCGAGCACCAGCGGCGCCGCCAGCCCGAAGGCGACGGAGAGGTGGCAGATGTACTTGATCCCGGCCTGCCAGGGGGAGAGGGCTATGTCGTCGATGCTTCCGGCCCAGTCGGTGTTGGTGAAGGCGTAGGCGACCACGGCGAGCGCCCAGAAGCCCCACGGCGACCGCTTGACGATCCGTCCCAGAGCGGACTCCCGGCCGGTGGCCGCGGTCCGGGCGGCGATGATCGCCAGGGCCATACCCACGGCGAGGAAGCCGAGATATCCGCGCAGCCACCACAGGCTCGGCGGGACGAGCGGGCTCGACGGGCTGGTGGCGACCAGCCAGGTGAAGTCGGCGACCACGACACCGCCGAGCAGGACCAGGGCGAGCGGTGCGCCGAAGCGTGACTTGAGTGCCCGGTGCAGAACGAAAGCGACCACCGGAAGCGCCATGTAGTAGTGCACTTCGGTGGCCAGGCTCCAGGTCTGCGCCCAGTTGGTGAGCCCCGGGTCGGTTCTCAGGTCGGCCCAGTTCTGTACGTGCTGTGCGGTCATCAGCCGGACGGTGCGCCAGAAGTCCCCGGCCTGTTCCCGGTTGAAGATCAGCAGGGTGGTCAGGATGAACACCCAGTAGATCGGGAAGATCCGCAGCACCCGGTGCCAGTAGTAGTGCGTGACCTTGGGCGCCTTGCGGGTTCCGAGCGCGGCGTCGGCCCAGGGCCGGTAGAGCAGATAGCCGCTGATGATGAGGAAGATCGGTATCGCCACCAGCAGGCCGCTCATCACGGAGACAAACGGCCCGGGTCTTCCCTGATCGTCGATGAGCGCGCCGGTCCATTGGGCGAGGTGCGCGATGAGCACCATAAAGGTGGCCACCGCGCGCAGGCCGTCGATCGCGGGCTCGAAGGTCCGGTCGGAGCGGACCAGATGGTTGGGGGCGGCCGGCGCGGGCGCGGACCCCGCTGCCCCGGTCGCTCCGGAGAGCGACCCGCCGCGGCCGTTCGTCGCGCGGCGGGGTGTGTCAAGGATGGTCGTCACGGCGTCGATGCCTCTCGTTCGAACTACCAGAAGCGGAGTTGCAGAAGCTCGGGCACAGTAACAAACCGCTGGAGCGGTTTTCTAGATTGACGCAAAAGGAACTTCCGGTGGCTCTGCTTCCGATTCCTCACAGCTCACCGAGGGCGCTGTTCACCCTGATGACACGCGCACGCCAAGAGGGCGTGTGTCCAGTCGACTGGCTCAAAATCAAGCCCGAGTTGCGCAAAGCTCTGGCCAACAACCAGTCCGGACGGTCGCTTTGAAACGACTGAGGGCCCGCCGTGTCCTACGGCGGGCCCTCAGGGCTGCTGCTGATGCTCTTCGGTTGTCCTGTTCCCGTCCCTGCCCCGGCCCTGTTTCCGTCCCTGGAGCCGTCCGCACTTCCGTCGGAGCCCCGGGGCGGGGGCTCTCGGGCGCCGGCGGTGTCAGGCATCGGAGCTTTCGGCCCTCGACGGTCCCGGAGGCCGGGACCCGGTCAGGAGACCGCCCGGAAGATCTGACGGCGTCTCTCGTCGTCCTTCCGGCGCCGCTTCTCCGCGAGCTGGTCCTGATAGGCGACGACCGCGCACTTGTAGCGCTCCACGAAGTCCGGTGCGTTCAGCCGCTGTTCCTTCGGCATCGCCCGGACCGCCGCCACCGCGTCCTCCGGCGAGAGATAGCCCGCCAGCATCGGATTGATCTGGTAGATGCCCGCACGCCGCTTCTTCACCAGCTGCGCCAGATCCAGATCGCGCAGCGCCGCGTTGACCGCGGCCCGGCTCAGACCCAGCAGCTGGGCGATGGTCACCTGGTCGATCTCGATACGACCGCCGGGCTCACTGTGTGCTCTGAGCTTCAGCAGCACCCGGTACGCCGCGGGCAGCAGATCCAGATCCGCGACGACCCCCTCCGCGTTGACGGCGGCGAAATGCAGACCGCTCACTGTTCTCTCCTCTTCTCCTGCTGCTCCGACCGCCGCCGGCGCCGCTGGGCCCGCTCTTCCGCTCGCTCCGCACGCAACCTGGCGATCTCCTCGCGCATCTTCTCCAACGAGGGGAAGCGCACCAACTCGGGGAGCGTCTGGTCCGAACGGATCTTTGTGATCGTGCTCTGCTGGTCCACTTTGACGTACTCGGCGGGAGTCGTCTCGGTTCCAGGAATGAACTCCGCCACCCGGTAGCTGTACGGCGGATTGAACTGGTACACCCCACGCTTCACCTTGAACACGATCCCGTGGAACATGATCTCGCTCAGCGCTTCGTTGACCTTGCCCCGGGATGTATCGAGAACCGTCGCCATCTCCTCCTGTGTCAGCTGGATCCGCCCACCGGCACGCTGACAGGCGATCAGCAACAGAATCATCCGCAGGGGCAGCGCCTCGCGGAAGAACTGGGCGATGACGAGAAAGAACTCAAGACTGTCCATGGAGAACGCGTTCGGCTGCTCAGGAGTCCCGTAGAACTCCAGCTGGCTGCGCTCGCTGTCCAGGGTCAGCCGCCGCCCCGGGAATGTCCGGGCGACCTCGTCCAGGTCCCGGACAGGACGCAGGGGCCGGTCCCATGCGTCGGCGGGATCGCTTAAGGGCAGTACGGGCTGCGGCGGCGCTTCAGGGTCCCCGAACGCGTCGACACCGGTGTGGCGGAACTGCCGCTCGGTCGACATGACACTGCTCCCCCGGTCTGGATCTTCGTGCGGGGACAGTATGTCATCTGCGCTTTACATCTACGTCGTTCCACCAAGACATCTCGGCCGAATGAGTCCCCCTAGGGGGTACATATCTCGCCGCCACTGTCCGGATCGAAGTCCCGCAGCCGGCGTCCGACCGTTGGACACATGTCTGCCGACGTGTCAGCTCAGCTTGACGTAAAACGTTCCTGCAAGTCGCCTCTGCTTGACACGCGTGTTTTGACCCCTCCGGATCGTGTCGACTCCACTTGACTTAGACCCCCATTTTTGTCGCCTCCAGTTGACATTACTGTCTTTACCATGTCGCCCAGAGTTGACTTAGACCCCCCGATATGCCCCCTCAGGAGGTACATATCCTCAGCGATATGTACCTCGTGGGGGGACATATCTCGATGACCACACCCCCTCTGACCTGCGGTTTCGTGGTTCTCCGCTAATCTCTATAAGGCGCGCGTGCGTACGTAACTCCGCCCTGGGCCGCTCAGGCTTCGCGTGCGGCTCCGTCGCACAGGTGCGGACCGTGGACGGCAGCAGCGGTACTGCGTCTCGGGTGGTCAGGGCCGTGACGAGGGATTCACCGAACGGTTGGGGTGGCTGGGGCCGGAAATCGCTCCTGATGTCTCCGCGCCCTGGGACTCCGGCGGCCGGGTCGACGGGGGTCGCTGTTCGTGGGCCAGGCGCCATGGGGGTGGGGGAGTGGAAACCACCGTGGGGAGCTGCGAGCCGACGCTGCCGGGTCGGTGGCGGTGCGTGGCGGTGGGTGGGTGTGCTCGACAGCGTGGTCCGTGAACGCCAACGCACGGAGACGGAACCTGATTCGGCGACGCGATCACGGAGAGTGGGACCGGCCGAAGTTCCCGTCGATGGCCCAGGAAGGCCCCTGGAAGCCGTTCTGAGGGCCCGTGAGACGCTCGGCGCCCCTCGGGAGGGTCCGGGGGGCGCCAGGGTCTCTGAGCCCCGTACAGCCGTTCCGGGGGAAAGCTCGCACGGAGACGCTCAGGTGCGGCGGCTCAGGGTCTTCGACTGGGAGTGCGCCCAACTCGTCAGCGCCACCCCGGCGATGGTGAGCACCGCGTGGGCGAGCAGCGCGGGAGCGGGGCCGCCGGGCAGCCAGTGCAGGAGGCCCAGATCGTCGGGGTCCGTGAGGATGCGGATCAGACCTTGGCCGAAGCCCACGAGGACAGTCACGCCGAGAATCTTCAGAAAGTCGTACTTCATGGCTCTCATCTCCTGTGACTCAACACGTTACGAACGTGTCAGTCACACTGGGTGAAGTGGAGCCTCGGCAAGGAGGATTCTGTCCTTCCGTCACACTCATTTTGGTTCTGAGGTGAGCCCGTGCGTGACGAAAAGAAGACCCCCGGGCCCGGCTGCGGACAGTGCGGAACGGCCCTGCCCGCCGCCCGCCGGGGCCGCCCCTCCGTCTACTGCTCGCGCAGCTGCCAGGCACGCGCGTACCGCCGTCGCAGGGACCGGCTCCCCGGGCCCGGATCGCCTCCGCCGGGGGAGCGCCCGACCGACACGGGGCAGCGGCAGAGGCAGCGGCGCCGGATCGCCGAGGCGGTGTGGCGGATCGCGGCGGGTCAGGGGCTCGACGCGGCGAGCATGCGCCGGATCGCCGCCGAGGCGGGGGTGTCGCTGCGGGTGGTCCGGTACCACTTCGACAGCAAGCACACCCTGTTGGTCGACGCGCTGCGCCTGTTCCACGAGGACAGCGAACGTCTCGCGCGCACCCGGATGCCCGCCGGGACGACCGACCCCCGGGTCCTGCTGCGCGCCCTGCTCCATGAGTTCCTGCCCCTGGACCGGGAACGCGCCGCCGCGCTGCGGGTGTTCGCCGCGTACTACGCCCGCAGCCTCACCGACCCGTCGCTGGCGGCCGTCTTCCTCGCCGCCGAACACCCCCTGCAACGCCAGGCCGCCGACCTTATCGCCGCCGGCCACCACCCCGCCCCCCACCACGAGGCCGACCTCCTGATCGCCGGAGCCACTGGCCTCGGCCTCGACATCCTCCACGGCCGCCGCACCCTCGCGGCCGTCCAGGCCGTCCTCGACTATCACCTCTCCCGCATCCTCCCGCCCGACGGGGCGCCCTCGGTGTGAGGGCTCCTGCCGTTGCCTGGAGGGGCTCCGGTCCGCGACGTCGCGGACACGCCCTACGGTGGCGGAATGGCGGACAGGGCGAGCACATCTGACGGGCCTGCGGACAGGGAAGCCGGTGGGGAAGCCGGTGGGGTACGGGGTCGGGGCCGTGGTTGGTATCGGGGGGATTGTCATGTGCACTCGGTGCACTCCGACGGGGAGTTGACGCCGGAGGAGCTGGTAGCGGCGGCCCGTGCGGCCGGGTTGGACTTTCTCGCGACCACGGAGCACAACACCGCCGACGGGCACGGTGTCTGGGGGTGCGCCGGGGACGATCTGGTGGTGATCCTGGGGGAGGAGGTCACCACCCGGACCGGGCACTGGCTGGCGCTGGGGCTCGCTCCCGGGCAGGTGGTCGACTGGCGGTACGGGGTACGGGACGGTGTGCTGGACCGAGGGCTCGACGAGGTGCACCGGGTGGGTGGGCTCGCGGTGGTGTGCCATCCGTACGCGCCGTATCCGGGGGGCACCTTCATGTATCCGTACGACGGTTTCGATCTGGTCGAGGTGTGGAACGGGGCGTGGAGTTCGGACCGGCCCTGGCAGGCGGAGAACGAGAAGGCCCTCGCCGAGTGGGGGCGCCTGCTCGCCGCCGATGTCCACCGGGGGCGGTGGCGCCCGGCGATCGGGAGCAGCGACGCCCATCTGGCCGGGCAGCTCGCCCTTCCCCATACGGTCGTGTTCGCGGAGGAGCCGAGCCCGGCGGCGATCCTCGACGGTCTGCGCGCGGGGCGCAGCTGGATCGCCGGGTCGGCCGCCGTGGAGCTGTCGTTCACCGTCCACGGCGGGGGCGGGAGCGCCGGGATCGGTGGCACTCTGCGGGGTGGTGGACCGGTCGCCGTACGGGTCCGGGTGGGCGGGGTGCCCTCGGGTACGGTCCAGCTGCACACCGAGCGGGGCCGGGCGTACACCGCCGGGCTGCCGCCGGAGGGGAGCGGGACGGTGGAGTGGGCCACCGACGCCGGGGAGTCGGGTTTCGTCCGGGCCGAGGTGCGGCACCCCGACGGTGCGATGGCCGCGGTCACCAATCCCGTACTGCTGGAGTGAGCGGCCTTCGGCGAGCACCTTCCGGTGAGCGTCTTCTTAAGAAGATGACTTCCTGAGCATCTCCGTCAGCGCGGCGACGCTGTGCTCGCCGTGGCCCGCGAGGACCGCCCGGTCCACCAGGTCGTTCAGGGGGGACAGCCAGGCGGTGTCGACGCCCGTCTCCCGGGTCAGCTCCGCGTCATGGGTCGCGCCCGCGTGGAAGAGGTTCACCGAGGAGGCGCCGTCGGAGTAGTCGCCGCTGTCGATCTCGGCGGCGTACACCGGCAGCAGGGACTTGATCATGTCCAGCCATCGTTCGCTGAACGGGACCATGGTCGCCGCCCGCAGGCCCCGGGACTGGAGGACGGCGGCGCCCTGGAAGAAGCCGACCAGCGCGGGCAGCAGCAGTGCGCCCACCGCCGTCTCGTACAGCGCCGCGAGGTCGCTCTCGTCCCCGAGGTGGACGGTGTCGCCGCCCAGCGTCCGCAGATCCGTCGCGTACTGCTCGAAGACGGTCCGGTCGCCGCTGTAGTAGACGAGGGTGTCCGGCGCGCCCACCGCCGACGGCACGTTCTTGACGGCTCCGGCGAGGAAGCGGGCGCCCTGGCCGGTGGCCCATGCCGCCAGGTCGCGGGCGCCCGCCGGGGAGCCGCTGTTCAGGGTGATCAGGGTCCGCCCGCGCAGCTCCCCGGCGGCGGGCAGCAGTGCCTCCCGGGTGTCCTCGAAGGTGGTCAGACAAGCGATGACCAGGGGACCCGCGGCGACCGCGCGTTCCACCGATGCGGCGTGGGCGGCTCCCTCGGCGACCAGGGGAGCGGCCTTGGCCGGTGTGCGGTTCCAGACCGTCGTGGGGTGTCCGGCGCGGAGGAAGGCCTGGGCCAGTGCGCGGCCCATCGAGCCCAGTCCGATGACGGTCACCGGTGTGGGGTTGTGCCCGGTCATGTTCTCGCTCCCGTTCGGCGGTGCTGCGCTCGGCAATGCCGCGTTCAGCAGTGGTCTGGTGGGTCGCTCCTCATCCTGGGTGCGCACACCCCTGTGCTCAAGTACCTACATTTTTGTGGGGTACTTACCTTCTGGTAAGCAAAGGAGGGTGCGATCAGTGGAAGGCGTGCTCAGAACGCGGGGAAGGCCGCGCCCGCCGGGGAACGCTCCTCTCCGTAGGTGTCGGCGATGACCCGGGCCCAGGTCTCGAACTCGTCGCCGGTGACCGGGCGCAGCCGGATGGAGTGCGGAAGGGAGTCAGGCATCCACCCTGTCTAGTGCGGGCGTTGCCGGGTGCGCGAACGGATTCCCCGCGCCGGGGCCGAGCCCTACGGCGCCGGGGAGATGGGCTCCCCGGCGGCAGGTGACGGGCGTCACAGCCCCACCGTGAACCGTTCGGCGCTCCGCCACCGACGAGCAGATGTGACGGAGAGAACGACCGACGACGGGGCGGGGGAGTGGCGCGCCCATCACGTGCCCGCTGACGCCGCAGCTGCCGCAGCCGGTGACGCCGAACTCCTGGCCGCGCTCCGCCACGGCGACCGGGCCGCCTTCGAAACCTTCTACCGGCGCCACGCCCCCTGGCTGACCGCCCGCCTCCGCTACCGCTGCGCCGACGCCGCCGAACGGGACGACATCGTCCAGGAGACCTTCCTTGCGGTGTGGCGACGGTGCGCCGAGGGGCGGCAGCCCGAGATCCGGGACGCGGCCGGCTGGCTCTGGCGCATCGCCGAACGCCGTATCACCGACCGGGCCCGCACCGAGGGCGGCCAGGGGCGGCTGCGCCGGGCCCTGACCGCCCTGTGGCCGGCGCCCGCCGCGCCCTCCGCCGAGGAACAGCTCCTGGACAGCGGCGGATTCGGCGCCGTCCACGCGGCCCTCGGACGGCTCCCCGCCGATCTCCGGGAGGTCGTCCAGGCCACCGTCCTGGACGGGCTGACCACCCGGCAGACCGCCCACCGGCTCCGGCTGCCCGCCGGAACCGTCAAGACCCGGGCCATGCGGGCCCGCCGACGGCTCCGCGAGGAACTGGCCCGTGAGGCCGCCGACCCGCGCGGCAGCGGAGAGACAGAGCGAGGAGGGGACGATGACCCACCACCGACCGCAGCACAACCCCGATGAACAGCACAAAAGCCCCCAAGAGCAAGGGCAAGGACAACAGCGAAAGCAGGAGCAGGGGTACGGGTACGGGGGGCATCCGGCCGCCGTCCTCCTCCGCCACTACACCCTCGGCACCCTCGGACCCGCCGCCCGCCACCGCCTCGAACCCCACCTCGACCACTGCCTCCCCTGCCGCACCCGACTCCTCCCCCTCACCGACCCCGCCGAACTCGACCTGGACCACGGCTGGCGGCGCCTCGACCTCGCCGCCGACCTCCCCGTACCCGGCCGCTGGGAACGCGCACTCCTCGCCCTCGGCGTCCCCGACCACATCACCCGGATCCTCGCCGCCACCCCCGCACTGCGCACCGGCTGGCTCTGCGGCACCCTCCTCACCCTGCTCTGCACCGCCGGAACCGCATGGCTCGCCACACCCCCCACCGGCCCCCCGATCACCCTCCTCGCCATCGCGCCGCTGCTCCCCGCCGCCGGGATCGCCGGAGCGCTCGGCCGCCACTGGGACCCCGGCTATGAACTCGGCCAGGTCGCCGCGGTGAGCGCCTTCCGCCTGGTCCTCGTCCGGACGACCGCCGTCCTCGCCACCACCCTGCTGCTCACCGGCGCCGCCTCGTTCGCCCTGCCCGAGGTCACCCCCGCCGCCTTCGCCTGGCTGCTGCCGTCGCTGCTGGTCACCGTCGTCAGCCTGCTGCTGCTGCCCCGCCTCGGCTCCGTCCCCGCCGCGGCCACCGCCGCCACCGGCTGGCTGCTCCTGGTCGCCGTCACCCGGGAGTCCGGGGATCCCGGGGCGCTGTTCTCGCCGCCCGCCCAGTCCGCGCTCGCCGCCGCCCTGCTCCTCGCCACGACCGCCCTCGTCCTGCGCCGCGCCGGCTTCGACCTCCAGAAAGGCAGGCCCGTATGACCCCCCGTACGCCCCCCGCGAACTCCCCGGCGGTCTCCGTCCGCGAGCTGACCGTCCGCTACGGCCGCACCACCGTCCTCGACCGGGTGACCACCGACCTCACCACCGGAGTCACCGGCCTCCTCGGCCCCAACGGCGCGGGCAAGACCACCCTGATGCGGGTCCTCGCCACCGCCCTCACCGCCACCTCCGGCGAGGTCCGGGTCCTCGGCCGGGACCCCGGCCACCCCCGCGAACGGCAGGACATCCGCCGCGCCCTCGGCTACCTCCCCCAGAACCCCGGCTTCCACCGCCACTTCACCGCCTTCGAGTTCGTCGACTACATCGCCGTCCTCAAGGAACACACCGACCGCCCCCGCCGCCACGAGGAGGTCCGCCGGGTCCTCGACGCCGTCGGCCTCGCCGACGCGCGCGGCCGGAAACTCAAGGCCCTCTCCGGCGGCATGCGCCAGCGCGTCGCCCTCGCCACCGCCCTGCTCGGCGAACCACGGCTGCTCCTGCTGGACGAGCCCACCGTCGGCCTCGACCCCGAACAGCGGCTGCGCTTCCGCGAACTCGTCGCCGACCTCGGAGCGGACCGTACCGTCCTGCTCTCCACCCACCAGACCGAGGACGTCGCCGCCCTCTGCGGCCGGATCGTCGTCCTCCACGCCGGCCGGGTCCGCCATGACTCCACCCCCGCAGGCCTCGCCGAACTCGCCCGGAACCGCGTCTGGTACAGCGCCGGACGCGACCCCCGCGCCCTCGCCGGTTGGCGCACCGGCACCGGCGTCCACCGCAACATCGGCGACCCGCCACCCGGCGCCGACCTCGCCGAACCCACCCTGGAGGACGGCTACCTCCTGCTCAACGCCCACCCCGAGGACGCCCCCGTATGACCACAAACATGACCACGAACATGACCACAGGCAGGGCCACTGACATCACCACGAACCCGCGCGCCACCACCCTCGCCCTCGCCCGCCTCGAATCCCGGCTGCTCCTGCGCCACCCCGCCTTCCTCGGCAACCTGCTGCTCTGCGCCGCCGTCCTGCTGCGCACCGCCCTCACCGGCGCCGCCGACCACCCCGTACTCCACGACGCCGACCGCGCGCTCCAACTGCCCCTGCTGCTCCCCGCCGCCGGTGTCCTCCTCGCCACCCACCTCGCCGTGCTGCGCCCCGCCCGCGACACCACCCACGGCTGGTACGCGGCCCTCACCCTCCCGCGCCACCGGCGCACCGCCGCCCATCTGCTCGCGGTGCTCCCCGCCACCGCCGTCACCGCCGCACTCGCCGCCCTGTGGACCGGCTGGCTCGCGCTGCGCCCCGGCGCGGTGGGCACCCCGTCGCCCGCCGAACTCGCCACCGGACCCGCCGTCGTCGCCCTCGCCGGGGCCCTGGCGGTCCTCCTCGGCTCGCTCACCACCGCCGTCGCCACCGCCCCGGCCGTGCTCGTCCTGGTCGCCGCAGCCACCATGGCGGGTGCCCTCCTCGACCCCGACTGGCGCTGGTGGACACCGGTCGTCTTCGCCTCACCCGGCCACGAGGCCCTCCCCTCCGGGCTGCTGCACCGGCCCGCCACCGCCCATCTGCTCTATCTGCTCGCGCTCACCGTCGCCGTCGGCTGCGCCGCGCTGCTGCGGACCGGCCCCCGGCCCCGCCGGCTGCTCGCCCTGACCGCCCTGGCCCTCGCGGTCACGACCGCCGCCGGAACGGTCCAGAGCCGGCCCGCCCCCGCCGAGCTGCTCGCCGCCCGGGAGCGCGCCGCGTACGCACCCTCCGGCGAGCAGCGCTGTGTCCGCGACGGACGGATCACCTACTGCGCCTTCCCCGAGTTCCTCGAACGCCACGAGCAGTGGGCCGAGGTCGTCCACGGGGTGCTGCGCCGGGTCCCGGAACGGGTCCGGGAGCGGCCCTATGCGGTACGCCAGCACATCACCCCGTACACGGAGTCCAGCGAGCCCGTCCTCGACGCCGGCCCCGTCGACCGCTGGGCCGAGGACGACCGGCGGGCCGGTACCGAAGGCGCCGTCGCCGTCGGCACGGCCTGGGGGAGCGGGGACGACACGGCCACCGACACCGTCTCCGGGTTCGCCGCCGAGTTCGCCCGCCGGGTGGTCGTCGGCCCGCACGACAGCGCCGACGGCCCGCACGACGGCACCGGCCCCGCCGACGGCCGCCGCCCCGAGCAGCTGTGCGGCGGGCGTGCCCTCGTCACGGTCTGGCTGGCCGCCCAGGCGACCCCGGACACCGCCCCGGCCCTGCGCGACCGTATGCGGCGCAGCTTCGGCCAGACCGTGTTCGGCTTCGGCCCGTACATCGGCGTGAGTACGGAGGACACCGACGCGGAGACCGCGCTGCGGCTGCTGCGGCACGACCCGGACCGGGTCGCCATGGCGGTACGGGAGCACTGGGACGAACTCACCGACCCGGCCACCCGCTCCGACCGCGCCGCCCGCCTCCTCGGCGTCGAGGCCCCGGAGCGCCCCGTCGACCCGGAGTCGCCGTGCGCCCGCACCTGACCCTCCCGAGGAGCGGCCGGACGGTGGCTCTTCTGGGGCCGGAACTCCGCGCCGCCCGCACCGGCCCGCTGCTCTGGGGCGCGGCGCTCGCCACCGGCCTCTGCGCCCTGCCCCTGCTGCTCGGCCGCACCCCCGGGCCCGGGGCCGCCGCCGCCCTGCTCCATCTCGCGGCCGTCCTGTGCGGGCTGGGGCTCGCCTTCGTCCTGGACGACCCGGCCGCGCCCACCACCGCCGTGTGCCCGGTGCCCTGGTGGCGGCGGAGGGGCGTACGGCTCGCGGCGGCGCTGCTCGCGCTGGTTCCCGTACGGGCACTGGACACGGCGCTGATCCATGCCGCGCTCCCGGCCGGGCGGTCACTGCCGAACGAGTCACTGCCGAACGAGTCGTCGCTGTACGAGTCATGGCTGTACGAGTCGTCGCTGTACGGGGAACTCGGCCTCCAGGCGCTGGCGCTGGCCCTGCTGACCACGGCGTTCGCGCTGCTCGGTCTCGCCGTGACCGGGGGCCGGACCGGGGGAGCGGTGGCGGCCCCCGGCCTGATCGCGGCCGTGCTCGCCCTGCTGACGCTGCCCCCGGAGCCGGCGGCCTTCTTCGCCGACCCGGCCGACGGGGCCGCCTGGGCGGCGGCGGTGGGACGGTGGCATCCGCTGCTCGCGGTGGCGGCTGCGGCGACGCTGGTGCTGCTGCCCCGCCCGCCGGGCCGGCGACGAGGGCGTCCGGTCAGGAAGGGGCGCCGGGGTGGTCCACGGAGTAGATGGTGACCCCGCGCCCGAACATGGTGTCGTCACGCAGCGGGGTGAAGCCCAGCCGCTCGGCGACCCGTACCGACGCGGTGTTCCCGGGGTGGATCATCGCGGTGAAGTAGTCGGTCTTCACGGCGGTGAAGGCCCAGTCCAGCACGGCCCGAGCGGCCTCGGTGGCATATCCCCGGCCCCAGGAGTCCGCCGTCAGGGTCCAGCCGATCTCGGTCTCGTCGAAGTTCTCCCAGTGGGTCAGCCCGCACCGGCCGATGAAGGCGTCGTCCTCCTTGCGGTGGACCGCCAGGATCCCGTGGCCGCGCTCCGCCCACTGGCGTTGGCTCATCCGCAGCCGGTCGACGGCTTTGTCCAGGGAGTACGCCCCGACATAGTGGTTCACGCGTTCATCGGCGTGGAGGGAGACGAACAATTCGGCATCCTCGACCCGGAACGGGCGCAACGACAGTCGCTCTGTCTCGATCATTTCGCGATCCTAATGCGCCGGTAACCAGTCAACGTCAGTGGCGAAACGATCGATCCCCCCGCTCGGTGGGCAGGGGTACGGCGGCCTTACGATCGCGCGATGACAGACACCCTGGACAGCCGACTCGCCCGCCGGGTCGGTGTCGTGACGCTCGTGGTGGCGCTGCTGCCGTTCCTGCTCCCCATCGCCCTGGAGGAGCGCACCATCGTCAACGGCGAGCTGACCGACTACAGCTATGTGAATGTCACCGCGATCGTGGCGGGGCTGGCGGCGCTCGGCTACACGTACCGCACCGTCGCCTCGCTCCGCTTCCGGTCGGCGATGAACCGCACCTTCACTGCGCTGTTCGCGGTGCTGGTGGTGGTGGCCCTGTTCCAGCTGGTGCGGGGGAGCGGGGTGATACCGGCGGTCACGGAGTGCTCGGCCTCGTACAGCCTGGATCTCTGCCGGCCGGAGATCGATCGGTCCTGACCTGGGGGCCCGAGGGCCTGTGAAACCCGTCCGGCGGGCCACGGGGATGCGTGGCCCGCCGGACGGGACGGGGTCGGGAGAACGACGGCGTGGGGTCAGGAAGAGCCCTGGCCGGGGCCGTCCCGCAGCGCCATGACGGCGTACGGACCCTGGTGGAAGACCAGCTCGTAGCGGGCGGACGGATGGAGCTGCCGCGCGTACCCGACCGGGTCGGTCAGCGGGGACGACCAGCCCGTGGCCAGGTCGAGGGCGATGTACTCCGGGGTGATCGGAGCGGTGTTGCCGACCCAGTACACGGTGGTGCGGCCGGTGAGATGGGACATCAGCCCCGTGTTCGCCTCGACCGTCGCACCGTCCGGGATCTCCTTGAGCGCCGCCTTCGCCTGCTCGACCCGCTGCCCGCCGTCATAGGTCTCCGACTGGATGAGATCCCGTATCGGGAGCTGGAGACACATGGTGGCGGCGATGGCGGTGACGGCCGGCACCGCGTTGCGCGCGTACCGGCGGATCCAGGGCCGTCGGGAGCGGTCCGCGTCCCGTACGGCATGGATGAGCGCCATGAACACGATGGGCATCAGAACGGCGCTGTAGTGCCAGTCGGTGCCCCAGTAGTTCCCCTCGTGCGAGACGAACCGCCAGGCGAGCGTGGGCACCGCGATCAGCACCAGCGTGGAGCGCAGGGCGAGGAAGGCGGTCACACCGATGATCCACAGCAGGGTCTCGCCCTTGATGTCGAGCCCGTCGAAGAGCCCGCTCAGCAGGGAGGGGGAGTCCGTCTTCTCGTCCGAGACCTTGTCCCAGTAGTCATAGCCGTTGGACGGGTTGAAACTGGGGATGATGACGAACAGGACGGCGGCGGTGGCCGCCGCGCCGAAGACGGCGAGCGCCGCGCCCGCCCTGCGCTGACGGGCGAGGAAGAGGCACACGCCCACGGCGGCGACCGTCAGCCCCAGGTCCTCCTTGACCAGGACCAGCGGCAGCGACCAGTAGACGACATGCCGCCACCGTCCCAGCAGGAACTGGCGCAGGACCATGGCGAGCAGCGGGACCGCGAAGGCTATCTCGTGGAAGTCGAAGTCCACCGCCCGCTGGACCCCCCAGGAGAGGCCGTACGCGGCGCCGACGAGCAGGCCCCGGGTACGGCCCAGGAAGCGCGCGGCGGTCGCGGAGACGATCACCGCCGAGACGGCGAAGAGCGCCGCCTGCACCACCAGCAGGGTCATCGGGCTGGGGAACACCCGGTACAGCGGGGCCAGCAGCACCAGGACGGGGCTGAAGTGGTCGCCCAGGATGTTGAACTCATGGCCCTTGATGGCGGAGACCGGCGCCTGGAGATGCGCGTAGCTCCGTACCACCTGCTCGAATATGGCCAGGTCCCAGGACATCGAGGCGAAGCGGTGGTAGCGGGCCAGGGAGAAGGTCGTGTACGCGGCGAACAGCCCCAGGCCCAGCAGGACATGGGGGAGGCGCGGGGAACGTAGGGCCTGTCGTACGCCGAACGCCCGGGGGGATCCTTCGGATCCCTCCGGGCCCTCGGAGTCTTCGGCCGGTGCGGGTCGAACCGAGATCATGTCGAGCTGTCCATCACCTTCCGCGCAGCTTTCAACTGATCCCGTTTCGCTTCGGTGACCGCTTCGAGCTTTTTCGCGTTCTGTTCGATCAGCTGGTGCTGGTAGGCCGTCTCGACGGCGTACCAGATGCCGATCAGATTGGTTTTCTTCTTGCATGCCACATCGTCCATGGCCGTGTCGACCTCGCCCACACCGGTGGTGGCTCGGGAGAACCCGGGCGCGGACATGGCCTTCATCGGGTCGGGGTAGGTGTGGCCGGCGGTCCGCATACAGGAGGACCAGGACCGGAACACCTCCTTGACCCGCCTGTCCCGCATCGAGAGCCGGTAGGAGTGGCCGTTCAGGTCCTGCGCGATATCGGCCGGGCCGAAGGGGGTCTCTCCGGCGATCCGCCGCTCGGCGGCGCCCGCACAGCCCCCTCGGGGGACCCCTTTCGGCGAGCCCTTCCCGGTGATCGCGTCGTACTGCTCGTCGGGAAGCTCCGGATCGGGCCGGATCGCACGGCCGGGCATGTGGTAGCCGTGGTCGGCGGCCAGTCGCGCGTCGGCGAGTCCGTATCGGCGCTCGACCAGGGTCTTGGGGCCGACGCGCCGCTGTGGCTTCGGCGAGGTGTAGTCGTGGTCCAGGCCGCGCATACAGCTCTGGATCAGCTTCTCCCGGGCGCGCATGACCAGACCCAGCTCGGGGTCGGAGAAGAGCTGGCGCTCCAGCGGAAGGACCAGCCCGGTGGTGCTCGTGATCTTCCGTATCCCGGTGACGGCGGGGGCGGGCGCGTTCTTCCCGGGCGTCCGGGCGTTCGCCTCGGCCGCGTCTGTCGTACGGGTGGTGTCGGACCCGTCGGTGCACGCGGAGAGGGCCGGGGCGGCCAGCGCGACCAGGAGGAGGGCGACCGCTGTTCGCCTGACGGGGGCGGGCGGACGGATACGGGACATCTGCCTTCCTTTGCCGCCGGTACAGTGGAAGATCCGGTGTCCTGCCCAGCTGCAATGGGCAGGACACCGGTCGCTCATGGTGCTGTGTGTGCTGGGTGCGCTGTACGTGCTGTGTGCGCTCTGCTTCGCCGGGGAATCAGGGCCGCGCTATCGGGCCCAGTGCCAGTCGAACGAGGCGTTGTCGTTGTAGGTATTGGCGAGGTTCCGCCATGAGGTGGGTCCGACATTGTCGTAGACGCCACCGTAGTTGGAGTTGAAGTGGACGCGGGCGACCAGCCCGGTCTGGAGGTTCTGGGCGGAGGCGGCGTTGTTCTTGACCGCCTGACCGGCGCCGGCTCCGGCCCCTCTGAAGGTGTAGCCGGCGAAGTCCGGCACCTTGTCCCAGAAGGGGTAGTAAGCGTTCTGGATATTGGAGTTGTAGAACAGGCAGAAGTGCGAGGGATTGCACGTGTTCGTGGCGGCGCTCGCCGGAGAGGCGAGACCCACCACACCCACGCCGGTCACGGCCAGGGTGACCAGGGCAGAACGAATGCGCATTGCCGACCTTCCCCATGTCCGAACTTCAAGGGTGGGGAAATTACGCGCCCCAACGGCACGGCACTGCGGCATGGATTGCCGGACAGCGCTGTGTCACGGGAAAGGAAATGCCCCCACCTGGGCCTTTTTCCGGCCCGTGAACATATTAGCCGCTTGCGGAAACCTTGTGCACCTCTTTGCCGAGGGGATGACATAAGCGGGCGATGCGCCCACTTTTTTCCGGATTGGATATGTTCTGTCCCTTGGGGAGTGATGGCGATCTGTCGCCTTGCTCCTCGGTCGGCGGCAGGGCCTGCGCGTTTTTGCGTGAACGGGGCCGGATGTGCCGCGCGGAGCGGGGTGAAGTAAGCACGCTGTGATAGGTGGTACTGGAAATTGATCTTATCAATGAGTGCGCGAAATAGTCGTTGAAACGGGCCCCGGTGGGTAAAGGGTGTGCCATGTGGTCGGTTTCCGGATGGCGACCGGGCAGAACCCGGGCGCTTCCCGGGCGTTCTCGGGCGTTCTCGCGGTCCGGGGATTCGCCGACCTGCCATGGCAACCTCATGCGCCCCATCGCCCTCTTCCGATGCGACCGACCCGCCGAGCGTGCGACGGCCACCGGGGGATCGCCACCGGGGGAGTGCCTCGCCCGCGCTCACGTTCAAGGAGTCGCAGGCATGAAGATCCCGGCCGACCCGGGCCATGCGCGCATCCCCCCGACCCCGGTCGGGGGGACCGTGGTCCTGCTCAACGGCGCCTCCAGCTCGGGCAAGTCCAGCGTCGCCCGCGCGCTCACCGACATCCTCGACGACACCTGGTTCCAGCTGCCGGTGGACGCCTTCCACGCCATGCGGCGCGGCGGCCCCATCGCCGAGGAGGACCTTCCGGCCGAGATCGACCGTACGGTCAAAGGGTTCCACCGCGCGGTCGCCGGGATGGCGGCGGCGGGCAACAACCTCGTCGTCGACCATCCGCTCAGCCGCCGCTGGCGTCTGCTCGACCTGCTGGACCTGCTCGTTCCCGAGGACACCGTCCTGGTCGCGGTCCGCTGCCCGCTGCCCGAACTGGAGCGGCGCGAGCGTGAGCGGGGCGACCGGCCGGCGGGGCTCGCCGCGCTCCAGTACGGTCATGTGCACTCCCATGGCACCCATGACCTCGAAGTGGACACCAGCCGCCACTCCCCGCAGGAGTGCGCGCTGCGCGTCCGGGAGCTGCTGACGGACCGGCCCCGGCCCACGGCCTTCGAAACACTGCGGCGGACCCTGCGATCGTCGTAGGGCCCGCCGAGGTGGGTGGGTGGGTGCTGGTCCGGGGCCGGGTGCGGGTACGGACCCGGTGGCGGACGGACCCGGACACGCCCCGGACACGGTGGTGGTACGAGGGCGCTACACCGCCAGCAACTCCAGCACCAGCCGTACCGCGTCGGCGACCGGCTGCCCCAGAGTGCCGGCCGTCGTGGCGATACCGGCGATGGCCATGAGCGCGCGATGGCGCTCCTGGGGCTCCACCGAGGGGCCCGCCGTCAGGACCGGCACCGCTTCGTCGATGGACTGCGCCGACAGCGGCGGGACCCGGTCGCGCAGCTCGCGCAGGAGGGCCACCAGCTCCTGGACGGCCTCCTCCAGCGCGGGCGAGCCCGCCGTACCCCCGGCAGGGCCCCAGTGGTTGTTGACCATGCCGGTGTTGCCCGTACCGCCGTGCATATTGACGGTGGGGCCATAGAAGTGGTTGGTCCCGTCACTCATGAGTTCGCCATCCCCACATTGCCGCTGCCGCCGTACATGTTGACGCTGTCGCCGAAGTAGTAGTTGCTGGGGCTGTTGATCACCAGCGTCTCCACCCGTACCCGGAACTCCGTCTCGGGGTTCTCGATCGCGTACGAGATCTGGTGCACCAGCTGCCGCAGCTGGGCGTGGTCCCGTCCGGCGACCACGGCGGTGGACGGGCCCGAGGTCTCGACACCGAGCACGAAGTGCGACTTCGCCGAGAGCACCTGGACCAGGTCCACCACGGAGTAGATCAGGGCGGCCAGGGAGGCCAGCCACAGCAGCGTGATCAGGGATCCGCCTCCGCCGTCCTCGCCGCCGACCGCGAGGATGACTCCGCCGAGCAGGGTGAGCACGGAGGAGACCGCGATGATGAGGCCCACGCGCCGGATGAAGCGGTTGACCGCCTCCTTGCGGCGGGGGTGGAGCGTATAGGTGTAGACCCGCGCGATGCTCTGGAGCGGGTAGACCGCGCCGCCGACCCAGAGCAGCCGCTTGCTGACCCGCAGGTCCAGCGCGCTCGTCAGCCCGAGGGACGGAGCGGGGACGTCGGGGTGGGGGCCGGCCCACGGGGCCGGTCCGGGCGGCGGTGTGGCGGGTGGCGGTGTGGAGGGTGGCGGTGTGGCGGGCGGTGGTGTGGCGGGCGGCCCCGGCGGTGGTTCCGGCGGAGCGGCCGAGGGCGCGGCCGGGATCTTCCACGCCGGTGGTTGCGGTGGCTGTACGGGTGGTGGTTGTACGGGTGGTGGCTGAGCGGACTCTGGCTGCTGCATCGTTCCCCCCGAGGAGCGGCACGTGGTGAGTGCGACCATTAACCACCCGGCGGGCCGCTGACGCAAACGGGGTTTCCGGAACGCCGGGCAGGGCCAGGGCCGGGACGGGGCCAGGGGCCCCGCAGCCCAGGTGCCCCGCGTGGGAATAATTCGTTCCGTTCGGCGGGGCCGTTTTGCTACGCTGCCCGAGCAGTCCACCGTGTACCAGGAAACACCGTGGAGCAGGACGAGGAGTGGACATGTTGGGAGACGACGACATCTCCGGATGATCCCCGGAGACGACGGCCACCGGCCGGTGCCGACAGCACCGCCGTGCGTGGCCCCGCAGTCGTCCCTTTCTCCCCGTCCCCCTCCGCTTCCCGTTTCCGATGCGCGCCGTCAGGGCGGCCGGAGGCCAACGCCTCCCGTCACCCCGCGCGCCCTCCCGTACATGAGGTATCCCGTGCCCGACACCGCTGTCGTCTGCTCGAACCTGTCCTTCGCCTGGCCCGACGAGACGCCCGTCCTCCAGGACCTCTCCTTCACCATCGGCCCCGGCCGCACCGGCCTCGTCGCCCCCAACGGCTCCGGCAAGAGCACCCTGCTCCGGCTGATCGCCGGTGAGCTGCGCCCCACCGCCGGAACCGTCACCGTGGGCGGCACCCTCGGCTACCTCCCCCAGACCCTGCCCCTGACCGACGGCCTCACCGTCGCCGAGGTGCTGGGCATCGCCGAGGTCATCCACGCCCTGGACGCCGTCGAGTCCGGCGATGTCGCGGAGAAGCACTTCGCGACCATCGGCGACGACTGGGACATCGAGGAACGGACCCGCGCCCAGCTCGACCGCCTCGGGCTGACCGACCTCGCCCTGGACCGGGGCCTCGGCACCCTCAGCGGCGGCCAGATCGTCTCCCTCGGCCTCGCGGCCCAGCTGCTGCGGAACCCCGACATCCTGCTCCTGGACGAACCCACCAACAACCTCGACCGCGACGCCCGGCACCGGCTCTACGACGTACTGGAGCACTGGAACGGCTCGCTGCTCCTCGTCAGCCACGACCGGGCCCTGCTCGACCGCATGGACCGCATCGCCGAACTCGACCGGGGCGAACTGCGCCTGCACGGCGGGAACTTCACCGAGTACGAGGCCACCGTGCGCGCCGAGAAGGAGACCGCCGAGAAGAACATCCGCAGCGCCGAACAGGAGCTGAAGCGCGAGAAGCGCGAGATGCAGCAGGCCCGTGAGCGCGCCGATCGCCGGGCGAGCAACGCCGCCCGCAACCTCAAGAGCGCCGGTCTGCCCCGTCTCTTCGCCGGGAACATGAAGCGCGGCGCCCAGGAGGCGGCGGGCCGCGCGGGCCAGACCCATGCCTCCCGGGTCGGCGAGGCCAGGGCCCGGCTGGAGGCGGCCGAGCGCGCCCTCCGCGACGAGCAGCGCATCACCCTGGACCTCCCGGACACCGGAGTCCCCGCCGGGCGCACCCTCTTCCTCGGCGAACACCTCCAGATCCACCTCGGCGACCGGCCCGCCTTCGGGGACGAGGGCCTCGACCTGACCGTCCGGGGCCCCGAGCGCATCGCGCTGACCGGCCCCAACGGCTCCGGCAAGACCACCCTGCTGCGCCTGCTCGGCGGTGACCTCACCCCGGACGGCGGTACGGTCCGGCGCGCCGACGGCCGGATCGCCTATCTCTCCCAGCGCCTGGACCTGCTCGACCCCGAGGCGACCGTCGCCGAGAACTTCACCCGCTTCGCCCCCGGCCGCCCCGAGGCCGAACGCCTCACCCTGCTGGCCCGCTTCCTCTTCCGGGGCGCCCGCGCCCATCTCCCCGTCGCCGCCCTCTCCGGCGGCGAACGCCTGCGCGCCACCCTCGCCTGCGTCCTCTGCGCCGAACCCGCCCCCCAGCTCCTCCTCCTCGACGAGCCCACGAACAACCTCGACCTCGTCAGCGTCGCCCAGCTGGAGAGCGCGCTCGCCTCGTACCAGGGTGCGTTCGTGGTGGTCAGCCACGATGAGCGCTTCCTGTCCGAGATCGGCGTCAACCGCCGCCTCCACCTCACGGACGGCCGCCTCACCGAGCCGGGCCTCCCGGGGGATCCCTCCTCAGGGGTGTGGTGACAGGGGGCGTCGGGTGGACGGAGTCCATGAAATAGCCGAACGGCCAGGCGTGTTGATGGCTTCATGACTCAAAGCCCAGCAGCGCCTCGCTCACTGTCCGACGAAGCTCTCTCCAGTCTGCTCATCGGGCAGCAGTTCGGGACGCTCGCTACCGTCAAGCGCAGTGGCCACCCCCATCTGACCACCATGGTGTACAGCTGGGACCCCGAAGCCCGTACGGTGCGGTTCTCGTCCACGGCCGACCGGGTCAAGGTCCAGCACCTGCGGCGCAATCCACGTGCGGCGCTGCATGTGTCGGGTGGCGACGTGTGGTCGTTCGCCGTGGCCGAGGGCGAGACCGTGGTCTCCGAGAGCACGACGGTTCCCGGGGACGCGGTCGGGCGGGAACTGCTCGGGATGATCCCCGAGGCCGCGAGACCCGAGGACGAGGCCGCGTTCCTGGAGCAGCTGGTCGCTGAGCGCAGGGTGGTCATCCGGCTGAAGGTGGACCGACTGTACGGTACGGCGCTCGACATCGACGGCTGAGGTCTCTGGCTGAGGTCTCTCGTTCGCCCCTGATCAGGTCGAACCGCGGCGGGCATGTTACCGTCCGTCGATTATCCGATTTATGGGGGCAATTTTGCGAAAGCTTTTGGGCGCCGGAATCACGGCGGTGCTGGTCGCCACCGGAGGTGTCGTGGCGTCGGGGACCGCCGTGGCCGCCCCGGATCCGACGTTCTACTTCGACCCGGTCGAGCACAAGGCCCTGATGCCGGGCGAGGGCTACGCCGAGCTGACCCCGCCGTCCAGCGGGGGCGACGTGAGCGGCGAGGCCGACGGCACCTATGTCTACGCGCTGAGCAAGAAGCCGCTCACCAGCACCAGCTGGACCAACGGCGGAGCGCCGGCCGGGCTGAAGGTGGACGCGACGAGCGACTGCAAGCCGAAGGCCGGGATCGCCGGGGTGTACCTGTGCGACATGAAGGGCTACGGCAGCGCCGGACCCGAGGTCACGGCGGCGCGCACCGCCGCGAACGGCACCAAGCTCTACTACGGCCTCGTCTATGTACCGCGCGGCAAGAGCGTCGACGCGGGCATCAAGGAGGCCCAGACCGCGGGGTCGAAGGAAGTGACCCCGCGCCGGGCGCACGCCACGATCACGGCGAAGACCAAGGCGCATGTCGCGAAGAACACCATGACCCTGTCGACGGCCGCGCTGCCGGCCGGCGGCTCGGTGCGCCACACGGTCAAACTGCACGCGGTCGACATGGGCGAACTCCAGCTGAGCCTGACCCCGGCGCCGGGCTTCCGGCGCTGGGACGAGGGCGAGCTGAAGGTCAGCGTCGCGGGTGTCGACGCGGGCGGCGCCGCCGGTGCCGTGTGCGACCACTCGCTCGGCGAGGTCGGCTGGGGCAACGAGATCCGCTGCGACATCAAGAAGCCCGGTGACTACACGGTCTCCTACCAGCTGAAGGCCGGAGCGAAGGCCCCCGCGTGGCGGCTGCGGAACACCGCGGTCTACGAGGTGTACGCGTGGGGCACGGGCAACCCCGAGAAGGCGTCCGACTTCTCGGTCAGCAGCTCGATCCCGGTGACCGAGCGCTTCCGTGTCGTGGGCCGCACGGCCGACGGCGACCTGCACGACTTCCGCGGTACGGGCAAGGGTTCCAAGCCGTTCGACTCGTCCGAGCTGGTCGGCGGCACCTTCAACTGGAACCAGTACTCGGCGCTGACCCGCCTGGCACCGGTGACCGTACAGAGCAGCGGTCCGGGCGCGGTGGCCCGGGACAAGAGCGGTGTGCTGTGGTTCTACCGGACCTCCGGTGACGGCGGCATCTACAAGGACCGGCTCAAGGTCGGCGGCGGCTGGAACACCTACAACGCCCTGACCGGTGCCTCCGATGTGACCGGTGACAAGAAGGCGGATCTGCTGGCGCGGGACACGGCGGGCACGCTGTGGCTGTTCCCGGGTACGGGCACGGCGAGCAAGCCGTTCGGCGCCAAGGTCAAGGTCGGTACCGGCTGGAAGGGCTACAACGCCCTGGTGGGCGGCGTCGATGTGACCGGTGACAAGAAGGCGGATCTGCTGGCGCGGGACTCTGCGGGCACGCTGTGGCTGTTCCCGGGTACGGGTACCGCGAGCAAGCCCTTCGGCGCCAAGGCGAAGGTCGGTACCGGCTGGAAGGGCTACAACGCCCTGGTGGCACCCGGCGACCTGGACTCCGACGGCAAGGCGGACCTGGTGACCCGGGACTCGGCCGGCGCGGTCTGGTCCCACAAGGGCACGGGCACCGCGAGCAAGCCGTTCGGCGCCAAGGTCAAGATCGCCTCGAACTGGAAGAAGTACAACCTCCTCTTCTGACGGCCTGGTGTGACCTGCGGATCCTCGTAGCGCAATGCCTCCTGGACCCCCCGCCCTGCTGGGCGGGGGGTCCTTCGGCATGGGGGAGAATGCCGCACATGACGACGTGGAGAGCACCGGCCGGAGCACCGACGGGAGCACCGGCCGGAGCACAGGCCGGAGCACCGGCCGGGCGGAAGCGCTGGACCAAGGTCTCCAGCTGGGCCACCGTCGCCGACGGCGACCGCCGGATCTGTGCCACCTGCGGCGCGGCGGTCCGCTCCTATCAGTACCGTTACCACCCGTTCGACTCCCCGATGTTCGAGCGCTGCGTCGGCCTGGCATGGTGCCCCGGGTGCCGTATTTACTCCGGTTCGATGGTCCATGTCCCCCGTACGCGTGTCCTCGCCGACCCGCTCGCGACCCTTCCCGAGGACGAGCGCGAGCGGCTGCTCCGCAGCGAGGTGAAACTGATCGCCTACCTCGACGGCCGGGCCGACGGCGCGTGATGACGCGGTCTGCGGTGATGTGTCCGGCCGACCGGCTTCCCGCCGGACGCGACCTGCGGTGACGCGACCTGCGGGACGGATGCCCACCGTGGGCCGCCCGTGCCCGGGAGACCCCTTGTCGGCCATGTTCCCCAGGACCGCCCCGCCCCCGGCGTCACCCGGCTACGCTCGTCCGCCACCCGCACCAGGCGGCACCACCGAGAGAGCGGAGACGACTGTGGGCACCGCACCCCCCGACACCGCGCACAGCTCCGACGCCCCCCACGACCTCACCCCGGTCACAGCGGCACGCTCGCTGATACCGCTCCTCGCCGACGAGGCCCCCCGTACCGAGGAGAAACGCGCCCTCACCGACACCACCCTCACCGCACTGCGCCGCGCCGGACTGCTCCGGCTCGGCACACCCCGGACCCACGGCGGCCAGGGCGCGGACATCCGTACCGCCGTCGAGGTGTGCGAGGAGCTGGCCCGGGGCTGCGCCGCCGCCTCCTGGATCGTGGGCATCGCCTACGGCGGCGCCCTCTTCGCCTCCCAGCTCGACCACCCCGAACGCGCCGCACTCTGGCAGGACGACCCGGACACCGTCGTCTGCGGCGGCGCCAACCCGTCCGGAACCGCACGGCGCTCGGCCGAGGGCTGGACACTGAGCGGCCGATGGCCCTGGCTCTCCGGCATCCATCACGCACCCTGGACCCTGCTCGGCTTCGCCTGGCCCGGCGCCGGAAGCGAACCGGAACGCGGCCTGGCCCTCGTCCCCACCTCCGCCCTGACCGTGGACGACGTATGGCACATGGCGGGCATGCGCGGCACCGGCAGCGACACGGCCGTCGCGGACGAGGTGTACGTACCCGACTCCCGGATCATCTCCCTCACCGCCATGGCGACCGGCGTCTACCGGCAACGCCACCCCGAGGAACCACGGATCATCTTCCACCTCTCCATCAACCTGCCCCTGGTGGCGACGGCCGTCGGGATCGCGGCGGCGGCACTGGAGAAGGTGGTGAGCGCGGCCGCCCAGGGCAAGCGCGCCGTCTCCCCGCTGCACCGCCTGGTCGCCGAGGCCCCCGCCCACCAGCTCAATGTCGCGGACGCCGCCGTACTGATCGACACCGCCCGCCTCCATCTGCACCGCGCCGCCGGAGAGGTGGACACCCACGCCCGCGCGGGCCGCCGCCCCTCCCTCACCGAGCGGGCCCGGCTGCGGATGGACGCCGCCCACGCCATGCGCTGCGCCCGGGACGCCGTGGCCCTGCTGCTGGACACGGCGGGCGCGGGCAGCTTCGCGGACGGCTCGGAGCTGCAACGCGCCTGGCGGGACATCGAGACGGCCTCCCGGCATGCCGCCCTCAGCGTCCAGACCGGCAAGGAGATCTACGGACGCGCGCTGCTCGGCGCCCCGCTGCCGTCGAGTCCGGCCATCTGATGGAGCCGCCGAATCCGGTCATCCGGGAGGAGCCGATCGCCATGCCGACCGATACCCGGGTGGCCCTGGTCACCGGCGCGGGACGCGGCATCGGGGCCGCCATCGCCGCCCGGCTGCACGCGCGGGGACACCGGGTGGCCCTGCTGGACCGCGACGGTGACGCTGTGACCGAGCTGTCCGCCACGCTCGGCCCCGGCCCCGGTACGGGTTCCGGTGCCGGCTCCGATACGGGCACAGCTCCGGGCACCGCGCTGCCGCTTCGGGCGGATGTGGACGACACGGAGGCGGTACGGGCCGCGCTGCGCGAGGTCACCGATGCCTGGCACGCCCCCGACATCCTGGTCAACAACGCCGCCCGGACCGCCCCGGGCTCCGTCTGGGACATCGGCCTGGAGGAGTGGGACGCCGTCATGACGACCAATCTGCGCAGCGTCCTCACCCTGACCCGGCTGTGCGCGCCCGCGATGCGCGACCGGGGATGGGGCCGGGTGGTCAATCTCGCCTCACTGGCCGGCCAGCAGGGCGGCACGCTCGCGGGCCCCCACTACTCCGCCGCCAAAGCGGGAGTCCTCGTACTGACCAAGGTGTTCGCCCGCGAACTGGCGGCGCACGGCGTGACCGTCAACGCGGTCGCCCCGGCCGCCGTCCAGACGCCTGCGGTAGCGGAACTCGGCGCGTCCGAGGTGTCCGAGGTGGCGCGGGGCATCCCGGTGGGCCGCATGGGCAGGCCGTCCGAGGTGGCCGCGCTCGTGGACTTCCTGGTGAGCGAGGAAGGCGGCTACGTCACCGGCGCCACCCTCGACATCAACGGCGGCATCCATATGCGCTGACGCACCTGTCAGCCGCGCCGGAACAACGCGGTCCCGTCGAGGAGCGGCTCATAGGGCTCGTACCCCGGGCGGGGCACCCGGGGCAGATGGCCCGGAACGGTCCGGGCGGCAGCGACGGCGAGCAGGTCGGCGGCCTCCGTCTCCGACAGGGGCGGCAGCCCGAGTACCTCGATCAGCCGGTCGCGCTCGGCGTCGAGCGAGGGCTCGTCCGCGCGCGGCTCCGCACCCGCCTCGGCGAGGGTGCGGTCCGGGGCGAGGTCCTGCCAGAAGGGGAGCACCACCAGGACGGTGAGCGCCTCCAGGAGATCCGCGCCGATCAGGGTGGCCTGGCCTTCGGAGTCCGCGTACAGCACCGGCCGCGCGCCGCCGTCCGCTCCGCCGTCCCCGCACAGGAAGTACGTGCCGCCCGCGCCGCACCCGGCTATCACTTGCAGCGGGGTGCCGCCGGGCAGCACCACCTCCTCCACCGGATCCCGCCGCTCGATGTCGAAGTCGCTGTGCCGGGCGAGCGCCGACGCCAGGGCGGCATCCCGTTCGAGCCTGGCCAGCAGGGCGTCGGATGAAGTCATGAATCGACCGTAACAGCCGCCTCTGACAGCGGTCCCGGTCGGAATGTTCGTCGGGTCACCCGGGGTGCTGGGGTGTCGGCGGGCGCTGTGTCGTACGGGCATGCAGGAAGACGGCGGTGGTGGCTGCGGCAACCACCACGGCCAGGGCGGCCAGCGCGAGGCCGGTGGCGCTGTCCGGGGCGGTGAAGGGCTGCCCCCGGTGGGCCTGCCAGGTGAGGATGCCCGTCAGCCCGAGACAGCAGGCGGCGGCGATCCAGACCAGGGCGGTACGGTGACGGGGGCCGAGCGGGCGGGGGCCGAGGGTGAGGAACAGGCCCAGCAGGATCAGGGCCTGGAGTGAGTGGACGCCGAAGAAGTGCGGGACGCGCCAGTCCCCGCCGACGGTGCTGAAGTTGGTGACCGGCAGCCCCGGGCCGCCGTCGGGCGGGCCGATCGTGTGCGCGCCGACGTACGGCATCTCGCCCGTCAGGTCGGCCGCGGCCTCCTGCGCCGGGGTGGACTGCACCATCAGGTAGACGGCGACCATGCTCACGATGACCGTGACCATCCCCAGCCGCAGGGCCCAGGCCAGGGCGGGTGGCTGGACTCCCTTCCGCAGCAGCAGGAACACGGTCACCAGGCCGATCGCCAGCAGTACCAGCGAGGCCAGCAGCATGACGAGGATCCTGGTGCCGGTGACAGTGCTGGTGAAGTTGAAGTGGCTGGTGGTCCCCTCCGCCGCCGCCCAGGTGCCGCCCGCTCCCTCGACGGCCACGCAGACCACCGCCGTCCAGGACATCACCGTCACCAGACGGGCGTGGCCCCGGACGAAGGACATCAGCCAGATCAGCGTGACGGCGAACAGGCCGAAGGAGAACGCGAACCGTGCGGGTTTCGCCCACGCGGGCTGCCCGGTGATCTCGCGGGGGTCCACGACCAGCCCCACCAGCGCGACCAGCAGGAACGCGCCCGCGACGATGGCTGTCGCGACCATGGGCGGGTTCACCACCCGCATCCTGCGTGCCAGGGCCCGCGTCCCGGATACCTCCACGACAGACCGCCATCCCTCGGCAATGAGACTGCTCCCCATGCTCCCGGCGGGCCCGCGCCGAGGTCCGCCCACAGGGCGGAGTGGTCACCCGACCGGTCCGCCCCCCTCCACCACCCGGCCCACCGGGCGGCCGGTGGCCCGCGCTTCGGCAAATTCAGCCCCTCCGGCGTTTGAGGAGCGGGGGCTTCGGGGGCTGGCCCCCGACCAGGGCCCGAGGCCGGCAAATTCAGCCCCTCCGGCGATTGAGGAGCGGGGTTCGGGGCTGGCCCCGACGTCCACCCGAGGTGACTCGGGCCTCGGGTCCGTCCTCAATCGCCGGACAGGCTTGAATTTCAAAATCCAGCCTCGTGGGGGTCCCCCCGGACGGAGTCTGGGGGAGTTTGAGGAGCGGGGGCCTCAAAATCAAGCCTCGTGGGGGTCCCCCCGGACGAAGTCTGGGGGAGTTTGAGGAGCGGGGTTCGGGGCTGGCCCCGACGTCCACCCGAGGTGACTCGGGCCTCGGGTCCGTCCTCAAACGCCGGACGGGCTTGATTGGTGCGGGCAGCCCGTACCTCGGGGGCTTGGAGCGAGGTGACTCGCATGTGCGGGGGCGGGGGCCTCCGGGCTCACCTCCTCGGGGCCGGCAGACTGAGGTGACGTGTCTAGTTCGAGGGGCCGTCCGCCGGTCCCCTGCGGGGGCGACCCTGCACCCCCCGACCTCGTTGCACGAGGCCGAGGGCGCCTGGGGTGCGGGCGGTCCGCGACGGGGAGGGGTCAGAGAAGGTCCGGCTCGGCCGTCTCGTGTTCGTGGGACCAGCGGGCGACCTTCCGCGCCTCGGCCATCTCCGCCTCCGTCGCCAGGAGGTGATCCAGCCGCCCGGCCCGGGCCTCCGCGACAAACACGGTGAGGGCGACCCTGGACACGATCAGCGCGGGCTGAGGGCTGTCGCAGTCCCGCAGCCGGATCATCCGGAGGCCGAACGGTCCGTCGGGGGACGGTGTGGCGTTGAGGGACATGACTGTCTCCCTTGAGGGTGAGGGGGGAATCTACGGGTGGGCCCCGGCCGTCCGTGCGGGGGTGAACGGCCGGGGCCCGGGGGCCCGCCCAGGGCAGGGGTGAGGGCGGACCCCGCTTGAAGCCGCCCTCCGTGGCACCGGTGAGAGGAACACCGCTGAACCTGCCGGTGCCACGGAGGACGGGGCTTTAGAGCCGCTCGGCCAGGCTCATCGTGTGCAGGCCGACCGACAGCGACCACGCCGCGAGCATCGCCACCGTGCGGGCTATCGACCTACCTCGTCGCTCTCGCACGCATGTGCCTTTCTGACCGTGTCGTGGAACGGACCGAACCGCAGCCGCAGTTCGTGATCGCGCTGTATCCGCAGACGGAGGGCCAGGAGCAGAGGGCTGTCCCCCGCCGGCTCGGGCGAGAGCCGGGCTTCGGTCGCCGGATTGCCGGAAGAACCGCTCGTACCGGGCACGTAAACTCCTCTCCGTAGCCACTTCGCTACCAGACGCACTCAGCTTGGCCTGGAGTCGAGGGTGGTTCAACGAGGAGAACCAGCAAACAAAGTTGGGGCACATCCATGGCAAACCTGAAGGAACTGAACCCGGACGATGGTCCGCAGGCGGCTATGGGGGCACGTCTCCGCCGCAAGCGAGAGCAGCGCGGTTGGAAGCAACGTGAGTTAGGCGCAATGCCGTTGTCTTTGTGGTGGGCGTACTGTGTTTGGTAGTGGGTCCCGGGGGTGGTTCAGGTGGCTGCGAGTGTGTCTGACTTATCGGGTCTT
>NZ_JBEPCY010000041.1:0-74451 GCF_040299965.1 Streptomyces sp. NPDC000594 | reverse complement strand
GGGAGAGTAGGACGCCGCCGAACAAATTTTGGGCCCCGGCCCCGATACCCTGTGATGGGTGTCGGGGCCGGGGCTATTTTGCGTTCCAGACCTTTTTGCGGCCGATAAAGGCCGGCGGGCTCTCCCCGTACCAGGCTCTCGTACCGGGCTGAGGCAACGACAGGAAGCCTCAGGAAGCCTTCTGAGGCTCCTGGGGAAAGGCTCTGTATGGGCTCTGGGGAGCCTGTGATGTCGCCCCCGTATCCGTGGGTCCAGCAATGCGTGTCGATGCGGCAGAGTGAGGCACAGGGGCTATGCGTGCCATGCTCCGATCGCCGCTCCGCGTAGCGCAGCGCCACAGAGGCGCGGAGAAGATGAAGAAGGGGCCCTCGCCTGGTGGCGAGGGCCCCTTCTTCATTGGGTGTGGCTGTCAGATACCCGGTTTGCCGGAGGAGGTGGGCGCGGAGGGCTCGGTGCCGGGGATGCCGGCGGCGCGGACCAGCTCCAGGTCCAGGGATTCACGGCGGATGCGCTGGTCGACGTAGAGCAGTGCGGTCACGCCTGCGGAGATCGGATAGGTGAGCGCGTAACCGATCACCGCGCCGATGCCCGTGGCGATCAGGACCGGCCAGCTGTCCACGGCGCGGCCGTCCATGAGGTCGGCGAGGCCGCCGTCGTGCATCGCGTACCCGATCGCGGTGAACGGCACGCTGATGACGACCTGCACCAGGAGGACGATCACCATGGCGAGCAGCAGGATGGCGAACGTCCGCCACCAGGAGCCCTGGACCAGCCTGGACGAGCGGCGGAGGGCTTCGGCGACGCCCTGGCGCTCCAGCATCAGCACGGTCGGGGCGAGTGCCAGCCGTACCAGCAGAAAGACGATCAGCGGGATGGCGACGAGGATGCCGAGGGAGAGGAGCGCGGCTCCGCCCGAGCCGTCGAGCAGCAATCCGGGGGCCATGGCGACCCCGCCGATGGCCACCGCGATCAGCGGCAACAGCAGCGTCAGGGCGAGCAGTTGGGGCAGCCGGGGGCGGGCCTCCTGCCAGGCCTCCCCGATCGTCACCGGCCGGCCGAGTACGGCACGGCTGACGATCACGGTGAGGAGGGCCGTGGTGAAGAAGGTGACGACCATGCCGATCGCCATCGACGGCAGCAGATCGACGAAGGCGGCACGGGCGGCGTCGACGGACTGACGGAGCGCCTCCTCGGGGCTCGCGTCCGGGTCCACCTCCACCGGATCCGAGCCGAAGAGACGGTTGATGACGGTGATGCAGATCTGGGCGACGACGGAGACGGTGAGCGTGATCCCGAGGACGGGGCGCCAGTACCTGCGGAGGGTCGACGTCGCACCGTCGAGGATCTCGCTGGTGCCGAGCGGGCGCAGTGGGATCACCCCGGGCTTGAGGGCGGGGGGAGCGCCCCAGCCCTGGTACGGCCCGCCGCCGCGGCCCGGGGCCGGCGGTGGACCGCCGTGTCCGGTTCCGGGCGGGGTGGACCACTGCCCGGCGGGCGGCTGCTGACCGGCCCATCCGGTGGCGGGGCCGTCGGCGTCGGCGGGCCGGTCGGTGCGGGGAGGGTTCGCGTTCCGGTCGTCGGCCGATCCGGGCGATGCCCAGCCCGGAGTGTCGTTCACGGTCGTCCACCTCATCGTTGGGGTCTGTGAGCCGGTCCGGTCGGACCGACGGGGGCGCACACCCGTCCGAGTGTCAGTTCGGCAGGCTGTCAGCCATGGTCCCACGGGGCTTCGGACCCGGCGGGGCCGTGTCTCCTTTGTGCCTGCAATGTGGGTGGATCACCGGGCAGACTGGGCGGATGACTGATCAGTACGCACGTGAGGCGGCCGGCGACGGCACGCGGCCCATGCTTCCCGTCCTGCGCTGGGAGGAGCCGCTGGAGGGTCCCGTGCTGGTGCTGCTCGACCAGACGCGGCTGCCCGCCGACGAGGTCGAGCTGGTGTGCACGGACGTTCCGGCACTGGTGCGGGCGATCCAGACGCTGGCGGTGCGGGGGGCGCCGCTGTTGGGGATCGCGGGTGCGTACGGGGTGGCTCTCGCGGCGGCGCGCGGGTACGACGTGGAGGAGGCGGCCGGTCAGCTGGAGCGGGCCCGGCCCACGGCGGTCAATCTCGGGTACGGGGTCCGGCGGGCGATGGCCGCGTACCGGGCGGCGGTGGAGCGGGGGGAGACGGCGCCCGAGCGGGCGGCCCTGATGGCGGCGAAGGAGCTGCACCGGCAGGACGCCGAGGCCAGCGCGCGGATGGCGGAGCACGGTCTCGCCCTCCTCGGCGAGCTGCTTCCGGCGGGCGGGCACCGGCTTCTCACCCACTGCAATACGGGTGCTCTGGTGTCGGGGGGTGAGGGGACGGCGTTCGCGGTGGCGCTGGGTGCCCATCGCGCGGGGCGGCTGCGGCGGCTGTGGGTGGATGAGACCCGGCCCCTGTTGCAGGGGGCGCGGCTGACCGCGTACGAGGCGGCGCGGCACGGTCTCCCGTACACCCTGCTCACCGACAACGCGGCGGGGTCGCTGTTCGCGGCGGGGGAGGTGGACGCGGTGCTGATCGGCGCGGACCGGATCGCGGCGGACGGGTCGGTGGCGAACAAGGTGGGGAGTTATCCGCTCGCGGTGCTGGCCTCGTACCACCATGTGCCGTTCGTGGTGGTGGCGCCGACGACGACGATCGATCCGGCCACGGTGGACGGGGCGTCGATCGTGGTGGAGCAGCGGGCGGCGTACGAGGTGACGGAGGTGGGTGCCGGGGTGGCGCCGGGTGCGGGCGGGGGGCGGCGGACGGCTCCGCCGGGGACCCAGGCGTACAACCCGGCGTTTGATGTCACTCCTCCGGAGCTGGTCACGGCGATCGTCACGGAGGAGGGGGTGCTGTCGCCGGTCACCCGGGACGGTGTCGCCGCTCTGAGCACCCGGGGGCGGGTGCCGGCCGCGGGGTGAGGAGTGGGGTGCGCAGGTGGGCCGGGCGGGGTGCGGGGAGGGGGACCCTGGTTCTGAGGGGCCCGTAACCGGTACCGTCTGGTGTCCGTCACCCGGTCGGGGGCCACGATCACAGGCCGGTGCGGGGCGGAAAAGGGTCGGTGTCGGTGCCTGCGTTCGCGGGGCGGCGCAGTGACCTATCTCACCTGGACCTCAGTCGCCGATGCGGAAATGGGATGATGTCGATTATGAAGGGACGAGTCCTTGTCGTCGATGACGACACCGCATTGGCCGAGATGCTCGGAATTGTGCTGCGTGGCGAGGGTTTCGAGCCGTCGTTCGTGGCCGACGGCGACAAGGCGCTGGCCGCTTTCCGCGAGGCGAAGCCGGATCTGGTCCTGCTCGATCTGATGCTTCCGGGGCGGGACGGCATCGAGGTGTGCCGGCTGATCCGCGCCGAGTCGGGTGTGCCCATCGTCATGCTCACCGCCAAGAGCGACACCGTGGATGTGGTGGTCGGTCTGGAGTCGGGGGCGGACGACTACATCGTCAAGCCGTTCAAGCCGAAGGAGCTGGTCGCCCGGATCCGGGCGCGGCTGCGGAGGTCCGAGGAGCCCGCTCCCGAGCAGCTGACCATCGGTGACCTGGTCATCGATGTGGCCGGTCACTCGGTGAAGCGGGAAGGCCAGTCGATCGCGCTGACGCCTCTGGAGTTCGATCTGCTGGTGGCGCTGGCGCGCAAGCCGTGGCAGGTGTTCACCCGTGAGGTGCTGCTGGAGCAGGTGTGGGGCTATCGCCACGCCGCCGACACCCGGCTGGTGAATGTGCATGTGCAGCGGCTGCGCTCCAAGGTCGAGAAGGACCCGGAGCGTCCTGAGATCGTGGTGACCGTCCGTGGCGTCGGTTACAAGGCCGGGCCGAGCTGATATGCCCCGCGGCGGTGCTGCTCCGGGGCCCGGGGATGTGGGGGGCCGTTCGGGGCGGGCTGCCGGGACGGATCAGGGTACGAGTCGGGGGACAGGGCCGGGTACGAGCCAGGGTGCTGCTCAGGGCGCGAGCCAGGGTGTCGCTCAGGGTGCGACTCAGGGCGCGGGGCGTTTCGCGCGGCTGCTGAGGAGCGGGCTGCCGGACCGCCGGGGCGAGCCGGTGCGTCTGCTGCTCCGGCTGCTGCGGCGCTGGATCCGTCGTCCGCTGCTGCCCGCGGTGCGCCTGTGGCGCCGGAACATCCAGCTCCGGATCGTGGTCTCCACCCTGCTGATGTCCCTGGGTGTCGTGGTGCTGCTGGGCTTCGTCGTCTTCGGACAGGTGCGCAACGGGCTGTTGCAGGCCAAGGAGGACGCCGCGCAGAGCCAGGCCGTCGGCGGGTTCGCCGTCGCCCGGCAGCTGGCCGGTGAGCCGGTCGAGCCCCGGGGGCGCGCCGGGTCGGACGACCCGTCCGCCGCCACCAGCTCCTGGCGTACGGGGCTGCTGGAGCAGCTCGCGGGCGGCGGCCAGGGAACGTTCCATGTGGTGGCGCTGAGCGCCGACTCCGAGGTGGCCGGTTCCAACTGGGGACCGCGCAAGTCGGGCAGTGTGGACATCGCCTCCATCCCGGAGAAGCTGCGGGCCGAGGTGGCCCGGAACGCGGTGCCCCAGAAGACGTACACCGAGATCAAGCACCGCAACGGCGAGCAGGAGCCGGTGGCCGGTCTGGTCGTCGGCACCCGCCTCAATGACATCGACGGCAATCCGTACGAGCTGTACTACCTCTTCCCGCTCTCGCAAGAGCAGCAGTCGCTCAGCCTCGTCCGGACCACCCTCGCCACGGCGGGGCTCTTCCTGGTGGTGCTGCTGGGGGCCATCGCATGGCTGGTCGTCCGGCAGATCGTCACCCCGGTACGGATGGCCGCCGGGATCGCCGAGCGGCTCTCCGCCGGGCGGCTCCAGGAGCGGATGAAGGTCACCGGCGAGGACGACATCGCACGGCTCGGTGAAGCGTTCAACAAGATGGCGCAGAACCTCCAGCTGAAGATCCAGCAGCTGGAGGAGTTGTCCCGGATGCAGCGGCGGTTTGTCTCGGATGTCTCCCATGAGCTGCGGACTCCGCTGACGACGGTGCGGATGGCGGCCGATGTGATCCATGAGGCGCGGGCCGATTTCGATCCGGTGACCGCGCGCTCGGCGGAGCTGCTCGGGGATCAGCTCGACCGTTTCGAGTCGCTGCTCGCCGATCTGCTGGAGATCAGCCGGTTCGACGCGGGTGCGGCGGCGCTGGAGGCCGAGGCGATAGATCTGCGCGAGGTGGTGCGCCGGGTGATCGGCGGCGCGGAGCCGCTGGCCGAGCGGAAGGGCACCCGGATACGGGTGATCGGCGACGAGCAGCCCGTGGTCGCGGAGGCGGACGCCCGCCGGGTCGAGCGGGTGCTGCGGAATCTCGTGGTCAACGCGGTGGAGCACGGCGAGGGCCGGGATGTGCTGGTACGGCTGGCCTCCGCGGGCGGGGCCGTCGCCATCGCGGTGCGCGACTACGGCGTGGGCCTGAAGCCGGGCGAGGCGACCCGGGTCTTCAACCGTTTCTGGCGGGCGGATCCGGCGCGGGCGCGCACCACGGGCGGGACCGGGCTCGGGCTCTCCATCGCCGTCGAGGACGCGCGGCTGCACGGCGGCTGGCTCCAGGCGTGGGGGGAGCCGGGCGGGGGATCGCAGTTCCGGCTGACGCTGCCGCGGACGGCGGACGAGCCGCTGCGGGGGTCGCCGGTACCGCTGGAGCCCGAGGACTCCCGGCAGAACCGGGAGCGGGCGGCGGCGGAGGCGGCCGGTGCGAGGGCGGTCGGTGTGGAGGCGTCCGGGGCGAAGTCGTCCGGGCACCTGCTGGCCTCCGTACCCGTTCAGTCCCTGGGGGCGCGTCCGGCGATGGAGATACATCCGTCCATGGGGATGCGTGCGCCGCTGCGGGTGCCGCCGGCCGCGGCGCACCCGGAGGTCGATCCGGCGGCGCTGCCGGGGAGCGGTGCGCGGGTGGTGCCGCGTCCGGTGGAGCGGCAGGACGGTATGCGGCAGGACGGCGTGGCGGGGCGGTCGTCGCCGGAGCGGGACGACAGGAGTGAGGACGGGGTACATGGGCGCTGAGGCGGGGGGCGGGGACCGCCGTACCCATGGATCGGGCGGTTCGGCGGGGTCCTCGGGGCCCTCAGGGTTGTCGGGTCCTTCGGGTTCTGCGGATCCTTCGGGTCCGGCAGGGGTGTCGGGTCCTGCGGGGCCGTTTGCGGTCTCGGGGCCGGTGGGGCCTGTGGCGTCAGCGGGGCGGGTGGGGCGCCGGGGGCGCGGCGGACGTGCGCTCTGGTTCGCCGGGGTGTCCCTGGGCTGCGGTGCCCTGCTGCTCTCCGGGTGCGCGGGCATGCCCTCCAGTGGCGATGTCCGTGCGGTCAAGGCGTCCCCGAGGGCCGACTCCCAGATCCGGGTGGAGGCGGTGCCGCCCCGGAAGGGTGCCACGCCGCACCAGGTCATCGAGGGCTTCCTGGAGGCCATGACCAGCGACGACGCCAAGTTCGCCACCGCCCGCGCCTATCTGACGAAGGACATGGCGAAGAAGTGGCGGCCGGAGCTGGGGACGACCGTCCTGGCCGAGGCGCCCGAGTCCGGCCCGGGCCGGGAGGGCGGGGACTCCGATCCGGGGGTGGACTACCCGCTGATCGGCAAGAAGGTCGCCCAGGTCGACAAGGAACGCGCGTACAAGGCGGTCACCCCCGAGGACTACCGCCAGCTGATCCATCTGACCCGGCAGAAGGGGCGGGACGGCACCGAATGGCGCATCGACCGGCTGCCCCAGGGGCTGATCCTCGGCGCCGCCGACTTCCAGCGCAACTACCAGCCGGTCAACAAGTACTACTTCGCCGTCGGGCGGAGCACGGTGGTGGCCGACCCGATCTTCATCCGGCAGCGGCTGGATCCGGTCACCCTGGTCGACCCGGTGACCCAGTCGGTTCGTGCCCTGCTCGAAGGGCCGACAGAGTGGCTCGAACCGGTCGTGGAATCGCCCTTCCCCAAGGGCACCCGGCTGAAGGACGACACCTCGCTCGGCTTTGACGACCGCAACACCCTGGAAGTCCCCCTCAACGAGAAGGCGAACGGGGTCAGCCGCGCCCAGTGCGACAAGATGGCCGCCCAGATCCTCTTCACCCTCAAGGACCTCTCCTCCAGCCGGGTCGACCAGGTCGAGTTGCAGCGGGCCAACGGGGGCATGCTCTGCTCCCTCAGCAGTGGCCAGGAGGAGGTGTACGCGCCGGGTCATGACTCCCAGCGCGCGGGCACCCAGAGCCAGTACGTGGTCGACGGCAAGAACAGCCTGGCCGTGCTCCCCAAGAGCGGGCAGGGGCGTCCGACGGCCGTGCCGGGGCCGCTGGGCGGGGGAGGGCTCCCGCTCGGCCAGATCGCGGTCGCGCACGACGAGGACACCGCGGCGGCGGTCACCAAGGACGGCCGTGAGCTGCTCGTCTCGCCCATCGACACGGAAGGGGCGGCCACCCCTCTGGTCCGCAGCAGAGGGACGGACCGGGCCGACCGGCTCTCCGCGCCCAGCTGGGACGGGTCCGGGGACCTGTGGGTCGCCGACCGCGACCCCCTCCACGGCGGCCTGCTGCGCTTCGCCCAGGGCGGGGGTGAGCCCCTGCCGGTGGCCATCGTCCCGGACCTGGGGGGCGCCCGTATCGAGTCGCTGCGGCTTTCGGCGGACGGCGCGCGGATCGCGTTGCTGCTGACCCGGGACGGGCGCACCACCCTCCAGATCGGCCGGGTCGAGCGGCGGGGCCCCGTGGACGACCCGGTGGTGACGGTGGCGGCGCTGCGTCCGGCGGCGCCGCAGATGGAGACGGTCACCGCGGTCTCCTGGGCCGGGCCCAGCCGACTGGTGGTCGTCGGCAAGGAGGCCGGTGAGGTGCAGCAGATCCGCTACATCCAGACGGACGGCTCCAGCTCGGCGGCGTCCGTGCTGCCGGGGCTGAACAGCGTCAAGGCGGTCGCCGCGTCCGAGGACGAGAGGCAGCCGCTGGTGGCGCACTCCGGGGGCGAGGGCATCGTGCGGCTGCCGTCGGGTGCGAACTGGCAGAAGGTCGTCACGGAGGGGTCGTCGCCGGTCTATCCGGGGTGACGGTTGATCGCCGGGGCGGTCCCTGGTGTCCGGAGCGACCTGTGGCCTGTCCGGGGTGTCCCGCACTGCGGTCTGTCACTGCGGTCTGTCCTGCGCTGCGGTCTGTCCGGGCCGGCTGAGCCCTGGGGTGCCGGGCGCCAGGGCTAGGGGGCGCCAAGGCCGGGGGACGGGGCCGGGGCCTGTGAGGGCCGCCTCCAGGTCTTCCTGGGTCTCTCCAGGCCGTGGGGTGCCCCTGCGCACGGGCCGGGAGTGCCGGTCGGGCCGGGGCCGGGGGCCGGCGGTCCCCACCGGCGCGCCCTGAGGTCCCACCCTGCCCCGCCACCTGTACCGATCTGCAAAGCCACAGGTCAGAGAGTTATCCACAGGGGTGGCGGGGTTCCTTGCCCCCAGGCAGAGTGGAGTCATGCGGGGATGGTGGAACGAGATCTCCGGGCTGGTGGTGCCGATGGTGTGCGGTGGCTGCGGCGCCTCCCGGACGGTGCTGTGTGCCGTGTGCGCACGGGAACTGCACGGCGCGGCGCCGTTCCGGGTCAGACCCGACCCGGAGCCGGCGGGACTGCCGCCGGTGTACGCCTCAGCGGTGTACGCCGACGCGGTGCGGGCGGTGCTCATCGCCCACAAGGAGCGGGGCGCGCTGGGGCTGGCCCGGCCTCTCGGCGCCGCGCTCGCCCGGGCGGTCCGGGCGGCCGTGCCCGTCGCCGGGGCGGGGCCGCTGGTCCTGGTGCCGGTGCCGTCGGCCCGGTGGGCGGTGCGGTCACGGGGCCATGACGCCGGGCGCCGGCTCGCCCGGGCGGCGGCGGGCGAGCTGCGGCGCGCCGGGGAGCGGGTGACGGTGCTGCCGCTGCTGCGGCAGCGTCGGGAGGTGTGCGATCAGGCGGGGCTCACGGCCCCGGAGCGGGTGGCGAATCTCAGCGGCGCCCTGAGTACCGTGCCCGGCGCCGCGGGAGCGCTGACGGGTGCGCGGGTGGTCCTGGTGGACGACCTGATGACGACGGGGGCGTCGCTGACCGAGGCGGCCCGCGCGGTGCGCGCGGCCGTCGGGGGAGGGCGGGAGGGGGCCGATATCGAGGGGGCGGGGGGAGGGGTGGGGGAGGGGGAGGGCCCCCTGGCCCCCGGGGGGAATTCGGGTGGAGCCATGGCTGCGGCCGTGGTCGCGGTTCCGCCCATGTCATTCCCATAAACCGGAACCGGGAGGGAAGGCGGAACGTTGCAGTCAGTAAGAGGTCCGAATAACTCTGGACGAAGGTACGCGCTGGTAGCGGGTGCCGAGAAGGGGCGGGGGGAGCTATGTTCGGTGGTGAGGATCCACGAATGGGATGCCCGCCATCCCGAATGCTCCGCCGTGTTTCCGGCCATCGCGATCGGGGCAACGGAAAACTCCAAAGCCTGATTGGGGTGGGGATCTTGTCGATCGGGGAGGAGGACGTGAAAGTCGCGTAGTCCGAGACTCCGGTGCTCTCCGGGGTCTGGTGCAAGAGGGAGACGCTCCGCACGGTGAGCGGGCGGAGCAATCCGGGAACGGAGTTCTGCGTGGACATCGTCGTCAAGGGCCGCAAGACCGAGGTGCCCGAGCGGTTCCGCAAGCACGTGGCCGAGAAGCTGAAGCTGGACAAGATCCAGAAGCTTGACGCCAAGGTGATCAGCCTGGACGTCGAGGTGTCCAAGGAACACAACCCGCGGCAGGCAGACCGTTCCGACCGCGTGGAGATCACCCTCCACTCCAGGGGCCCGGTGATCCGGGCCGAGGCGGCGGCGGCCGACCCGTACGCGGCACTCGATCTCGCCACGGGCAAGCTGGAGGCGAGGCTGCGCAAGCAGCACGACAAGCGCAATACCCGCCGGGGCAATGGGCGACTGACGGCGGCGGAGGTGGCCGATGTGGTCCCCGGAGTCGCCGAGCTGAACGCGAATGGCCAGCCCGTGGCCGAGGAGAAGCCCCCGGCCATTCCCACCACGAGGATCGGCTCGCTCGAAGTGCAGGGCGAGGGTCCCCTGATCGTCCGCGAGAAGGTCCATACCGCGGCACCGATGACACTCGACCAGGCCCTCTACGAGATGGAACTGGTCGGACACGACTTCTATCTCTTCGTCGACTCCGAGACGAAGCAGCCCAGTGTCGTCTACCGACGGCATGCCTATGACTATGGCGTCATCCACCTGGAGACCGACCCGCTGGCCGGGTCCGAGGGCGCGGGCGCCGGAGGTGCGCTGGGCGGCTGACCCCGCCGCTGTTCGCACCGGACGGACCGAGGCGGTGGTGCCCCCAGGAGCGCCCTGTGCGCCCTCGGGGGCACCACTGTGCGACCCGCTGGATCACCTGTGTGTCAGCCGGGCATGAAAGCATGGACCTCTCAGGCCAACCCGTGCGGTGTGCACGGGTGTTGGCGAACATGACATGCCCTTTCAGGCCCATGCCTTTCAGGGGGAGGAACGATGGCGGACAGCTTCGGACCGGTGCACGACGACACGGCCGATGCCCGCGACACGGTCGCCGGGGGCGGTACGGCTCCGGGCGGCTCCCGTGCCGAGCCCATCAGGGTCCTGGTGGTGGATGATCACGCGCTCTTCCGGAGAGGTCTGGAGATCGTGCTCGCGCAGGAGGAGGACATCCAGGTCGTGGGGGAGGCCGGGGACGGGGCCGAGGCCGTCGACAAGGCGGCCGACCTGCTGCCGGACATTGTGCTGATGGATGTGCGGATGCCGCGTCGCGGTGGCATCGAGGCCTGTACGTCCATCAAGGAGGTGGCCCCCAGCGCCAAGATCATCATGCTGACGATCAGCGATGAGGAGGCCGACCTCTACGACGCGATCAAGGCGGGCGCGACCGGCTATCTCCTCAAGGAGATCTCCACCGACGAGGTGGCCACGGCGATCCGGGCCGTGGCGGACGGGCAGTCCCAGATCAGCCCCTCGATGGCGTCCAAGCTGCTCACCGAGTTCAAATCGATGATCCAGCGCACCGACGAGCGGCGGCTGGTGCCCGCGCCCCGGCTCACCGACCGGGAGCTGGAGGTCCTCAAACTGGTCGCCACCGGGATGAACAACCGCGATATCGCCAAGGAGCTGTTCATCTCGGAGAACACGGTGAAGAACCATGTCCGCAACATCCTGGAGAAGCTCCAGCTGCACTCCCGGATGGAAGCGGTGGTCTATGCGATGAGGGAGAAGATCCTGGAGATCCGCTAGCCGTCGTCGGCGCCCGCCGCTCCCCCCCCGGGGGCCGGGCGAGCCGGACGGGACCCGTGGCCCAGGGGTCAGGGGCCGGGGGCAGGGGTCAGGAGAGTGCCGCGGTGAGGGGTGCCGCCAGGGCGGGCGGCTCGACCCGCTCGATCCGTACGGTGTCGCAGCCGACCCACTCGGCCGCCTCCCGCAGCGCCCGGGCCATCGGCTCCACCGCCTTCGCGGACTCCAGCGAGGCCTGCCGGGCGACCAGGGTCCTTCCCTCCCGGGCGGGGTCCACCCGGCCGAGCAGCCGTCCGCCGGAGAGCAGCGGCATGGCGAAGTAGCCGTGTATCCGTTTCGGCTTCGGCACATAGGCCTCCAGCCGGTGGGTGAAGCCGAAGATCCGCTCGGTCCTGGCCCGCTCCCAGATGAGGGAGTCGAAGGGCGAGAGCAGGGTGGTGCGGTGCCGGCCGCGGGGTGCGGTCGCCAGGGCCTCGGGGTCCGCCCAGGCCGGCTTGGCCCAGCCCTCGACGGTGACGGGCACCAGACCGGAGTCGGCGACCACCGTGTCGAACTGCTCGCCCTTGAGCCGGTGGTAGTCGGCGATGTCCGCGCGGGTGCCGACGCCGAGGGCCACTCCGGCGAGCCGGACCAGCCGGCGCAGACACTCCCGGTCGTCCAGGGTGTCGTGGAGCAGCCGGTCCGGGATAGCGCGCTCGGCGAGGTCGTACACCCGCTTCCAGCCGCGCCGCTCGGTGCAGACGACCTCTCCGTGCATCAGTGCCCGCTCGACGGCGACCTTGGAGGCGGACCAGTCCCACCACTCGCCGCCGTTCTTCGCGCCGCCCAGCTCGGTGGCGGTGAGCGGGCCCTCGGCGCGCAGCTGGGCGATCACGGTGTCGTAGGCGCCGTCGGGGAGGTCGTGGTGCCACTGGGGGCGGGCCCGGTAGGCGCGGCGGCGGAAGGCGAAGTGCGGCCATTCCTCGATGGGGAGGATGCAGGCGGCGTGCGACCAGTACTCGAAGCTGTGACCCTCGGTCCAGTACGCCTGCTCGACGGCGGGGCGGCCGACGGCGCCGAGCCGGGCGTAGGGGATCAGCTCGTGGGAGCGGGCGAGGACCGAGATGGTGTCCAGCTGGACGGCGCCGAGGTGGCGCAGCACTCCGCGTACTCCGGCCCGGCGGTCCGGGGCTCCCAGGAAGCCCTGGGCGCGCAGCGCGATCCGGCGGGCCTCGTCGGCGGAGAGTTCGGCGGTGGGCGGCGGCGTCGTCATGATCCGCACCTTAGACGTCGGCACTGACACCCGGGCCCGGTCCTGACACCCGGTACGGACCACCGCGCGGACCACCCAGGACTGTCCCCCAGGACTGTCCCCCAGGACTGTCCACCCGGCACGGACCATCCGGCCCTGGTGCCCTGGTGCCCCGCGGTCCTTGTGTCCCGGGGCGCCGGCGTCCCGTGTCAGTCGGCGGTGACCGGCGCGGGCAGATAGGCCTGGGTGCTGGTGAGCCCCAGGTCGGAGGGGAGCAGTGAGCCGACCCAGACGTCCCGGAGGGTGCCGTGGTTGAGGAGGGCGGCCCGCAGGGAGCCCTCGATGGTGAATCCGGCGCGTTCGGCGACGGCCCGGGAGGCGGTGTTGCCGACCTCGGCGCGCCATTCGAGCCGGGTGGCGCCGAGCCGGGTGAAGGTCCAGTGGGCGAGGGCGCCCACGGCCTCGGTGATGATGCCGCGGCCCCGGTGTTCGCGGGCGGTCCAGAAGCCGATCTCCCAGGTGCCGGAGTAGGTGCGCAGGGTGACGGAGATCGAGGCCATCAGGGGGCCGCCGTCCCGGGGGAGGACGGCGAAGGTGTACATCGTGCCGTTGTGCCAGCCCTCGGGGACGGTGTGGCCGGTGTAGTCGACGGCGTCCTCGTGGCGGTACGGGGAGGGGACGGTCGTCCAGCGCAGAATGTCAGGGTCCTGACAGGCTTGATGGACCTCGTCCGCGTCGTCCGTGGTGAACGGGCGCAGCAGCAGGCGCTGTGTGGTGAGAGTGATGGGCTCCATGGGCGAATTCTGTGCGGGGAGCCCGGGGTGGGCGAACACTTTTCGGGGCGCGGCGGCACCTTCCGCGTGCCTCGGGCGTTCTCCAGTACGGGCGACGGCGAGCCCTTACGGCAGCGGACCTCCCGGCCCGGCGGGGTCCTCGCTTACGATGGCCGTTGCGGTGGGGCCCGCCTGCCGTGCCCGCGCCAGTGTCCACCACGACCCAGCCAGGCCCGATCGGCAAGGAGACCAGCCTCAGTGTCCGTCTTCAACAAGCTCATGCGTGCAGGCGAAGGCAAGATCCTGCGCAAACTGCACCGCATCGCGGACCAGGTCAACTCCATCGAAGAGGACTTCGTCGGCCTCTCCGACGCCGAGTTGCGGGCCCTCACGGAGGAGTACAAGGAGCGTTTCGCCGAGGGTGCGACCCTCGACGACCTCCTGCCCGAGGCCTTCGCGACCGTCCGTGAGGCCGCCAAGCGCGTCCTCGGCCAGCGTCACTACGACGTCCAGATCATGGGCGGCGCCGCGCTGCACCTCGGCTATGTCGCCGAGATGAAGACCGGTGAGGGCAAGACCCTCGTCGGTACCCTCCCCACGTATCTGAACGCGATCTCCGGCAAGGGCGTCCACCTGATCACGGTGAACGACTACCTGGCCGAGCGCGACTCCGAGCTGATGGGCCGGGTGCACAAGTTCCTCGGCCTCTCGGTGGGCTGCATCCTGGCGAACATGACGCCGGCGCAGCGCCGTGAGCAGTACGCGTGCGACATCACCTACGGCACCAACAACGAGTTCGGTTTCGACTACCTCCGCGACAACATGGCGTGGTCGCAGGACGAGCTGGTCCAGCGCGGGCACAACTTCGCGGTGGTCGACGAGGTCGACTCGATCCTCGTGGACGAGGCCCGTACCCCGCTGATCATCTCCGGCCCCGCCGACCAGGCGACCAAGTGGTACGGGGACTTCGCCAAGCTGGTGAAGCGCCTCACCCGGGGTGAGCCGGGGAACCACCTCAAGGGCATCGAGGAGACCGGCGACTACGAGGTCGACGAGAAGAAGCGGACCGTCGGTATCCATGAGGCCGGTGTCGCCAAGGTCGAGGACTGGCTGGGCATCGACAACCTCTACGAGTCGGTGAACACCCCGCTCGTCGGTTACCTCAACAACGCCATCAAGGCGAAGGAACTCTTCAAGAAGGACAAGGACTACGTCGTCATCGACGGCGAGGTCATGATCGTTGACGAGCACACCGGCCGTATCCTGGCCGGTCGCCGCTACAACGAGGGCATGCACCAGGCGATCGAGGCGAAGGAAGGGGTGGACATCAAGGACGAGAACCAGACCCTTGCCACGATCACCCTCCAGAACTTCTTCCTTCTCTACGGCAAGCTGTCCGGAATGACCGGTACGGCCATGACCGAGGCCGCCGAGTTCCACCAGATCTACAAGCTGGGCGTCGTGCCGATCCCGACGAACCGGCCCATGGTCCGCAAGGACCAGTCCGACCTGATCTACCGCACCGAGGTCGCCAAGTTCGCGGCCGTGGTCGACGACATCGTCGAGAAGCACGAGAAGGGTCAGCCGATCCTGGTCGGCACCACCTCGGTCGAGAAGTCCGAGTACCTCTCGCAGCAGCTCAACAAGCGCGGCGTCCAGCACGAGGTGCTCAACGCCAAGCAGCACGACCGGGAAGCCACCATCGTCGCCCAGGCGGGCCGCAAGGGTGCTGTGACGGTCGCGACGAACATGGCTGGCCGTGGTACCGACATCAAGCTCGGCGGCAACCCGGACGACCTCGCCGAGGCGGAGCTGCGCCAGCGGGGCCTGGACCCGGTGGATCACGTGGAGGAGTGGGCCGCGGCCCTGCCCGCCGCGCTGGAGAAGGCCGAGCAGGCCGTGAAGGCCGAGTTCGAGGAGGTCAAGGACCTCGGCGGGCTCTATGTCCTCGGCACCGAGCGGCATGAGTCGCGCCGGATCGACAACCAGCTGCGCGGTCGTTCCGGCCGTCAGGGCGACCCGGGCGAGTCCCGTTTCTACCTCTCCCTCGGTGACGATCTGATGCGGCTGTTCAAGGCGCAGATGGTCGAGCGCGTGATGGCGATGGCGAATGTCCCGGACGATGTCCCGATCGAGAACAAGATGGTCACCCGGGCCATCGCCTCCGCCCAGTCCCAGGTCGAGCAGCAGAACTTCGAGACGCGTAAGAACGTCCTGAAGTACGACGATGTCCTCAACCGCCAGCGCAAGGTGATCTACGGCGAGCGCCGCCGGGTCCTGGAGGGCGAGGACCTGCATGAGCAGATCCGCCACTTCATGGACGACACCATCGACGCCTACATCCAGGCGGAGACGGTCGAGGGCTTCGCGGAGGAGTGGGACCTGGACCGGCTGTGGGGCGCGTTCAAGCAGCTCTACCCGGTGAAGATCTCCATCGAGGACCTGGAGGAGACGGCGGGGGACCGCGCCGGCATCACCGGGGAGTTCATCGCCGAGTCCATCAAGCAGGACATCCACGACCAGTACGACGAGCGTGAGAAGCAGCTCGGCTCGGACATCATGCGTGAGCTGGAGCGCCGTGTGGTGCTCTCGGTGCTGGACCGCAAGTGGCGTGAGCACCTGTACGAGATGGACTACCTCCAGGAGGGCATCGGTCTGCGCGCGATGGCGCAGAAGGACCCGCTGGTGGAGTACCAGCGTGAGGGCTTCGACATGTTCACCGCGATGATGGACGGCATCAAGGAGGAGTCCGTCGGCTATCTGTTCAACCTGGAGGTCCAGGTCGAGCAGCAGGTCGAGGAGGTCCCGGTGGACGAGTCGGCCGACCGGCCGTCGCTGGAGAAGAAGGACACCGTTCCGGCGGCCCGTCCCGAGATCCGCGCCAAGGGGCTGGAGGCTCCGCAGCGTCCCGACCGGCTGCACTTCTCCGCTCCGACGGTGGACGGTGAGGGCGGGGTCGTCGAGGGCGACTTCCAGACCGATGGGCAGCCCGCCCGCTCGGAGGCGGACGGGATGACCCGTGCCGAGCGCCGCAAGGCGCAGAAGGGCGGCGGACGCCGCCGCAAGAAGTGACCAGGTAGGGAAGTGACCCGGGGCCCTGGAGCCCGTGCAGGGGCCGGACACCGTCGAGGTGTCCGGCCCCTGCGGCGTTCCCGGGCCCCCGCCCGCTGCCGCCCCCCGCCTCTGGACCCGCAGGGGCCTTTCAGGGGCGGTACGGGGCCGGAGGCGCGCGCGGGCCTGTCCGCTGGCCCCGGTGTGCCCCGGGAGGCCCCTGAGGCGCTTCAGGGGCGCTCTGAAGCCCTGTCCCGGCCGGGAGTGGACCTCCACGGCCCTGCCGGGAGCGGTGGCTAGCCCTGCCGGGGGACCGTGGCGATCCGTTCACCGCCGAGCTCCACGGCGGAGCAGCGCCAGCGCCGGTCGGCGCAGCGTTCCAGACGGAAGGCCATCGCGCTGACCCGTTCGCCCGCGCGGATCCGGGCGAAGGCCTCGATCACCCCTGGCCCGGGGTGGTACTCCCCGCACTCCCGGACCACCGGGGTCACCCGGTCCGCCGGGCGCAGCGGTGCCCCGGGGGCCAGCCGGACGAGCTGTTCGTAGGCGTCGCCGACGGTGTGGCCGAGCATCCAGTGCACCGGGCGCTGTCCGCTGAGCACGGCGAGCAGCCGGTCGGCGAACCAGTAGTGCGGGAGCCGCTGCCGGGCGCGGGTGACGGCGGAGGCGGCGATCCGGCCGGGTCCGCGCCGGTCCCGCCGTCCGGCGGGCCGGGTGCGGCCGGCGGGGCGTGCGCGGTCCGCCGCCCGCCTCCGGTCCGCCGTCCCCGCGCTGTCGGCCGGGGCCCCGCCGCGTGCCGTCCCGGCGGTTCCGCTTCCGGCCCCGGTCCCGGCCCCGTTCCCGATACCGGCCCCGGCCGGCGCCCTGTCGCCGGCTTCCGGTGTCCCGTCGGCCGGTGTTCTGCCGGTGGTCGTCCTGCCCGCTGTCGGTCGTGTCCTGTCCATGCGTATCCCCCGATCCGCCGGGCCCGGCCGCTTGAGTACCGGGCGGTAACTTCCGTGGGGGCATCTTCCCCGGTCCCCTGCCCGGCCCCGCAACGGCCCGGGGGACGGGAATGCTGATCGGAAAATTCACCCTTTGGGGTGAGTCCGCAGCCCAGAGGGGGTGCCGCGGTCACCGTAGCGGTGAGTGACGGTCTCCCCGGCCGCGCCGACGACACCCCGAAAGAGGGAATCCCGGGACGTATCCTGGGGACGTTTCCCCCGACGAAAGCGGCGAGCCATGCGTGTGTATGTCCCCCTGACCCTCTCCGGTCTCGCGGAGGCGCACACCCGGGGCGAGCTGGGCCCCGGCCCGGTGACCGCGTACGGCGTCACCCCCGGGCTGCGCGAGTGGTACGTCTCCGACGACCTGGAGGAGCTGGAGTACGCGGCGCTCAGCCGGGCCGCCGCCGCCTCGCTCCGTATGCTCGCCGGGGTCCCCGGCGAGATCCGGCGCCGGGTCGTGGTCGCGGTCGACATCCGTGACCAGGACGCCAGCTCCGACCCCGACCGCGCGCTGGACGCCACCTCCCTCGGCGAGGTGAGCATCGCCCACGCCGTCCCGCTGAGCCGGGCCGCCGCCGTCCATGTGGACGCGGACGACGCCATCGGTGACATCACCGCCGCCGCCGACGCGCTCGGCGCGGCCGACCAGGGCGACGACGACGCCCGCTTCACGGTCGACGGCGCCGAGGACCACGAGCTGCTGTGGTTCGGGATCCAGGAGATCCCCCACCTCACCGGCTGACCCGTCCCACCACCCGACCTGAGCCGACTCGACCTGAGCCGATCCAACCCGTCCTGACCTGCGCCGATACCCGTGCCCACGGGTGCGCGCGGCCGGATGGGCCGCCCCGTTGTCCGACCCGGCGAGTACCGTTCCGGTCATGGGGAATTACCAGGGGATGATCCCGGAGGGTGCCGCCGGAGACGGTCCGCACCTCGTCTGGGACTGGAACGGGACACTGCTCGACGACGTGGCGGCGGTGATCTCGGCGACCAATGCCGCCTTCGCCGAGCTGGGTCTGGCGCCGATCACTCTGGAGCTCTACCGCGAGCTGTACTGCGTCCCCATCCCCAAGTTCTACGAGCGGCTGCTCGGCCGGCTCCCCACCGACGAGGAGTGGGAGGTCATGGATGTGATCTTCCATGACCACTACAGCAGGCACCGGGTCGGCTGCGGGCTCACCGAGGGGGCCGCGCGGGTGCTGGGCGAGTGGCGCGGCGCGGGCCACAGCCAGTCACTGCTGAGCATGTACGTGCACGACCAGCTGATACCGGTGGTCCGGGGATATGGCATCGAGCGCGAGTTCGTCCGGGTCCAGGGCCGCACCGGGCCCTCCGGGGGCTCCAAGGCGCTCCACATGGAGGAGCATCTGAAGGCGCTGGCGCGGACGGTCTCCCCGGAGCGCACGGTGGTCATCGGTGACGCCGTGGACGACGCGGTGGCGGCCGCCCATGTGGGCGCGCGGGCGGTGCTCTTCACCGGCGGCTCGCACAGCCGGGCCAGCCTGGAGAAGGCCGGTGTGCCCGTGGTGGACACCCTTCGGGAAGCGGTCGAGGAAGCCGCCCGCCTGGTCGCCTGAGGACCGGCGGGGCGGCCCCGGGGGAGCCTCAGGGTCCCCCGGGACCGTACGACCTAACCCCGCTCGCGGAGCACCTTCAGAAAGGCCCGCATCCACGCCGGGTGGTCCGGCCAGGCACGCGAGGAGACCAGGGCGCCGTCCACCACCGCCTCGCTGTCCTGGAAGCCGGCGCCCGCCGCCTGCATGTCCGGCTCCAGGGCCGGATAGGCGGTGACCCTGCGCCCCTCCAGACCGCCGATCGCCGCCGTCAGCAGCGGGCCGTGGCAGATCTGGGCCACCGGCTTGTCCGCGTCGAAGAACGCCTTCACGATCTTGCGCAGCTCCGGATCGTTGCGCAGATACTCCGGCGCCCGTCCGCCGGGGATCACCAGGGCGGTGTACTGCCCCGGATCCACCTCCGAGAAGGCCAGGTCGGCGGGGAAGGTGTAGCCGGGCTTCTCGGTGTAGGTGTCGAAGCCGGGCTCGAAGTCATGCACCACGAACCGCAGGGTCTTGACGCTGGGCGCCGCGATATGGACCTCGTACCCCTCCTCCAGCAGCCGCTGGTACGGGTAGAGGACCTCCAGGGACTCGGCGGCATCACCGGTGACGATCAGGATCTTGGCTGTCATGAGCGCTCCCGTACAGGTGGAACGACAGAGGGGCGGAACCGATGGGGACTGTGGTCGGAACAGAAGGGACTGCGGGCGGAACAACGCCGGATCCGGCACCGCTCAACCTGCCGCGCGCCGCCCTCTTTGCCAAGAGGGCCTGTGTCGCTGTGCAGACTGTCAAACTTCGCCCCCCGGTTTTGTACACATAAGGCTCATGACGGTTCCCCGTGAAGGGGCGATAGCCTGGAGCCGTGATCAGTGCGATACGCCGAGGGGGCACCGAAGCCCCCGGCATCCGCCCGGAGCGCGACAGCGGCCGGGCCATCGCCGCACCCCTCACGCCGGTCCCGTCACCGGATTTCCCCGAGCACGGTCCGGACCTCCCTCACCGCGGCATGACGCCGACCTCGACCGGGCACCCCGCGCCGTGGCGTCGCACCGCACCCTTCCCCTACGTCACGCAATCTTTCCCCTACGTCACGCAACGGCGCGCGACAGGAGCCAGAGGACATGCAGACCAAGCTGGACGAAGCCAAGGCCGAGCTGCTCGCACGGGCGACCCGGGTAGCTGAGAGCAGTCCGGGCGGTGGGCACCTGCCCACCGGGGCCGAACAGGGGCGGCGTCCGGACCAGGACACCCTGCTCGATTACCTCCAGCGCTACTACCTGCACACCGCGCCCGAGGATCTGACCGACCGCGACCCCGTCGATGTCTACGGCGCCGCGTACTCGCACTACCGGCTCGCCGAGAACCGGCCCCAGGGCACCGCCAATGTGCGGGTCCACACCCCGACCGTCGAGGAGAACGGCTGGACATGCAGCCACTCCGTGGTCGAGGTCGTCACCGACGACATGCCCTTCCTGGTCGACTCGGTCACCAATGAGCTGTCCCGGCAGGGCCGCGGCATCCATGTCGTGATCCACCCGCAGGTCACCGTCCGCCGCGATGTCACCGGCAAGCTCATCGAGGTGCTCCGCACCGACCGCCACCGCGCCCCCGCCAAGAGCTCCGCCCTGCCCCACGACGCGCTGGTCGAGTCCTGGATCCATGTCGAGATCGACCGCGAGACCGACCGCGCCGACCTCAAGCAGATCACCGCCGATCTGCTGCGGGTCCTCTCCGACGTCCGGGAGGCCGTCGAGGACTGGGAGAAGATGCGGGAGGCGGCGCTGCGCATCGCCGACGAGCTGCCCAAGGAGCCGGTCGCCACCGATCTGGCCGACCAGGAGGTGGACGAGGCCCGTGAGCTGCTGCGCTGGCTCGCCGCCGACCACTTCACCTTCCTCGGCTACCGCGAGTACGAGCTGACCGGCACCGACGCGCTGGCCGCCGTCCCCGGCACCGGCCTCGGCATCCTCCGCTCCGACCCGCCGCACAGCGAGGCCGAGGACCACCCGGTCAGCCCCTCCTTCAGCAGGCTCCCCGCGGACGCCCGCGCCAAGGCCCGCGAGCACAAGCTGCTCGTCCTCACCAAGGCCAACAGCCGGGCCACCGTCCACCGGCCCAGCTATCTCGACTACGTCGGCGTGAAGAAGTTCGACGCCGACGGCAATGTCGTCGGCGAGCGCCGCTTCCTCGGCCTGTTCTCCTCGGCCGCCTACACCGAGTCGGTGCGCCGGGTCCCGGTCGTCCGCCGCAAGGTCGCCGAGGTCCTCGACGGCGCGGGCTTCTCGCCCAACAGCCACGACGGCCGCGACCTGCTCCAGATCCTGGAGACCTACCCCCGCGACGAGCTGTTCCAGACCCCGGTCGACCAGCTCCGCTCCATCGTCACCAGCGTGCTCTACCTCCAGGAGCGCCGTCGGCTGCGGCTCTACCTCCGCCAGGACGAGTACGGCCGCTACTACTCCGCCCTCGTCTATCTGCCGCGCGACCGCTACACCACCGGGGTACGGCTGCGGCTGATCGACATCCTCAAGGAGGAGCTGGGCGGCACCAGCGTCGACTTCACCGCGTGGAACACCGAATCGATTCTCTCCAGGATCCACTTCGTGGTCCGGGTCCCCTCCGGCACCGAGCTGCCCCACCTCACCGACGCCGACACCGAGCGCATCGAGGCCCGGCTGGTCGAGGCCGCCCGCTCCTGGGCCGACGGCTTCGCCGACGCCCTCAACGCCGAGCTGGGCGAGGAGCGCGCCGCCGAACTGCTGCGCCGCTACGGAACCGCCTTCCCCGAGGGGTACAAGGCCGACCACAGCCCGCGCGCCGCCGTCGCCGACCTGGTCCATCTGGAGGCGCTCACCCACTCCGGCCGCAACTTCGCGCTCTCCCTCTACGAGCCCGTCGGCGCCGGCCCCGGCGAACGCCGGTTCAAGATCTACCGCACCGGGGAGCAGGTCTCCCTCTCCGCCGTCCTCCCCGTCCTCCAGCGGCTGGGCTGCGAGGTCGTGGACGAGCGCCCGTACGAGCTGCGCTGCGCCGACCGTTCCCTCGCCTGGATCTACGACTTCGGTCTGCGGCTGCCGGTCGGCTCCGGCAACGGCGACTACCTCGGCGACGACGCCCGGGAGCGCTTCCAGGACGCCTTCGCCGCCGTCTGGACCGGTGAGGCGGAGAACGACGGCTTCAACTCGCTGGTGCTCGGCGCCGGGCTCACCTGGCGCCAGGCGATGGTGCTGCGCGCCTACGCCAAGTACCTGCGCCAGGCCGGCTCCACCTTCAGCCAGGAGTACATGGAGGACACCCTCCGGACGAATGTCCACACCACCCGGCTGCTGGTCTCCCTCTTCGAGGCCCGGATGTCCCCCGAGCGCCAGCGCGCCGGGACCGAGCTGACCGACGGGCTGCTGGAGGAGCTGGACGGCGCCCTCGACCAGGTCGCCAGCCTCGACGAGGACCGCATCCTGCGCTCCTTCCTCACCGTCATCAAGGCCACCCTGCGGACCAACTTCTTCCAGGGCACCACCGGCGCGGCGCCCGGCGGGCACCACGGCTATGTGTCGATGAAGTTCGACCCGCAGGCCATCCCCGATCTGCCCGCCCCCCGCCCCGCCTTCGAGATCTGGGTCTACTCCCCCCGGGTCGAGGGTGTGCACCTGCGCTTCGGCAAGGTCGCCCGCGGCGGACTGCGCTGGTCCGACCGGCGCGAGGACTTCCGTACGGAGATCCTCGGCCTGGTGAAGGCCCAGATGGTGAAGAACACGGTGATCGTGCCGGTGGGCGCCAAGGGCGGCTTTGTCGCCAAGCAGCTCCCGGACCCCTCCGTGGACCGGGACGCCTGGCTCGCCGAGGGCATCTCCTGCTACCGCATCTTCATCTCCGCCCTCCTCGACATCACCGACAACATGGTCGGCGGCGAGGTGGTGCCCCCGTCGGACGTGGTCCGGCACGACGGTGACGACACCTATCTCGTCGTCGCCGCCGACAAGGGCACCGCCTCCTTCTCCGACATCGCCAACGAGGTCGCCGTCGCCTACGGCTTCTGGCTCGGCGACGCCTTCGCCTCCGGCGGCTCCGCCGGATACGACCACAAGGGCATGGGCATCACCGCCCGCGGCGCCTGGGAGTCGGTCAAGCGGCACTTCCGCGAGCTTGGCCACGACACCCAGACCGAGGACTTCACCGTCGTCGGCGTCGGCGACATGTCCGGTGATGTGTTCGGCAACGGCATGCTGCTCAGCGAGCACATCCGGCTGGTCGCCGCCTTCGACCACCGGCATATCTTCATCGACCCCACCCCCGACGCGGCCACCTCCTACGCCGAGCGCCGCCGCCTCTTCGAGCTGCCCCGCTCCAGCTGGGCCGAGTACGACAAGAAGCTGCTGTCGGCGGGTGGCGGCATCCACCCCCGTACCGCCAAGGCGATCCCGGTCAACGCGGCCATGCGGACCGCCCTCGGCATCGAGCCCGGCGTCACCAAGCTCACCCCCGCCGAGCTGATGCGGGCGATCCTCCAGGCCCCCGTGGACCTGCTGTGGAACGGCGGCATCGGGACCTATGTGAAGGCCTCCACCGAGACCAACGCCGAGGTCGGCGACAAGGCCAACGACCCCATCCGGGTCAACGGCGACGAGCTGCGGGTCAAGGTCGTCGGCGAGGGCGGCAATCTGGGCCTCACCCAGCTCGGCCGGATCGAGTTCGACCGCAAGGGCGGCAGGGTCAACACCGACGCCATCGACAACAGCGCCGGTGTGGACACCTCCGACCACGAGGTCAACATCAAGATCCTGCTCAACGCCCTGGTCACCGAGGGTGACATGACCGTCAAGCAGCGGAACGCCCTGCTGGCGGAGATGACCGACGAGGTCGGCTCGCTGGTACTGCGCAACAACTACGCGCAGAACGTCGCCCTGACCAACGCGGTCACCCAGTCCTCCTCGCTCCTCCACGCCCACCAGCGCTTCATGCGGCGCCTGGGCCGCGACGGAGCGCTCGACCGGGGTCTGGAGTTCCTGCCCAGCGACCGCCAGATCCGGGAGCTGCTCAACAGCGGCAAGGGGCTCAGCCAGCCCGAGCTGGCCGTACTCCTGGCCTACACCAAGATCACGGTGGCGGACGAGCTGATCGGCACCTCCCTGCCGGACGACCCGTATCTGCTCCGGCTGCTCCACGCCTACTTCCCCAAGCCGCTGGTGGAGCGGTACCGCGACGCCGTCGACGAGCATGCGCTGCGCCGCGAGATCATCACGACCGTCCTGGTCAACGACACCGTCAACACCGGTGGCTCGACCTTCCTGCACCGGCTGCGGGAGGAGACCGGGGCCTCCATCGAGGAGGTCGTACGGGCCCAGACCGCCGCCCGGGAGATCTTCGGCCTGAGCGCGGTGTGGGACGCGGTCGAGGCGCTGGACAACCAGGTCACCGCCGAGGTCCAGACCCGGATGCGGCTGCACTCCCGGCGGCTGGTCGAGCGCGGTACGCGCTGGCTGCTCGGCAACCGTCCGCAGCCGCTGCGGCTCGCCGAGACCGTCGACTTCTTCGCCGCCCGGGTGGCGGAGGTATGCAGCCAGCTGCCGAAGATGCTGCGCGGCGCCGACCTGGAGTGGTACGGGTCGATCCACCGGGAGCTGACCGAGGCGGGCGTCCCGGACGAGCTGGCCGTGCGGGTGGCGGGCTTCTCGTCCGCCTTCCCGGCGCTGGACGTCGTCGCCATCGCGGACCGCACGAAGAAGCAGCCCATGGCGGTCGCCGAGGTCTACTACGACCTCGCCGACCGGCTGCGGATCACCGAGCTGATGGACCGGATCATCGAGCTGCCGAGGGCGGACCGCTGGCAGTCCATGGCCCGTGCCGCCATCCGTGAGGACCTGTACGCGGCGCACGCGATGCTGACCGCCGATGTGCTCTCCGTCGGCAACGGCTCCTCCTCGCCCGAGGAGCGGTTCACCGCCTGGGAGGAGCGCAACGTCTCGATCCTGGGACGGGCGCGGGCCACCCTGGAGGAGATCCAGGGCTCGGACACCTTCGACCTGGCGAATCTGTCGGTCGCGATGCGGACGATGCGACAGCTGCTGCGCACGCACAGCTGACGTCCGGCCCCCGAGGCCGCACCCGGGCGCCCGTCACCCTCCCGGGGGGTGGCGGGCGCTCCGCTGTTGGGGTACGGGGCGTCAGGGGGTGCCAGGGTGTGTACGCGTCCTGCGGCGGTACGGGGCCCCGCGGCGGTACGGGCGGGTCAGGCGGTGGCCGCCCACAGCCGGCGGCAGGCGAGCACCGTCGCGACCAGCAGCAGCCCGTTGCGCAGCACCATCAGCGTGCAGCCGAGCGGTGTCCCCGCCACCACCTCGTCGTACATCAGCGGGAAGACCAGGGCGCTGAGCGCCGCCGCGGGCACCATCAGCAGGGCCACCGGGCGCAGCACCGTATGCCGGGAGGTGAGGCAGACGGCGGCGAGTCCCAGCAGCCAGATGAGGTACTGGGGGCTGATGACCCTGCTGGTGACGGTGAAGAGGAGGACGGCGGTGAGGGCGGCGTCGTAGGGGACGGCGGGGGTCCAGCGGCGGGCGCCGATCCGCCAGAGCACCAGCCAGCACAGGGCGCCGAGGCTGAGGGCGAGGGAGAGCCGGGTGACGCCGGTGACATAGGGGCCGGTGAGTTCGAAGGCGCCGTACTGGAAGACGGTCTCGCCGGGCCAGCCCCAGGAGCGGGCCAGCAGCAGTGCGGTGCCGCCGAGGGATTCGATCTGGACGCCGCGTTCGCTCTGCTGCCGCAGGAAGTCGAGGGGGTGGGCGAAGCCGGTGAGCAGGACGCCGAGGAGGATTCCGGCGGAGGCGGCGGCGGAGCCCCAGACGGTGAGGGTGGTCCGGCCGCGGGGTGCGCCGACCACGGTCAGCAGCGGCCAGACCTTGATCATGGCGCCGATTCCGGCGAGGGCTCCGGCGAGGTGCGGCCGGCCGCGCTGGGCGAGCAGGGCGATGACGGCGACGGCGGTGACGGGGACGTCGTAGCGGGCGAGGGGGAGGTTGAGCAGCAGGGGGAGTCCGCAGACCCAGAGCCAGGCGCCGGCGCGTCCGGCGCGTACCAGGACCAGGGTGACCAGGGCGTCGGCGACCAGGACGAGGGCGACGAACGCCTGGAAGTAGGTGAGCCAGGGGAGTGCGGCGGGGGAGAGGAAGACGACCGCGGCGCCCGGCGGGTACTGCCAGGTGGCGTCGCCGAGGGGGAAGGAGCCGTGGACGAGCTGTCCGTACCAGCCCTGGTAGAGGTGGTGGACCTCGCCGGCGACGCCCGAGTCGCCGAGGTGGTCGACGAGGAGCAGGGCGAGCATGCCGAGCCGGGTCGCGGCCCAGACGGCGGCTACGGGGGCGGCCTCGCGGAGTGCTGTCGCGGTGGCGGAGAGGGCCGGGGGGAGATGGGGGGCGGGGGGCTGCGGAGCGGTCCGGGGCGTCGTCATCGGCGGGTACTTTAGCCCTGGAAGCGGCATTTATCGGGTATTGGCGGGCCCGGAACCCCGGGCCCGCCTCCATCCCGCTACTTCACCGCTCCCGCCATCACCCCCGAGACGAACTGCTTCTGGAAGGCGAAGAACACCGCGAGCGGGATCACCATCGAGACGAACGCCCCCGGCGCCAGTACGTCGATGTTGTTCCCGAACTGCCGTACCTGCCGCTGGAGCGCCACCGTGATCGGCGCGCTCTCCGAGTCCGCGAAGATCAGGGCGACCAGCATGTCGTTCCAGACCCAGAGGAACTGGAAGATCCCCAGCGAGGCGATGGCCGGGGCGCCCAGCGGCATCACCACCCGGGTGAAGAGCCGCAGCTCGCCCGCGCCGTCCAGCCGGGCGGCCTCCAGCAGCTCCCGGGGGATCTCCGCGAAGAAGTTCCGCAGCAGGAAGATCGCGAACGGCAGACCGAAGGCCACATGGAAGAGGATCACTCCCAGGGTGGTCTCGAAGAGCCCGATCTCGCCGAAGAGCCGGGAGACCGGGACCAGTGCCACCTGCACCGGCACCACCAGCAACGCGACGACCAGCATGAACCACCAGTCACGGCCGGGGAAGTCCATCCAGGCGAAGGCGTACCCGGCCAGCGCCCCGATCACCACCACCAGCACCGTCGCGGGCACGGTGATCGCCACACTCGCCCAGAGGGAGTCCCGGACCGCCTCGTTCTCCAGCAGCCGGGAGTAGTTGTCGGTCGTCAGCTGTGCGGGGGCGGAGAACACCTTCCACCAGCCGCTCTCCGCGATGTCGGAGGCGTCCCGCAGGGAGGAGAGCAGCAGGCCGAAGGTGGGCATCAGCCAGAAGAGCGCCACCAGGACGAGGAAGACCCGCATCACGCCGCCGCTCGCGCCCGCCGCGATCCGTGCCGGGAGCGACCGCTTCGCCCTCACCGCGCCGTCCGGCCGTGCCGGGAGGGGCCGCTTCGCCTTCACCGTGCCGTCCGTCGTGGTCATCGGCGGGCCTCCCTTCGCATACGCCGGATGTTGAAGAACATCACCGGCAGCACCAGCACCAGCAGCAGTACCGCGATGGCGCTGCCCACCCCGAGGTCGGCGTCGGTGCCGAACGACGAGCGGTAAAGCTGGAGCGCCAGCACATTGGCGTCGTCCTGTGCCGAGCCGGGCGCGATGATGTAGACGAGGTCGAAGATCTTCAGAACATTGATCATCAGGGTGACCAGCACCACCGCCAGGACGGGTGCCAGCAGCGGCACCGTCACCCGCCGGAAGACCTGCCACTCGTTGGCGCCGTCGATCCGGGCCGCCTCCAGCAGTTCCCGGGGCACGCTCGCCAGCCCCGCCGCGATCAGCACCATCGCGAACCCGGCCCACATCCAGACATAGCTGCCGATGATCGCCGGGGTGACCAGGCTGGGGCCGAGCCAGTCGACGCCGTTGTACTGGGCGCGGAAGTTCTCGGCGGGCAGCCGCAGCAGGGCGCCGTCCGCCGACGCGGGCAGCGAGAAGGTGCCGTCGGCCCCGGCGCGGGCGGTGGCGACGACGCTGCCGTCCCGGACGGCCTCCACGGTGATGCCCTTGAGCCCCAGTTCGCGGCTGTCGACGGTGTTGACGGTGCCGCCGCCGCCCCGGGTGAAGTCCAGCCAGGCGGTGCCGGTGATCCGTCCCTCCTCGGGCCGGGCCGCGCGGGCCGGTTCCGCGTCCTCGGGCATCTGCCCCGGTGCGACCCCCACCAGCGGCAGCGACGCCGGACTGCCGGCCCGTACCGGCTCCTTGGTGAGGAAGGCGCCACCGTCCGCCTTCTCCAGCGGGTGTACGGGCAGCGGATGCGCCCGGGGGAAGACCGACGCCTCGGCGAAGGTGTCGTGGACCCCCACCCAGACCGCGTTGGCGACCCCCCGATCGGGATCCTGCTCGTACACCAGTCGGAAGATGATCCCGGCGGCGAGCATCGAGATCGCCATCGGCATGAAGACGATCAGTTTGAACGCCGTGCCCCAGCGGACCCGTTCGGTCAGCACGGCGAAGATCAGCCCCAGCGCGGTCGCGACGGTGGGGGCGAGCAGCACCCAGATCGCGTTGTTCTGCACCGCGGTGAGGATGCGGTCGTCGGTGAAGATCTCGGTGTAGTTGTCCAGCCCGGCGAAGCCCTCGCCGGACCGGTCGAAGAACGAGCGCTGGACCGAGTACCCGATCGGGTAGACGACGAGCGCGCCCAGCAGCACCAGCGCGGGCAGCAGGAACCCGGCGGCGACCAGCCTCCGGGTACCGGTCACCCGGGGGTGTGCGGTGGTGGCGGCGGGGTCCGGGCGCGCCGGACCCCCCGGTTGTGCGGCGGTATCCATCCGTCAGCTCTTGTACGCCTTGGCGGCGTCGGACTCCAGCTCGCGCTGGGCGCCCGCGATGTCCCGGGGGTTCTTCAGGAAGTCCTGGAGGATCTTCCAGAAGCCGGCACCCGGGGTGCCGCCGAACGACTGCGGCATCTGGTCGGACATGTCGAAGCGGAAGTCGTCGCCCGCGTCGATCAGCGCCTTGGCGATGGAACGGAGGACGTCGTTGGGGTACGCGGCGAGGTCCAGCGACTTGTTCGGGGAGAGGAAGCCACCCTCGGCCGCCTGGATCGCCGCGGCGTCCGGGGAGGCGAGGAAGGTCAGCAGCGCCTGGGCGCCCTTGCTGTCCTTGAGCGCCACGGCCGCGTCGCCACCGGTGACCACGGGCGGTTCGGCGCCGACCGACGGGAAGGGGAAGACCTTCGCGTCCTTGCCGAGTTCGGCGTCGGTCTGGGCGATGTTGACCGAGACGAAGTCACCTTCGAACACCATGGCGCCCTTGGGCTGGTCGCCACCGGTGAAGGTCTGGGTGACGGAGGCGGGGAACTCGGTCTGGAGCGCGCCGTCCGCGCCGCCCGCGATCAGCGCCTCCTTGCCGAACAGCTCCGCCAGGGTGGTCAGCGCCTGCTTCACCGAGGGGTCGGTCCACTTGAGTTCGTGCCGGGCGAGCCGGTCGTACCGCTCCGGCCCGGCCTGGGAGAGATAGATGTTCTCGAACCAGTCGGTGAGGGTCCAGCCGTCCGCGCCCGCGACCGAGACCGGTGTCACCCCGGAGGCGGAGATGGTCTCGGCGGTGGTGAGGAACTCCTTCCAGGTCTTGGGCACCTGGGCGCCCGCGTTCTCGAAGGCGGTCGTGTTGTACCAGATGAGGGACTTGTTGGCGGCCTTGTAGTAGACGCCGTACTGCTCGCCGTCGACCTGGCCGGTCCGCTGCCAGCCCGGGGAGTAGTTCTTGGCCAGCTGGGCCTTGGCGGCCGGGCCGACCGGTTTGGCCCACTTGCGCTCCACGGCCTGGCGGATGGCGCCCGGCTGCGGGAGCAGCGCGACATCGGGCGGGCTGCCGCCCGCGATCTTCGTACCGATGAAGTTGACGATCGGGTCCTGGGCGGGGACAAAGGTGACCTCGGCCCCGGTCCGCTTCTCGAACTCCGTCAGCACCTTGTCGAAGTTCTCCTGCTCGGGGCCGCTCCAGACCGCTGTGACCTGGATCTTCTCGCCTTCGAGCCGGGGCAGTTCCACCCCGGACGCGGCCGGTTTCGTTTCCTTCCCGGGAGGGGGGTCGGCCGTGTCGTCCCCGTCCCCGCTGCAAGCGCTCAGTGTGAGCGCGGTGAGAGCGGCGAACGCCACCGCGGCCTTGCCCGTGCGAAGAGTTGTGCGCATCTGTGCCCCGTCTCTTCCGTGCACTGTCTCCTGCGTGCCGACAGGTTGACGCCCGTGCGCGGGGGCCCGCAATACCGCCCACAGCTCCCCGGAGCCTTCGTGATGGCTCTGTGAGGTGATCTTCCGGCCGAAATCCGGTGGACCGTCGACAGCGGTCGGGACATGGCCGGTTCACGATGGTGCGGCGTTGCATATGTGTATGCGGATGCCTGTGGGTGGTGTGATGCCGGTGGGGTTCAGGGGACGGTCGATACGGGTCGCCGGTACGCGGCGGCGGTACGGGTCGCTGGTACGCGGCGGCGGTACGGGTCGCTGGTACGGGGGCAGGGGTACGCGTCGCCGGTACGGGAGGGCGCGCTGCGGCCGGGCGGTGCGGGCCGGGTCGCCGCGCCGCCCCGCCGTAGCTCCCGGGGTTTCCGTAGCTCCCGGGGCTTCCGGGAGCTACGGGTGCGCGGGCGCCAGCGGTGGCACCGGGGCCGCGTCCACCAGATGTGCGGCCCGCTCCAGCGCGCTGGCGAGCAGCGCCAGATCCGTCGGCCCGTTGCCCAGCTCGCGCAGGGGGCGCCGGGTGGGCGGATCGCCCATCCGCTCCCACTCCAGCGGGACGACGGTCGGCCGCTGGGTCGCCGTCCGGGGGATACGGCCGGTCACCCGGCCCCCCTGGAACGGGGTCACCCGCCCGTCCGGATGCCCCAGCCGGCCCCGGCCCGGCACCGCGCCGTCCGGCACCGCCGCCCCGGGGGGCGCGTCCAGCACCACCCGCAGCCGGGCACCGCGCGCCAGCTCCGTACCGGCGGTGTGCTCCGGCCGTGCGGAGGCCGCCACCAGATGCACCCCCAGCCGCTCCCCGTCCCGCGCCACCGCCTCCAGCGCCCGCACCATGGAGCCCGCGCCCGGCCGGCCCGTACTGCCCAGCGCGGGGGAGACCAGCGCGTCCAGATCGTCGACCAGCACCACCAGCCGGGGCAGCGGCCGGTCCGTCGCCGCCGTGGCGGAGCGGGGGCGCGCCCCCGGCCGCAGCCGCAGCGTCCCGCTCGGCGGGGACTCCAGATCGCCCCGGTCCGCCGCCGGAGAGGGCTGCTCCGCCGGGCCCGGCGGGCGCGGTGCCACCACCCGGCCGCCGCCACCGCGCCGGCGGGCGGCGGCGTCGGCGAAGGCGGCACCGCCCAGCAGGCCGTCCCGCCGCTTCAGCTCCGCGCCGAGCGCCTGGGCGAACTCCCGCATCCGCACCGGGTCGTTCGCCGCCAGATGGCCGGTGACATGCGGCAGCTCGGTGCAGACGGCGAGCCCCTCGCCGCTCTTGCCGCCCGCGCCGTCCACCAGCAGCAGCCCCACCCGGTCCGGGCGGGCCCCGGCGGAGAGCGCGGCGGCGGCCGACCGCAGCAGCTCGGTGCGCCCGCTGCCCGGCGGCCCCTCGATCAGCAAGTGGGCGCCCTCCCGGGTGAGATCCACGGTGAGCGGCCCGTCCGGGCCCGCGCCCAGGACCAGCGTCCCGGAGGTGTCGTCGGCCTGGGCCCAGCGGGCCATCAGCGAGGCGGGGGTCGCCCGGGCCAGCCCCAGCTCGTCCAGGAGGCGGGCGGTGCGGGGGAGGGCCGTGGGCCGGCCCGGGGCCACGCCCTCCGCGCGCAGCGGGGCCAGCGCCCGGCCGAACCGCTCGGCCCAGGCCGCCGACACCGCGTCCACGGTCGCGGCGGTCCCCTGCCCTGCGGGCAGCCCGCCGCTGGTCCGCAGCACCCGCAGCGCGGTCGCCACATCACCGCTGAGCAGGGCGACCGCCCCGCACTCACGGAAGGCGATGGAGGCGGCGCAGGCCGTCTCGTAGATCGCGGCGACCGGGGAGAGCGGGGAGGCCGCCGGGGTCTCGGTGAGCACCACCGCGTGGATCCCGGCTCCCCGGCCCACCGCCGCCAGCCGGGCGGCCCGCTCGCGCAGTTCGGCGCTCCCGGGGTCGCCGTCGAGGACGAGCACGGTGGCCGGGCCGGTGTACCGGGCGGCCTCGGTGTCGACGGCGGCCCGGTCGGCGCTGGGCCAGCCGGGGCCCAGCGGGCCGTCGTCCAGCCGCCGGGTCAGCTCCCCGAGCCGTGCCTCGGCCTGCTCCCGGTCATAGGCGAGCAGCAGCCGGCAGCCCTGGCCCCGCGCGGGCCGCAGATGGGGCAGCCAGCCCAGCCAGGCCCACTCGGCCCGGCGCTCCGGGAGGCTTCGCGTACGGTCCGCGCTGATCAGCACGATTTCCAGATCGGCCGGTGAGTGCAGGGCGGCGAGCTGGGCGACGGCGGAGCGGGCCAGACCGGCCAGCCGGGACCGGGGTCCGGCGAGCCCGAGGGCGCCCGCCTCGCGCAGGGCGACGGTGACGGGCACACAGGGGAGCCCGTCCCGGTCCCCGGTGCCCAGCCGCAGCACCAGGGAGTCGGGGTGGGCGCGGTCCCGCTCCCAGAGCCGGGGGCCGGGGCCGAGGGCGGTGAGCAGCACGGTGGCGGGGTCGGGCCAGCGCTCGGCGACCGGCGGGGTGTCGGGGGCGGGCGGGAGCCCGGTGTCGCTCTCCTCCGGGGCGTCTTCGCGGGCGCCGGCCAGCCGCCGGGCCCAGGCGCCTATGCCGAGCCGCCGCCCGTCCCGGCCGCGTCCCCTGCGCCCGCGCTGGTCGTCGGGGCCGTCCGGATCATCCGGGGTGTGCGGGCCGTCCGGGGCGGTGGGGAGCCCGGCGCCATGGGTCGCGCCCGGGGTGACGGTGGCGTCGCCGGTGCCGTACGCGGTCCTGGGCGCGGGCACGGACGGATGGCCGGGGTCGCCCCCGCCGGGTGCGGGCGTGCCGGGGACCCGGGCGGTCGGGGCCTCGGCACCCGGGGGCGCGGTGGCGAAACGGGCGGTGGGGGTGGTGTCGGGGTGCCCGCCCGGGGCGTCGCCGCTCTCCGGGGCGCGGCCGTCCTGGGCGTACGGGCGGGAAGCACCCGATGTACCGGAGGCACCCGGGGCACCCGGGGTACCGGGCCCCGCGCCCGTGGTCTGCGCCGGGATCCGGGCTTCGGCCGGCGGCGCGGCCGGGGAGAGGAACGACACCCCCGTCCCGTCGGCGGCGACCGTGATCGCGCGGGCCGGGATCCGCAGATGACCCTCACCGTCCGCGACCGTCGCCAGCGGTGGTGGCGTACGGTCCCCGGGGACGAGCCGCAGCAGCGACTCCCCGAGCCGCAGCAGCGCCCCCGGCGCCAGCCGCACCGGACGCCCGCCCACCGGCGCGCCCTCCAGCGAGGTGCCATTGGTGGAGCCGAGGTCCGCCACCGTCGCCCCGCCGTCGTCACCCAGGGTGATCTCGCAGTGGAGCCGGGAGACATCCGGGTCGTCCAGGGGTACGTCGGCGTCGGCGGAGCGGCCGACGGTGACCCGCCCGCCGTGCAGCAGATGGACCCCGCCCGCGTCCGGCCCGCCGGTCACCTGGAGCCGCGCCGGGGCGTCCGTGTCCCGGGGACCGGCCCCGCCGGGGTGGTGCAGGGAGAGCACCGCGCCGTCCACCAGCGGCGGCTCGCCCAGGGTGGCCCGCTGGGCGTCCAGCCGCTCGTCGCCCGCGTACAGCACCGGGGTGCCGGAGGTGTCCGGTCCCGCGACGGCGCTCGCCAGCTGGGCGGCGACGGCGGCGAGCGCGGTCCCGGCGGGCGCGGTGACCAGCACATCGCACACCCGGGGGAGATGGCCCGCGCGGCCCTGCGGGCCCGCCGTGGCGGAGGTCGGGCCCGACCCGGGCGCGGGGCCCGCCGCCGCGGACTGCCCGCCGCGCGGCGCGAGAACGGTCAGCCGGATCTGCATCGCCGTCAGCAATTCCCTTCTGCGCGGGGTGCCCGGCAGGGGGTGCCGCATCGGATCGCCCCCACCCGACAGGTCGGCGCGGGCCACCGGGTCCCGTCCCGTGGTTCCGCGCTGAGGGCATCCTCGCACCTGCGGCGGACAATGCGCCCGCCCATAGCCGTCGAGTGATCTTGATTGGTCCGGTCCGGCCGGAAAAGTGCCCGCTCAGGACGGAAGCGGACGGGGTGCCCCCGCTGTTCCGCCCGCCGCTGTGCAACCCCGGAGCGGGCTGCCGCGTCTTCCTGGGGAAGCGACCGGGCGTCCGGCGCACCGGCACGGTCCGGGGCTCCCCGGCCATGGCCCCGGCGCACCACCCGCACCACGGCCGGAGCGGGTCCCACCTGTGGACAACCCGCTCACCCCGCTCCGGCGGCACTACAGTGGGTCGGACATCTGGGCGGACCCGCACGGCCCGCACCACGCAAGGACCACGATCAGCAGGGAGCGCATGACGTGCGGCCTGTAGGCAGCAAGTACCTCCTGGAGCAGCCGCTCGGACGCGGCGCCACCGGCACCGTCTGGCGCGCCCGGCAGCGGGAGACCGCGGGCGCCGAAGCAGCCGTGCCCGGCCAGCCCGGCGAGACCGTCGCGATCAAGGTCCTCAAGGAGGAGCTGGCCAACGACGCGGATGTGGTGATGCGCTTCCTGCGGGAGCGCTCCGTCCTGCTCCGCCTCACCCACCCCAATATCGTCCGGACCCGCGACCTGGTGGTGGAGGGCGACCTCCTCGCCCTGGTGATGGATCTGATCGACGGCCCCGACCTGCACCGCTATCTCCGCGAGAGCGGGCCCTTCACCCCCGTCGCCGCCGCGCTGCTCACCGCGCAGGTCGCGGACGCGCTCGCCGCCAGCCATGCCGACGGGGTCGTCCACCGTGACCTCAAGCCGGCCAATGTGCTGCTGCGCACCGACCCCGACGGCCAGATGCACCCGATGCTCACCGACTTCGGCATCGCGCGCCTGGCCGACTCCCCGGGGCTCACCCGCGCCCATGAGTTCGTCGGCACCCCCGCCTATGTGGCCCCCGAGTCCGCCGAGGGCCGCCCGCAGACCTCCGCCGTGGACATCTACGGCGCCGGCATCCTGCTCTACGAGCTGGTCACCGGCCGTCCGCCGTTCGCCGGGGGGACCGCCCTTGAGGTGCTCCAGCGCCATCTGATGGAGGAGCCCCGCCGTCCCTCCACCGTTCCCGAGCCGCTGTGGACGGTCATAGAGCGCTGTCTCAGCAAGGAGCCGGACGTACGGCCCAGCGCCGAGAACCTGGCCCGGGCGCTGCGCACGGTCGCCGCCGGGATCGGGATGCACTCCACCCCGGCCCAGATCGACGCGGCCCTCGGGGTCGCCGCCCTGCTGGCGCCGGACCCGTCGCCCGCTCCGGTGCCCCCGACCCCGGCGTCCGGTCCGGCGGGGGCGTTCGACCCGCACGGCGCCACCAGCGTGCTGCCGCACACCGGCGGTCCGGTGGGAGCCGCCGACCCCACGAGCGTGCTGCCGCATACCGGCGGGCCCGTGGGGGCCGCCGATGCCACCAGCGTGCTGCCGCACACCGGCGGTCCGGTGGGAGCGGCCGACGCCACGAGTGTGCTGCCGCAGACGGGTGCGCCGGGCGTCCCGGATCCCACCGCCGTGCTGCCGCCCGTGCCGCCGGGCCCCCCGGCCGGTCCGGACGACCCGCACCCCTGGCAGTCCCAGCTCCAGGCGGCCCGCGACCGCAATGAGCAGACCCAGATCCAGTATCTGGACCCCAGCCAGGACCCGCTGCGACGGCGGCCCCAGCGGCAGCAGCAGCCTCCGCAGCAGCCGCCCCGGCCTCCGCAGCACCAGCAGCAGCATCAGCAGCCCTATCCGCCGCAGCAGCCGTACGCGCCCCAGCACCAGCAGCCGTACCCGCCGCAGCATCAGCAGCCGCGCCCCCGGTCCGGCCGCCAGGGCCCGCCGCCGCAGCAGCCCCAGCCCCAGTACGCGCCCCAGCCGTACAACCCTCCGCAGCCCCCGGCGCCCCGGCCGCAGGCCCCTCAGCCGCCCGCGCCCCGGCCCCCGGCACCGGAGCCGCCCGCTCCGCGTGAGCCCCGGCAGCCGCGTCAGCGCAGCTCCAACCCGATGCGCATCCCGGGCCTCGGCTGCCTCAAGGGCTGTCTGGTCTCCCTGGTGATGCTCTTCGTGGCGGGCTGGCTGGTCTGGGAGCTGACTCCGCTCCAGGACTGGGTCGCCCAGGGCAAGGGGTACTGGCAGGCCCTCGGTGACGCGGTCTCCACCGTGACCGGCTGGATCTCCGACTTCGCCAACGCGGTCGGCGGCGGACAGTAACCCGTAACCCGTACGGCACCCCTCCGTACAGCTCCCCGTACCGCATCACCCGTACGGGAGGCATCACCCGTGGCGGGACCCCGGCACGGCCCCCGTTCGGACCCCTGGCACGGCCCCCCGCACGGGGGGCCGTGCGGCGCCCCCCTCCCTCGACCGGGGCGACTGAATCGACATGTCGACTTCCGTGGGTTGATTTCGCCCGGAGAAGTGAAGGTTGGTGACATCCGGCGCACACACGCCCCGGAACCCCGCGTACGTTTAGGGCAACGCCAGCCGCTGAGGGAGCAGTCTTGGCACGGAAAATCGGCAGCCGGTACACGGCCCACCAGATCCTCGGGCGGGGCAGCGCGGGCACGGTCTGGGCAGGTGAGGGTCCCGACGGACCCGTCGCCGTCAAGATCCTGCGCGAGGACCTCGCCTCCGACCAGGACCTGGTCGGACGCTTCGTCCAGGAGCGCACCGCCCTGCTCGGCCTGGACCACGCCCGGATCGTCACCGTCCGGGACCTCGTCGTGGACGGCGACGATCTCGCCCTGGTGATGGACCTGGTCCGGGGCACCGATCTGCGCACCCGGCTCGACCGCGAACGCCGGCTCGCCCCCGAGGCGGCCGTCGCGATCATCGCGGATGTCGCCGACGCCCTCGCCGCCGCCCATGCGGCCGGTGTCGTCCACCGCGATGTGAAGCCCGAGAACATCCTGCTCGACATGGCGGGCCCGCTCGGCCCCGCGGGCTCCCATCCGGCCCTGCTGACCGACTTCGGCGTCGCCAAGCTGATCGACACGCCCGGCCGCACCCGGTCCAGCCGGATCATAGGCACCCCCGACTACCTCGCCCCCGAGATCGTGGAGGGGCTGCCGCCGCGCGCGGCCGTCGACATCTACGCCCTCGCGACCGTCCTGTACGAGCTGCTGGCCGGCTTCACCCCGTTCGGCGGCGGTCACCCCGGCGCCGTGCTGCGCCGCCATGTCACCGAGACCGTGGTGCCGCTCCCCGGCATCCCCGACGAGCTGTGGCAGCTGATCGTCCAGTGCCTGGCCAAGGCCCCCGCCTCCCGGCTGCGCGCCTCCGAGCTGGGCACCCGGCTGCGGGAGCTGCTGCCGCTGCTGGCGGGCATCCCGCCGCTGGAGGTGGACGAGCCCGACGCCGAGCCGGCGGCCGAGCCGTACGACGAGAGCGCCACCCTGCCCAGCGCCGAGGTGCGCCGGGGCGCGGTCCCCCTCGTCCCGGGCGCCGCCCCCGCCGACTCCCACCGGGACACCCACACCTCGATGCGGGTGCCCGCCCCGGACGAGCTGGCGGGCGGCGCCCATGGCACCGCCCGTGCGCCCCGCAGCCCCGGCCAGCGCCGCCCCGGCTCCGCCCGGAACAGGAGCGGTGCCCGGACCGGCGGGGTCTCGCCCATGATCCGCAGGCGCCGGCTCACCCTCGGGGTCGCGGGTCTCGCCCTCGCCGCGGCCGTCGGGGTCGGCGGCTGGCTGGCCACGGGCGACAGCGACGCGACCCCTCCGGTGAAGGACTCCCGCTCCACCTCGACCGGCCCCTGACCCCCACCGGCCCGACCCCCCTCGCGGGGCCCCGGCGCGCGCGGTCGCCGGGGTGGCCGGCCGGGCCCCGGCGGAGGCGCCCGAAGGCCGCGATGACCCCGGTATGACCCTGGTACGGCCCCGCTGTGACCCCGGTACGGCCCTGGTATGGCCCCGGTATGACAGGGACCAGCCAGGAACCGGCGCGGAAGCCGTTACGCTGGACCCGTGGCAGTCGTCGATGTATCCGAAGAGCTGAAGTCCCTCTCCTCGACCATGGGGTCGATCGAGTCCGTCCTGGACCTGGACAGGATGAGGGCCGACATCGCCGTGCTCGAAGAGCAGGCCGCTGCCCCGTCCCTCTGGGACGACCCCGAGGCGGCGCAGAAGATCACGAGCAGGCTCTCCCATCTCCAGGCCGAGCTGCGCAAGACCGAGGCGCTCCGGAGCCGCATCGACGACCTGGCCGTGCTCTTCGAGCTGGCCGAGGCCGAGAACGACGCGGACACCCGCGCCGAGGCCGACGCGGAGCTGGTCTCCGTGCGCGCCGCGCTCGACGAGATGGAGGTCCGTACCCTCCTCTCCGGCGAGTACGACGAGCGCGAGGCCCTGGTCAACATCCGCGCCGAGGCGGGCGGTGTGGACGCCTCCGACTTCGCCGAGCGCCTCCAGCGCATGTATCTGCGCTGGGCCGAGCGCCACGGCTATGCCACGGAGATCTACGACACCTCGTACGCCGAAGAGGCCGGCATCAAGTCGACCACCTTCGTGATCAAGGCCCCGTACGCCTATGGCACCCTCTCCGTCGAGCAGGGCACCCACCGCCTGGTGCGGATCTCGCCCTTCGACAACCAGGGCCGCCGCCAGACCTCCTTCGCGGGCGTCGAGGTGCTCCCGGTCGTGGAGCAGAGCGACCATGTGGAGATCGACGAGTCCGAGCTGCGGGTGGATGTGTACCGCGCCTCCGGCCCCGGTGGCCAGGGCGTCAACACCACCGACTCCGCCGTCCGGATCACCCACATCCCCACCGGGATCGTGGTCTCCTGTCAGAACGAGCGCTCGCAGATCCAGAACAAGGCCAGCGCCATGAACGTCCTCCAGGCGAAGCTCCTTGAGCGCCGCCGCCAGGAGGAGCAGGCCAGGATGGACGCGCTCAAGGGCGACGGCGGCAACTCCTGGGGCAACCAGATGCGTTCGTATGTCCTGCACCCGTACCAGATGGTCAAGGACCTGCGCACCGAGTACGAGATGGGCAACCCGCAGGCGGCGCTCGACGGCGACATCGATGGCTTCCTGGAGGCCGCGATCCGCTGGCGCAAGCGTCAGCAGCAGCCGAAGTAGTCCCCCGGAACACCCCGGGAACACACGGGCACCCCGGGACGCCCCGGAAGACCCTGGGACGCCCCGGGCCACACGGGCACCCTGGAGCCCCGGGCGTCCGGAGCGCACACGCACAGCACCGAGGCGCCGTACCCAGCGTGGGTACGGCGCCTCGGTGACGTGTGGTGCGAGCCGATTCGCTACGCGGTACGCGCGGCGAGCACGCTCAGTGCCGCCAGCAGGACGATGAGCAAGGTCAACAGCATCGCGGGGTTCAGCCCCCCGAACGGGCCCTGCTGCTGCATCCGCTCGCGGTTGGCCCGGCAGACCGGGCAGCGGCCCTCGGAGACCGGGGCCGCGCAGTTGGCGCACACCAATCGGTCGTAGGTCATGCGCTCTCCTCCTCCCGCGCGCCGGAGCCGCAGACGCGGACCGTGAGCACAGTTCTCCTCTGACAACGCTCAGGGAAACCCGACTGTTCCCCTACCACTGTGCCAGCTCCCGCGCTTTTCGGCGCGGCCCCCGGCGGCCACCACCCGCCCAGGTGATCCACTTCCGTCCCGGTGGACAATCCGCGCAACCCAGACCGGTGCCTGCGGTCGGGAGTCACCTTCGCGTAGTGTCACGCACACCTACTCCCGGCCTCCCGTGGTGCACCCGTGATCCGATTCGACAACGTCTCCAAGAGTTACCCGAAGCAGAACCGCCCCGCCCTGCGCGATGTCTCGATAGAGATCGAGAAGGGGGAGTTCGTCTTCCTCGTGGGGTCCTCCGGTTCCGGCAAGTCCACCCTCCTCCGGCTGATCCTGCGAGAGGAGCGCGCCTCCACCGGTCTGGTGCACGTCCTCGGCAAGGATCTCGCCCGCCTCTCCAACTGGAAGGTGCCGCACATGCGGCGCCAGCTCGGCACGGTCTTCCAGGACTTCCGGCTGCTGCCGAACAAGACCGTCGCCGAGAATGTCGCCTTCGCCCAGGAGGTCATCGGCAAACCCCGGGGTGAGATCCGCAAGGCCGTGCCCCAGGTGCTCGACCTCGTCGGGCTCGGCGGCAAGGAGGACCGGATGCCCGGCGAGCTGTCCGGTGGTGAGCAGCAGCGGGTGGCCATCGCCCGCGCGTTCGTCAACCGGCCCATGCTGTTGATCGCCGATGAGCCCACCGGCAACCTCGACCCGCAGACCTCGGTCGGCATCATGAAGCTGCTGGACCGGATCAACCGGACCGGGACCACCGTGGTCATGGCCACCCACGACCAGAACATCGTCGACCAGATGCGCAAGCGCGTGATCGAGCTGGAGCAGGGCCGTCTCGTACGTGACCAGGCCCGCGGCGTCTACGGCTACCAGCACTGAGCGGTCCCCCGCACCGGGCCCCCGGGGCACCCCGTGCCGACGGGGCACGAGCAGCAAGCGCAAGGAAAGGCTGAACGCACGCGATGCGCGCCCAGTTCGTACTGTCGGAGATCGGCGTCGGTCTCCGCCGCAACCTCACCATGACCTTCGCGGTCATTGTCTCGGTGGCCCTCTCGCTGGCGCTCTTCGGTGGTGCCCTGCTGATGAGTCAGCAGGTCAACACGATGAAGGACTACTGGTACGACAAGGTCAACGTCTCCATCTTCCTCTGCAACAAGAACGACGCGACGACCTCCCGCTCCTGCGCCAAGGGGGCCGTCACCGATCAGCAGAAGCACCAGATCAAGGCCGATCTGGAGAAGCTGGAGGTGGTGGAGACCGTCCACCACGAGACCGCCGAGCAGGCGTACAAGCTCTACAAGAAGCAGTACGGCGACACCGGGATCGCCGCCAGCATCACCCCCGACCAGATGCAGGAGTCGTTCCGGGTGAAGCTCAAGGACCCGGAGAAGTACCAGGTGGTCGCCTCCGCCTTCGCCCAGCGGGACGGGGTGCACCAGGTCCGGGACCAGCGGGACATCCTGGAGCATCTGTTCTCGCTGATGAACGGCATGCGGATCGCCGCGCTCTGTGTCATGGGGCTGATGCTGGTGATCGCGATGATGCTGATCGTCAACACCGTGCGCGTCTCGGCGTTCAGCCGCAGGCGTGAGACGGGGATCATGCGGCTGGTCGGCGCGTCCAGCTTCTACATCCAGATGCCGTTCATCATGGAGGCGGCCTTCGCCGGACTGCTGGGCGGCGCGGTCGCCTGTGGATTCCTGCTGCTGGGCCGGTACTTCCTGATCGACAACGGTCTCGCGCTCGCGGACAAGATGCAGTTGGTCAACTTCATCGGCTGGGACGCGGTCCTCACCAAGCTGCCGCTGGTGCTCGCGATCGGTCTGCTGATGCCCGCGCTCGCCGCCTCGATCGCCCTCCGCAAGTATCTGAAGGTCTGATCCGCGGGCCCCTGAAGGGGTCCACCGGGCCCCCGCGCAAGGGTCCGACGATGTGACAAGCGCCCGGGGCGCCGTACCGTCGACCACGGTACGGCGCCTCACTCAGGCCCTAGACTCGTCGCCATGCCGGGCCCGGATCCCCTCAGCCACCGGCCCCGCAGCCTGGGCCGCGGGGCCGTGCTGACGCTGGTGTTCGCCACCGCGCTGGCCGCCGGAGCCGCCACCGACGCCCTGCCCCGGGAGGGCGCCACGGACAGGCTCGTCCCCGCCGCCCGCCCCGCCGGGGATCCGGCCCCGGTCGATCAGCGGGAGGTGGCACGTGCCGCCGCCGAGGCGGTGGCCGACGGCAAGTCGGGTACGGAGGCGGCCCAGGACGTGGTCCGCCGCGGCGGTGACCACTGGGGCGCGGTCTACGACGAGGACGAGTACGAGGAGTTCCGCCAGGCTCTCGACGGCCGGTACACCGGGGTCGGGCTCTCGCCCCGCCGCTCCGGGGACGGCGCCGTCGAGGTCGCCCGGGTGCAGCCGGGCGGCCCCGCCGACCGGGCGGGCATCCGCCCCGGCGACCGGCTGCGGGAGATCGACGGCCGGGCGGTGGACCGCCGCCCGGTGACCGAGGTGGTGGCGCTGCTGCGCGGCGACCGGAGCACCCGGGTCGATCTCGCGCTGGAGCGGGCGGGCCGGGGCTGGACCCGTTCGCTGACCCGGGCCACGCTCTCCACCGAGTCCGTCACCGTCCGCCGGCTCGACCGGGGGGCGGTCCTGATCCGGGTCGCCGCCTTCACCACCGGATCGGGGGAGCGGGTACGGGAGGCGGTGCGCCGGGCCCCCGCCGGTGCGGGGATCGTCCTCGACCTGCGGGGCAACAGCGGCGGACTGGTCCATGAGGCCGTCGCCGCCGCCTCCGTCTTCCTCGACGGCGGTCTGGTGGCCACCTATGACGTACGCGGTGCGGAGCGCTCCCTGTACGCGGAGCCCGGCGGCGACACCGAGCGCCCCCTGGCCGTCCTGGTCGACGGCGGCACCATGAGCGCGGCTGAGCTGCTCACCGGAGGGCTCCAGGACCGTGGCCGGGCGGTCACCGTCGGTACCCGGACCTTCGGCAAGGGATCGGTCCAGATGCCGAGCAGGCTCCCCGACGGCTCGGTGGCCGAGCTGACCGTGGGGCACTACCGCACCCCGGCGGGGCGGGGGGTCGACGGCACCGGGATCACCCCCGACCTCCCGGCCGCCGAGGACGCGGAGGAGCGGGCCCGCGCGGTGCTCGACGGGCTCGGGACAAGCCGGTAAACCTCTTGCGCCGGGGTGCGAAAATAAACGCACTATGGCTACGGACAAGACAAAGGCCAAGAGCAAGGCCAAGGACGAGGGTCGCAAGCTGATCGCGCAGAACAAGAAGGCGCGACACGACTACCACATCATCGACACCTATGAGTGCGGCCTGGTGCTGACCGGCACCGAGGTGAAGTCGCTGCGCCAGGGCCGGGCGTCGCTCGTGGACGGCTTCGTCCAGATCGACGGCCACGAGGCGTGGCTGCACCATGTGCACATCCCGGAGTACACCCAGGGCACCTGGACCAACCATGCCGCCCGCCGCAAGCGGAAGCTGCTGCTCCACCGGGCGGAGATCGACAAGCTGGAGGCCAAGCTCCAGGACGCCGGTCACACCATCGTGCCCCTGGTGCTCTACTTCAAGAGCGGCCGGGCCAAGGTGGAGATCGCGCTGGCCAAGGGCAAGAAGGAGTACGACAAGCGGCAGACCCTGCGGGAGCGCCAGGACCGGCGCGAGGCGGACAAGGCGATGTCGGCGGTACGGCGGCGGCAGCGGGCCGCCGGCTCCTAGAGGCCCCCACCGGCTCCCGGCCACGACGGCCGGCGGCGCGCCCGGCCCCGTCAGGGGGAAATGGCTGGCACCGGACCCGGCCGGTCACGTACGATGGCAACGTCCCGCATCGCCGGGGCTTGAAAAATCAACATGGGGATGATCGGTTTCGACAGCGGATGTCGAGGCAGGGGAAGCGAGCCGAGGAAGCGGCAATGATCTCGTAAACCATATGTCGCAAACAATAATCGCCAATTCTAAGCGCGATAACTCCGAAGCCTTCGCCCTCGCTGCCTAATAAGCAGTAGAGCGAACCTTCATCTATGGAGCGTCAGCCCGGGGATCGATCCCGACCCGGCCCCTGGCGTCAGCTAGGGATCTTTACCTCTAGTCCCGGTCACGGGGGCTGGTAGGGAAAACAAACAGTGACTGAGCCCGTCGGAGACTTGTTCGCGTGATCTCCGGGGCTGAGAAAATCGTAGCGAACTGCGCTCGGAGAAGTCCTGGTTCCGCACCGTTGGACGCGGGTTCGATTCCCGCCATCTCCACTCATCCCATGTGGGCACAGGCCCGGCTGTCACGGACAGCCGGGCCTTTGTCATGCCCGCCCCCTGGTCATGAGCCGGGCGCACACCTGAAGAATCCGGCGGCGGTACGGGCCAGGGGGCCGGTTCTGGGTCCGGGTCCGGGCCCGGCGGTCGGGGGCCTCCTCGAAGCGGGGCACGGGCACCGGGCCCGCGGCGGTCAGTCCCAGCAGGGGCGGCCGTGAGCTGTTCATCGGCATGGGCATCGGTGTCGGCATGGCTCCACCCTCCCCGTGAGCCCTCGACGGGGTCCAACACCTCTTCCGTGCCCATTGACGCACCCCGGTTGTAAATTACGGCCCATGCACCGCGACCTCGACCCCCGGCTGCTGCGCGGCTTTCTGGCCGTCGCCGAGGAGCTGCACTTCACCCGGGCCGCCGTCCGGCTCCACCTCGCCCAGCAGGCGCTGAGCCGCGATGTGCGGCGGCTGGAACGGGAGCTGGGCGCCGAGCTGTTCCTCCGTACCACCCGCCAGGTGGCGCTCACCCCCGACGGGGAGCGACTGGTCCCGCACGCCCGCCGGGTGCTCGCCGCCCAGGAGGAGCTGGCCGCCGCCTTCGCCGGGCCGGCCCGGCCGCTGCTGGTCGACCTCAACACCGAGGGCATGGTCTCCGGCCGGGTGCTGGCCCGGGCCCGGGAACTCGCCCCGGACGAGGAGCTGATGGCCCGTTTCGAGTCGGGCCTCACCGGTGCCGCCGCCGAGATCGCGGCCGGCCGGATCGATGTCTCCTTCGGGCTCTTCGGCGGCCTCGAACCCGCCCTGCGCGCCCCCCTCTCCCACCGGATCGTGCGGTACGAGCCCCTGGCGGTGATCCTCCCGGACGGCCATCCGCTCGCCGCCGGGGACAGCGTGCCCATGGCGGCGCTGGCGGGCGAGACCGTCTACGCGGGCGCGGGCAACCCCCGTACCGCCGAGTGGACCACCGCCGCCCGCAGGCTGCTCGACCGGTACGGCATCGCTCTCGCGCCGCCCGCCCCGATGACGGTCGGTGTGGAGGAGTTCCGCCGGGTGATGGCACGGACCCGCCGCCCGGTCCTCGCGGTGGTGGACTTCCCCGCGCCCCCGGGGTGCGTCCTGCGCCCGCTGACCGACCCGGTCCCGCTCGCCCCGCTCTCCCTGGTCTGGCGGCGGGGGCTGCGCCATCCGGGCCTCACCGCGCTCACCCGGGCCGCGGCCGAACTCGCCCGGGAGGAGGGCTGGCCGGAGCGGGAGGCCGGGGAGCCCCTGGAGTGAGGGACCCCGTCCGGTACACCGGTACCCCGGGGAGCACCCGGGAGGCCGGGATGACCCCGGGACCCCCGAGGAGCGAGGGCGCCCGCCCCGCCGGGAATTCACTCCGGTCCGCCGGGAAATCACTCTCCGGGATGCAACCCGGCACCCCCTCCCGGGCGTATAGGTGGTGCCCGGTCCTGATCGCGGACCCGGGCACCACCTCGTACAGCACTGGGAGAAACACACATGGTCTCAGCCACGGTGATCAGGGGTACGGCGCTCGGCGCGGCCCTGCTGTCCCTCCTCACGCTCCCCGCCCACGCGGCGGACGCCCCCGCGCCCCGGGACCGGGCGGCGGCGGGCAGCCAGGCGGGCGCCCTGGCGGCACCCGACCCCACCGCGCTGCGGGCGGCGCTGAAGGCCGCGCTCGCCGCCGGCGCGCCCGGCGCCATCGCCCGGGTCCAGGACGGGGAGGCCGTCCACACCCTCGCCGAGGGGATCGCCGACCGGGCCACCGGCCGCTCGATCACCGTGTCGGACCGCTTCCGGGCCGGCAGTGTCACCAAGACCTTCACCTCGGTGGTCCTGCTCCAGCTGGTGGACGAGGGCGAACTCAGCCTGGACGCCCCCGTGAACGACTATCTGCCCGGCGCCGTGGACCCCCGGATCACCGTCCGCCATGTGCTCAGCCACCGCAGCGGGCTGTACGACTACACCAACGACATGTTCGCCCTCACCGTTCCCGGCTTCGAGGCGGTGCGCAACCGCGTCTTCACCAACCAGGAGCTGCTGGACCTCTCCCTGGCCAAGCCGCTGACCGTGCAGCCCGGCGGCGCGTACGCGTACTCCAACACCAACTTCGTGGTCGGCGGGATGCTCATCGAGAAGATCACCGGCAACCCCATCGGGGACGAGTACCGCAGCCGGATCCTGAAGCCGCTCAGGCTGGTCGACACCCTCTATGTCCACCCCTCCAACGCCATGCCCGGCTCGCACACCAAGGGCTATCTCCGTCCCGACGAGGCCGGTGCCCCCCTGGTGGACTCCACCCGGCAGACCGCCTCCTGGGCCCAGGGCGCGGGCGCGATGATCTCCAGCACGCGTGATCTCAACACCTTCCTCTCGGCGCTGCTCCAGGGCCGCCTCACCTCCGCCGCGAGCCTGGACGAGATGCGCCGCTGGACGCCGGTGAACAGCACCCAGGGGTACGGGCTCGGCCTCCGCCGCCGCGATCTGAGCTGCGGGGTCTCGGTGTACGGACACACCGGCACCGTCCAGGGCTACTACACCTTCGCGTTCACCTCCGGCGACGGGCGCCGCTCGGTCACCGCCGTCGCCAACACCTCCAACAACGGCACCGTGCTCAACACCCTGCCGCGCACCCTGGAGGCCACGTTCTGCGGTACGGCCACGTCCGCGCGGACGGCCCGGACGGCGCAGCCCGCGGAGCGCGAGGACATCGCGCCGGATGTGACCCGCCGCTGACCGGAGCCGGAGCGTGTGCCGGAGCCGGAGCCGGAGCCGGAGCCGGAGCCGGAGCGTGAGCCGGGGCCACCACCACCGCGGGGGCCGGGGCCGGGTGCCGCGCCGGAGTCCCGCCGGGGAGGGGGTTCCGGCCCACCGCCGCCTTGGGCACTCTGGTGGGTGGAACCCAGCACCACCCGGCCAGGGCACCCCGGCAGTGACTCCCGTGCAGCGACCTTGAGGCGGTGACAGGCGCATGGCGACGGATGCGACCGGTACGACGGCGGTCCACGACTGGCGGTTCGACGCGGGCCGCCTCTGCCTGGATCTGATGGCGACCTCGGGGCCGCCCGGCCCCGAGCCGCTGGCCGGCCCCGGCCGCCTCGGACATTGGCTGCTCGGCGCCGGACTGCTCCCGGACGGCACCCCGGTGGGCGGTGTCGACGGCCCCTGGGTCGACCGCTTCGTCGCCCTGCGGGGCTCGATCGACCAGGTGGTCCGCGCCCAACTGGAGGGCCGCGGCGCCGAGTCCGCCCTCGACCGGGTGAACGCGGCGGCCTCCGGGGCGCCCCCGGCGATCCGGGCGGTACGGGACGAGAGCGGCACCCTGGTCCGGGCCCCGCTCGCGGCGCCGGTCTGCGGACCGCTGCTCGCGGCGGTCGCCCGGGACACGGTCGAGCTGCTGACCGACCCGGGCGCCCGCGGGCGGCTGCGCCAGTGCCAGGGGGAGGGCTGCCCGCGGATCTATCTCGACACCTCCCGGGGTCGCCGCCGCCGATGGTGCTCCAGCGAGGTCTGCGGCAACCGCGAGCGGGTGGCCCGGCACCGCCGCCGGGCCGCCGGGCTCGCCCGCGCCTGATACCCCCGACCACCCGGTTTCCGGCCCTCCTGCGGCGTTTCCCGGCCGCGCCCCGGCGTTTCCGACCTGTTCCTCGTACATCCATTTCCGGTCCTTCGTGCCCGCTCCCGGAGCCCGTCCCCGCCGGCGTCCCGACCCCGCGCGCTACTGAATCGCACGTCAGCGCGGGTACCGGAAAAGTCTTCGGAGATTTTTGGCCTCCTGTTGAGTCGGCCGCCCGTCCGCCCCGTAGTGATGGGGGACAGCAAGGCGGCCCAGAACGCCGAATCAGGGTCTCGACCGGGAGGTTGCAGGTGCGCAAGGATGCCGCCGTGGCCGATGACCGTCCGCAGAGGACCCGGCATCGCAGCGAGAAGTCACGCAGTCAGACCTCGGAACCAGACGAGGAATTGATGCGCGCGCTCTATCGCGAACATGCGGGACCTTTGCTCGCCTATGTGCTGCGTCTCGTCGCCGGTGACCGACAGCGGGCGGAGGACGTGGTGCAGGAGACGCTCATCCGTGCCTGGAAGAACGCCGGTCAGCTCAACCGTGCTACCGGCTCTGTCAGACCCTGGCTGGTGACGGTCGCGCGCCGTATCGTCATCGACGGTCATCGCAGCCGGCAGGCCCGGCCGCAGGAGGTCGACCCGTCGCCGCTGGAGGTCATTCCCGCGGAGGATGAGATCGACAAGGCGTTGTGGCTGATGACGCTCTCGGATGCGCTCGACGATTTGACCCCCGCCCACCGGGAAGTACTTGTCGAGACGTATTTCAAGGGGCGTACGGTCAATGAAGCGGCCGAGACACTCGGCATACCCAGTGGGACGGTGCGCTCCCGGGTGTTCTACGCGCTCCGTTCCATGAAGCTCGCACTGGAGGAGAGGGGGGTCACCGCATGACCATGCCCGAGCAGGAGTCCGTGCACGATGCCGTGGGCGCGTATGTGCTCGGGATCCTCGACGAAGCGGACGCCTCCGCGTTCGAGGAACACCTGGCGGGGTGCGATGTCTGCGCCCTTCATCTGGAGGAGTTCTCCGGGATGGAGCCGATGCTGGCGATGCTGGCCGAGGCACCGCTCGCGGAGAGCACCCCCGTACCGCCCTCGAATGTGGTGGGACTCCCCGGAGCGCTCCCCGGCCTCTCCGGACCCTCCGGCCCACCCGGGCAGCTTCCCGGGCAGTTCCCCGGGCCGGCACCGTCGGTCGCCGGACGGGAGCGGGCGGTGCCCCGGGAGGACGCCGCGCCGCGCTCCGTCCCCCTGGTGCCCGGACCGCCCGCCCCCCGGGTGCTGGACTCCCTGCTGGACGAGGTCGCCGCCAAGCGCGCCGCCCGCCGCAGACGCGGCATGTATCTGGTCGCCGCCGCGGCGGCCCTGGTCATCGGCGGGCCGCTCACCGTCCTCGCCGCCACCTCCGGCGGCGGCGAGCGCGACGACCACGCGGGGCACTCCGGTTCGCCCGCCCGGGACGCCTTCTTCGAGGACATGGAGGAGAAGGTCACCGCCACCGACCCGGCCACCCGGGTCGAGGCGACCGTCGGCACCGAGAAGAAGGGCTGGGGCACCCACGCCGTCCTGGAGCTGAAGAATGTGAAGGGCCCGCTGAAGTGCAGCCTGGTCGCCGTCTCCACCAGCGGTGAGGAGGAGGTCGTGACCTCCTGGGCGGTACCGAAATGGGGGTACGGCATCAAGGACAGCACCCACAAGCCGTCCCAGGACCCCCTCTATGTCCACGGCGGGGCCGCCATGAACCGCTCCGACATCGACCGGTTCGAGGTGCGGACCTTCGACGGACAGAAGCTCGTGGAGGTCGACGCCTGACAGATTCGCCCCCTTCGCGTACGGTTGGCGGCTGCCCAGTGCACGTCAGAAGGGGGCCTCGGTGGCCGCGCAGGAAGCCGCTGTCGACGCTGTCGACTCCGTCGATCCGTCCGGGGAGTCCAGGAAGTCCGGGGCACCCGGGGTATCCGGTGCATCCGGGGTGTCCGGGGAGGACAGCCCCCGGACGGAAACCGGGGGCACGGCCCCCGGCACCGACCGGGACACGGTCCGGGACCAGGAGATCGCCGTCGAGCAGACGCATCTCGACCGGGTCTACCGCCGACTCGAAGAGAAGATCGGCGACGCGGAGTTCCTGATGCGGGACGCCGCCCGGCTCGGCCAGGTCGGCACGCCCGGCGCGCTGGCCGAGCGGGACGCCCAGGTCTTCCGGGCCGGCGCCCACCTCAGCCGGCTCAACAACGAATTCGAGGACTTCCTCTTCGGCCGGATCGATCTGCTGCCCGGCAAGGACGGGGCCAAGGGCCCCGACGGCGCCTACACCTCGGTGGAGCCCGCCGACGACGCGGTGCGCCCCGACAACACCGCCGATATCGCCGAGACCCTGCACATCGGCCGGATCGGGGTGCTCGACGCCGAGTACGCGCCCCTGGTGATCGACTGGCGGGCACCCGCCGCCGCGCCCTTCTACCGCTCGACGCCGGTGGCACCCGGCCGGGTGGTACGCCGCCGGGTGATCCGCTCCAAGGGCCGCCGGGTCCTCGGGGTCGAGGACGATCTGATGCGTCCCGAGCTGACCGCCCGGCTCGGCGGCGCGGAGCTGCCGGTGATCGGCGACGGCGCCCTGATGGCCGCCCTCGGCCGGGCCCGCAGCCACACCATGCGGGACATCGTCGCCTCCATCCAGGCCGAGCAGGACCTGGTGATCCGGGCCCCCGCCGCCTCCGTCACCCAGGTGGAGGGCGGCCCCGGCACCGGCAAGACCGCGGTGGCCCTGCACCGCGCCGCCTACCTCCTCTACCAGGACCGGCGGCGGTACGCGGGCGGCATCCTCATCGTCTCGCCCACCCCGCTGCTCGTCGCCTACACCGAGGGCGTGCTGCCCTCGCTGGGCGAGGAGGGCCAGGTGGCGATCCGCGCGGTCGGCAGCCTGGTCGACGGGGCCGAGGCCACCGTCTACGACGAGCAGGCCGTGGCCCGGGTCAAGGGCTCGTCCCGGATGCTGGCGGTGCTGCGCAAGGCCTCCCGGGGCGCGCTGGAACGCCCCAGGCCCACCGTCACCGTCGAGGACGGCCAGCTCACCCTGGGCGACGACACCCCCGGGACCCCCGAGCGGCTCCGGGTGGTCGTCTTCGGGCGGCGGGTGGAGCTGGACGCCGACGATCTGCGGCGCATCCGGAACACCGCGCTGAGCGGCACCGCCCCGGTGAACCTGCTCCGCCCGCGCGCCCGCAGGCTGCTGCTGGACGCCCTGTGGTCGCGTTCCGGCGCGTCCGGACGGCACACCGATCCGGAACTCGCCGCCGAGCTGCGCTCCTCCTTCGACGAGGATGTGACCGGCGAGGACAGCTTCCGGATCTTCCTGGACGAGTGGTGGCCCGAGCTGACCCCGCGCGGGGTGCTCGCCGCGATGGCCGACGAGCGGCGGCTCGGACGGTGGGCCCGCCGGGTGCTCAACCCGGGGGAGGTCCGCCGGCTCGCCCGTTCGCTGCGGCGGGTGGGCACGGACGGCACGGGTCCCCTCTCGGTCCACGATGTGGCCCTGCTGGACGAGCTCCAGTCGCTCCTCGGGGTGCCCGCGCGGCCCCGGCGCAAGCGGGAGATGGATCCGCTGGACCAGCTCACCGGGTTGGAGGAGCTGATGCCGCAGCGCGAGGAGACCCAGCGGGAGCGCGCGGAGCGGCTGGCGGCCGAGCGGACCGAGTACGCCCATGTGATCGTGGACGAGGCCCAGGACCTGACCCCCATGCAGTGGCGGATGATGGGCCGCCGGGGCCGGCACGCGACCTGGACGGTGGTCGGGGATCCGGCGCAGTCGTCCTGGCCGGAGCCCGAGGACGCGGCCCGGCTGCGGGACGAGGCCCTGGGCACCCGGCCCCGGCGCCGCTTCCGGCTCACCGTGAACTACCGCAACCCGGCCGAGATCGCCGAGCTGGCGGCGAAGGTGCTGGCCCGGGCGATGCCCGGGGCCGAGTCCCCGTCGGCGGTCCGCTCCACCGGGGTGGTGCCCCGCTTCGCCGCCGTGGGCGGCCGGGAGCTGGGCGCGGTGGTACGCGCCGAGGCGGCGCGGCTGCTGGAGCGGGTGGACGGCACGGTGGGCGTGGTGGTCGCCATGGGCCGCCGGGCCGAGGCGGCCCGCTGGCTGGAGGGGCTGGGCGAGCGGGTGGTGGCGCTCGGTTCGCTGGAGGCGAAGGGGCTGGAGTACGACGCGACGGTGGTGGTCTGCCCGGCGGAGATCGCCGACAACACGGCGGTGGGGCTGCGGGTGCTCTATGTGGCGCTGACCCGGGCCACCCAGGAGCTGACGGTGATCGCGGGCGGCCGGGACAGACCGGACGCCGCCGGGGTCCCCGAGCTGTTGCGGGACTGATCCGCCGGACCCCCGGGGGATCGGATCCCCCGGGCCTCCCCGGCCCCGCGCTCCCGCGCGGCCCCGGTGGGGCCGTCCGGGTCATCACGGCGCTGACGCGATGTCAACCCGGCGTGGGGGAATCGCATACCGGGGTGGTTTGTTAGCCTGGGTGTGGCACCGGCCCGATCCAAGCCCCCGGGCCCAACCTTCGTCGCTTCGAGCGACCTTCCGCCGCGAGGCGAGCATGGCGGGTCGGTGTCACTACAAGCGTTTCTTCAGGTCCATGTCGCAGTCTCTGCGGCATGGACCTGTCGTGGTTTCCGGACCCCGGCCCGTCCCCGCCCCCGGCCGTGGCGGACGCGACCCTTCCGGATGCACCCGTGGATCTCGTATCGTGGAATGGCTATTCCAGAAACAATACGACCACTATTACCTGCTACTGGCAGGTAGGTGCGACCATCGTGAGTGCGTCCGCCGGGTTCCCCCGTGCGGACGCATAGCAATGAAGCTAGGGAAAGCAGAGGAAACCGGTCATGGCAACGGCGCCCAGCGTCTCGTACTCGATGACGGTCCGGCTGGAGGTGCCCGCGAGCGGAACCGCGGTCTCCCAGCTGACCACGGCCGTGGAATCCTCCGGCGGCTCGGTGACCGGTCTGGATGTCACCGCGTCCGGCCACGAGAAGCTGCGGATCGATGTGACCATCGCCGCGACCTCGACCGCCCATGCGGAGGAGATCGTCGAGGAGCTGCGCTCCATCGAGGGCGTCGTCCTCGGCAAGGTCTCCGACCGGACCTTCCTCATGCACCTCGGCGGCAAGATCGAGATGGCGTCGAAGCACCCCATCCGGAACCGTGACGACCTCTCGATGATCTACACCCCGGGTGTCGCCCGGGTCTGTATGGCCATCGCGGAGAACCCCGAGGACGCCCGCCGTCTCACCATCAAGCGGAACTCCGTCGCCGTGGTCACCGACGGCTCCGCCGTGCTCGGTCTCGGCAATATCGGCCCGATGGCCTCGCTGCCGGTCATGGAGGGCAAGGCGGCCCTCTTCAAGCGCTTCGCGGGCATCGACGCCTGGCCGATCTGCCTGGACACCCAGGACACCGACGAGATCGTCGCCATCGTCAAGGCCATCGCGCCGGGCTTCGCCGGGATCAACCTGGAGGACATCTCCGCGCCCCGCTGCTTCGAGATCGAGGCCCGGCTGCGGGAGGCCCTGGACATCCCCGTCTTCCACGACGACCAGCACGGCACCGCGATCGTGGTGCTCGCGGCGCTCACCAACGCGCTGCGGGTGGTCGGCAAGGCGATCGGCGATGTCCGGGTCGTGATGTCGGGCGCCGGCGCCGCCGGTACCGCCATCCTGAAGCTGCTGATCGCCGCCGGGGTCAAGCACGCCGTCGTCGCCGACATCCACGGTGTGGTGCACGCCGGCCGTGCCGACCTGGTCGACGCCGACGCCGAGTCGCCGCTGCGCTGGATCGCCGACAACACCAACCCGGAGGGTGTCACCGGCACCCTCAAGGAGGCCGTGGTCGGGGCGGATGTGTTCATCGGGGTCTCGGCGCCGAATCTGCTGGGTGCCGAGGATGTCGCCGCGATGGCCGAGGAGGCGATCGTCTTCGCGCTCGCGAACCCCGACCCCGAGGTGGACCCGGGCGTCGCCCGCCGGACCGCCGCCGTGGTCGCCACCGGCCGCTCCGACTTCCCCAACCAGATCAACAACGTCCTGGTCTTCCCGGGAGTCTTCCGGGGCCTGCTGGACGCCCAGTCGCGCACGGTCAACACGGAGATGATGCTGGCGGCGGCGAGCGCGCTGGCGGATGTCGTCACCGAGGACGAGCTGAACCCCAACTACATCATCCCGTCGGTCTTCAACGACAAGGTCGCGGGAGCGGTCGCCGGGGCCGTGCGGACCGCCGCGAAGGCGGTCACGGCGGTCCCCGAGCCCACCGAGCTCTGACGCCCGAGGGGGCCCGGCCCGGCGGCCCGCCGCGGTCGCCGGGGCGGGCCCTCCGGTCGCAGCCCACCCGGCCGTCACGTACCGTAGCCCTTGGCCCCGGAACGATCACGGGGGCGCGGACCCCCGTCCCGTGCGGGGCCGCGGTGCCGTGCCCTGCTCCGGGCTCCGGCGCGTCGTGGGTCGCCGGGCCACCGCCGCCGATCTAGGGTGGCGGACCATGGCCCTGCGGCTTCCTGGAACCCCGCCTGGTGAACGGAGCGTCACCACGATGTGGTAGTGGTGCTTTTCGTGTGACCCAGGAGGGTGCCGGATTGGCTTTCCCGCCGTTGGTGGGGGCAGGATGCTTCCCCGAGGACCTGTCCTGGGGGAATCCCCACCGGGCCAGGAGGATCTGATGCAGACCCTGGTCCGGGGACTGTCAGAGGGCCCTGGCAGCATCGGCTTCGATCTCACGCCTCACAGGCAAGTAGAAATACGGGAGTAAGAACATGAACCGCAGTGAGCTGGTGGCCGCGCTGGCCGACCGCGCCGAGGTGACCCGCAAGGACGCCGACGCCGTGCTGGCAGCCCTCGCCGAGACCGTCGGAGAGGTTGTCGCCAAGGGCGACGAGAAGGTCACCATCCCCGGCTTCCTGACCTTCGAGCGCACCCACCGTGCCGCTCGCACCGCGCGCAACCCGCAGACCGGCGACCCGATCCAGATCCCCGCCGGTTACAGCGTGAAGGTTTCGGCCGGTTCGAAGCTGAAGGAAGCGGCGAAGGGCAAGTAAGGCCCTCGGCCGCGCCCGTGGGGGAGAGATCCCTTCGGGCACATCGCCGAACACCGCTGAACATCGCGAAGGCGGCCGCCCCGGCAGGGGACGGCCGCCTTCGTCGTGTCCGCGCGCCCTGGGTCCGCCTGGTGTCCGCGTGTCCGGTGGCTGTTCGGCCCTGGGTCCGCGCGCTCTGTGCCGTGTGATGCCTGTGGCGCCTTGGTGGTGCCTGTGGCGGGCCGTGCGTGTGTACGGGCCACTGAGGGGCCGCTGAGGGCCCGCTGAGGGCCGTACAGCCCCTCTGGGGTGCCGGGGCCGGACACCGGGGCGGGCCGGACGGGCGGGCGGGCCCCCGGAGACGCGGCCGGAACAGCTCCGGACATGCCGCCGCCCCGGTCCTGGAGGGACCGGGGCGGCGGGCTGCGTACGGGAGGACAGAGGGTCAGGCCACTCCCCGGCCGGGGAGTTCGACCTTCGCGCCCAGCTCGACCAGCTTCTCCATGAAGTTCTCGTAACCACGGTTGATCAGGTCGATGCCGTGCACCCGGGAGGTGCCCTGCGCCGCCAGCGCCGCGATCAGATACGAGAAGCCGCCCCGCAGATCGGGGATGACCAGATCGGCGCCCTGGAGCCGGGTCGGCCCGGAGACCACCGCCGAGTGGAGGAAGTTGCGCTGGCCGAAGCGGCAGTCCGAGCCGCCCAGGCACTCGCGGTAGAGCTGGATGTGCGCGCCCATCTGGTTGAGCGCGGAGGTGAAGCCGAGCCGGGACTCGTAGACCGTCTCATGGACGATGGAGAGCCCCGACGCCTGCGTCAGCGCCACGACCAGCGGCTGCTGCCAGTCGGTCTGGAAGCCGGGGTGGACGTCCGTCTCCAGCGCGATGGCGTTGAGCGAGCCGCCCGGGTGCCAGAAGCGGATGCCCTCGTCATCTATCTCGAAGGCGCCGCCGACCTTGCGGTAGGTGTTGAGGAAGGTCATCATCGAGCGCTGCTGGGCGCCGCGCACATAGATGTTGCCCTCGGTGGCCAGCGCGGCGGACGCCCAGGAGGCGGCCTCCAGACGGTCCGGCAGCGCCCGGTGGGTGTAGCCGTCGAGCCGGTCCACACCGGTGATCCGGATGGTCCGGTCGGTGTCCATCGAGATGATCGCGCCCATCTTCTGGAGCACGCAGATCAGATCCTCGATCTCCGGCTCCACGGCGGCGTTGGACAGCTCCGTGACACCCTCGGCGAGCACCGCGGTCAGCAGCACCTGCTCGGTGGAGCCGACCGAGGGGTAGGGCAGCCGGATCTTGCAGCCGCGCAGCCGCTGCGGGGCCTCCAGGTACTGGCCGTCGTCCCGCTTCTCGATCCGCGCGCCGAACTGCCGCAGGACGTCGAAGTGGAAGTCGATGGGACGGCCGCCGATGTCGCAGCCGCCCAGGCCGGGGATGAAGGCATGGCCGAGCCGGTGCAGCAGCGGGCCGCAGAAGAGGATCGGGATGCGCGAGGAGCCGGCGTGGGCGTCGATGTCGGCGATGTTGGCGCTCTCGACATGCGTCGGGTCCAGCACCAGCTCGCCGGGTTCCTCACCCGGGCGGACCGTCACCCCGTGCAGCTGGAGCAGCCCCCGCACCACCCGCACATCGCGGATGTCGGGCACATTGCGCAGTCTGCTGGGCCCACTGCCGAGCAGGGCGGCAACCATGGCCTTCGGCACCAGGTTCTTGGCGCCGCGGACGCGGATCTCACCCTCCAGCGGGGTTCCGCCGTGGACAAGCAGTACATCGTCTGTGCCGGTCATGAATCTCGCGTTCCGGAGGGGGTCCCCCCAGTGGAGCCGGGGGGATATCGGGCAGGGGATCAGTGAAAAGGGTAAAGGGCGGCACGCCGTGTGCCGACAGGGCGAGGAGCCTGTGCGATGTCATGAAACGGCTACAGCACGCTCGGTCGACGGATGAGTTGCGGAGGGTGACCTTCCGTATGTATCCGGGGGCTTTCGCTCCACTTCCTGGCGGTCCGGGCCTTCGCAGGTCGCGGCCGCGTGACGGCCGTACCCGGAGGCGGCACCCGCCCGGGGGATGCGCCCGCCCCCGCGCGGGCCGAAGATGCGGGATCATGTTGCGCATGACCGAGGTGTCCTCGCTCACAGGGCGGCTGCTCGTCGCCACACCCGCCCTCGCGGACCCGAATTTCGACCGGGCGGTCGTGCTGCTGCTCGACCACGACGACGAGGGCTCCCTCGGTGTGGTCCTCAACCGCCCGACCCCGGTGGGGGTCGCCGACATCCTGGAGTCCTGGGCCGCGCTCGCCGGGGAGCCCGGTGTCGTCTTCCAGGGCGGGCCGGTGTCGCTCGACTCCGCGCTCGGCGTCGCCGTCATCCCCGGCGACGAGGGCCCGATCGGCTGGCGTCGGGTGTACGGGGCGATCGGCCTGGTCGATCTGGAGACCCCGCCCGAGCTGCTCGGCGCCGCCCTCGGCTCGCTGCGGATCTTCGCCGGGTACGCGGGGTGGGGCCCCGGCCAGCTGGAGTCCGAACTGGACGACGGCGCCTGGTACGTGGTCGAGTCCGAGCCCGGGGACGTCTCCTCGCCCCGCCCGGAGAACCTGTGGCGGGCGGTGCTCCGGCGCCAGCGCAGCGAGCTGGCGATGTTCGCGACCTACCCCGACGACCCCTCCCTCAACTGAGCCCGGTGAAACCGCCGACCGGTGCGGTACGGGAGGATCGCTCCCGGGTACCCTTGGAGGTCATGAGCACTCTTGAGCCCGATCGCGGGACAGGGACGGGGACCCTCGTAGAGCCGACGCCGCAGGTGTCGCACGGCGACGGCGACCACGAGCGCTTCGCCCACTACGTCCAGAAGGACAAGATCATGGCGAGCGCCCTCGACGGCACTCCCGTGGTGGCCCTCTGCGGCAAGGTCTGGGTCCCGGGGCGCGACCCCAAGAAGTACCCGGTCTGTCCCCTGTGCAAGGAGATCTACGACTCCATGGGCCCCGGGGGCGGCAAGGACAAGGGCAAGGACAAGTAGTCCCGTACCCCCCTTTCCGCGGTACATCCCTCCGCTGAACCTCTTTCCGTAGCACCCCCTGGCATCCCCTTTCCCTCAGGACCCGGCCGAGCCCGGTGACGGCCCCGGGGCACGCGACCACGCGAGCCCCGGGGCCGTTCCGCATGTCCGGGCCCGCGTGTCCCGGGGCCGTTCCGCATGTCCGGGGCCGTTCCGCCGGTCCGGAGTCTGTGCATCGTCTGTGTGCCCGGCCGCTCACATGCGGTTTCCATCGGCTGCCCCGCGTTGCACAGGATGCGTCCCCCGGTCACAGAGTGGTTGAGATCCCTTGTCGAGGCTGTGACACCGTTCTAGCCTCCTGCCTGTTGTGCAGTGCGAAACGTTCGTTGCAGGGAATGCAACGGCTACGCGTAGGGGACCTCCCATGAAGCTCAGCTCCCGTATGGCCGCACCTCTCACCGCGCTCGTGCTGGCGGGCCTCACCGCCACCGCGTGCGCCCCTCAGACCTCGGACAACAGCGCGGACAAGGACGAGAAGTCCGGAACGCTGCGGGTCTGGTTGTTCCAGGAGGTGAACAACGACCCCAAGAAGAAGGTCGTGGACGCCGCCGTCGACGCCTTCACCAAGCAGCACAAGGACACCGAGGTCAAGGTCGAGTACATCCCGGTCGACACCCGGGCCCAGCGCATCAAGGCGGCCTTCAACGACCCCAAGAGCGCCCCCGACCTCATCGAGTACGGCAACACCGACACCGCCGGCTATGTCAAGGACGGTGGACTCGCCGACATCAGCGAGGAGTTCAAGGGCTGGGACGAGGCGGGCAGCAGCGACCCGACCGCCACCCAGTCGGTCACCGTCGGCGGCAAGATCTACGGTGCCCCCCTCTTCGTCGGCGTCCGGGCGCTCTACTACCGCACCGATGTCTTCAAGGAACTGGGGCTGAAGCCGCCGCGCACCCAGAGCGAGCTGATCTCCACCGCCAAGAAGATCCGCAAGGCCAAGCCGGAGCTGTACGGGATCGCCGTCGGCGGTGCCTACACCTATGGCGCCATGCCGTTCATCTGGGCCAACGGCGGCGAGCTGGCCGAGGAGAAGGGGGGCTCCTACGAGGCGGCCATCGACAGCCCCGCCGCCCGTAAGGGCATCTCCGCGTACACCTCCCTCTTCGGTGACGACAACTGCCCGGCCGCCAAGTGCGCCGCCATGACCGGCAACGCCGTCGTCACCGCCTTCGCCTCCGGCAAGGCCGGCATGGCCGTCGGCGGCGACTTCAGCCACCAGGCGGTCGAGGCGGGCGAGGCCAAGGGCAAGTACGCGGTGATCCCGCTGCCCGGCGTCAAGCAGGGCGAGATAGCCCCCGCCTTCGCGGGCGGGAACAACCTCGGTGTCCTCAAGAGCAGCTCCCACCGCACCCTCGCGGTCGATCTGATGAAGCGGCTCGCGGGTAAGGAGTCCCAGCGCGCGTTCTTCGACGCCATGGGCTTCCTCCCCACCTACAGCGACGTCCGTGAGCAGGTCGCCGCCGAGAAGCCGTTCGTCGAGCCCTTCGTGGAGACCCTCGGCGCCGGGGCCAAGTTCGTCCCCGCCTCGCCCGCCTGGGGCCAGATCGACGCCTCGCTGGTGCTGCCCACCATGTTCCAGGAGATCATCAGCGGCAAGAAGGACGTGGCCGGGGCCACCGAGGACGCGGCCGCCAAGATGGACACCGCCTTCCGCGACGCGGGCTGACCGGTATGGCACAGCACACCACCGACGCCGGGCCCGCCGCGAAGACCTCCGGGTCCGCGCCGGCCCCGGCCGCCCGGCCCGCCGCCCGCCGCTCCGCGCGGCGCGGCGGGCGCTGGACCCCCTGGCTCTATCTGCTGCCCGCCCTGGTCGTCCTCGCCGGACTGCTGGTCTACCCGATCTACCAGCTCGGTCTGATCTCCTTCCTCGAATACACCCAGGCCCAGGTCAGCGGCGGGGAGCCGACGACCTTCCAGGGCTTCGACAACTACCGCACCCTCTTCGCCGACGAGCAGTTCTGGCAGGTGCTCCTGGCGACGGTGCTCTTCGCCGCCGCCTGTGTGATCGCGACCCTCGCCGTCGGGTGCGCGCTCGCGGTGCTGCTCACCCGGATCCGGGCGGTGCCCCGGCTGGCCCTGATGCTGGCCGCGCTCGGCGCCTGGGCCACCCCCGCCATCACCGGCTCCACCGTCTGGGTCTTCCTCTTCGACCCGGACTACGGCCCGGTCAACCGGGTGCTCGGGCTCGGCGACCACTCCTGGACCTATGACCGGTACAGCGCCTTCGCCCTGGTCCTCTTCGAGGTCGTCTGGTGCTCGTTCCCGTTCGTCATGGTGACGGTGTACGCGGGCATCCGGGCCATTCCCACCGAGGTACTGGAGGCCGCCTCGCTCGACGGCGCGTCCCAGTGGCGCATCTGGCGCTCGATCACCGCGCCGATGCTCCGGCCCATTCTGGTCGTCGTCACGATCCAGTCGATCATCTGGGACTTCAAGGTCTTCACCCAGATCTATGTCATGACCAACGGCGGAGGCATCGCCGGGCAGAATCTCGTTCTCAATGTGTACGCCTATCAGAAGGCGTTCGCGTCGTCGCAGTACAGCCTGGGTGCCGCCATCGGTGTGGTCATGCTGTTGATTCTGCTCGCCGTCACCCTTGTCTATCTCCGTCTGCTGCGACGCCAGGGAGAAGAACTGTGAGCCGTCCCGGCCTGCTCCGGCCCAGCCGCCCCTGGCGGCTCGCCGCCGAGGCGTCCGCCCTTGTCATCGCGGCCCTGGTGGCCTTTCCGCTCTACTGGATGGTGCTGTCCGCCTTCAAGCCGGCGGGCGAGATCCAGTCGACCGAGGCACGTCCATGGACACTGAATCCTTCCCTGGACTCGTTCCGCCGCGTCTTCGAACAGCAGGATTTCGGGCGCTATTTCCTCAACAGTCTGTTCGTCGCCTCGGTGGTCGTGCTGGCATCGGCGCTGATCGCCTTTCTCGCCGCCACCGCGGTCACCCGCTTCCGCTTTAAATTCCGTACCACCCTGCTCATCATGTTCCTGGTGGCGCAGATGGTGCCGATCGAGGCGCTCGCCATTCCGCTCTTCTTCCTCATGCGGGACACCGGCCAGCTCAACACCCTCTGGTCACTGATCATCCCGCATATCGCCTTCTCCCTCCCCTTCGCCATCTGGATGCTGCGGGGATTTGTGAAAGCGGTGCCCGAGGCGCTGGAGGAGGCCGCCTACATCGATGGCGCGAGCCGTACCCGATTCCTCTGGCAGATCCTCTTTCCGCTGGTCTTCCCGGGTCTCGTGGCGACCAGTGTCTTCTCCTTCATCTCGACCTGGAACGACTTTCTCTTCGCCCGGTCCTTCATCATCAGCGACACCTCCCAGCAGACCCTTCCGATGGCGCTGCTGGTCTTCTTCAAACCCGATGAGAACGACTGGGGCGGCATCATGGCGGGTTCGACCGTCATGACGATCCCGGTGCTCATCTTCTTCGTCCTCGTCCAGCGCAGGCTCGTCTCCGGACTGGGCGGCGCGGTCAAGGACTGACCGCGGCGCGGTCAAGGACTGGACCCGGGTCCGTGCCCCTTGCCCACCCCGGGCGCACGGACCCAAGGAAAACACCGGAGAATTCCGGACAAGGGAGTCGGGAACCATCAGGAACCCGGCGAACGGAACAAGGACAAGGATGTCTGCCATGACCGCTGACGGAAACCCTCCGGATCTCATTCCGGCCCCGGTCTCCACCACCGCCCGCGAGGCCGCCGGTTTCACCGCCGACGCCCGTACCACCCTGTACGCGGGGGAGGGGACGGAGACCTCCGAGCGCTGGCTGCGGGCGACCGTCGGGGCCGCCCTCGGGGTGCCGCTGGCGCCCGGGGCGCTCCCCGGTGGGGACAACTCCGTCACCCTCCTGGTGGACACCTCCCTCGCCGCCGAGGCCTACCGCCTGGTGGTCGCGGACCGTGCCGTCGAGATCCGCGGCGGTGGCCCGGCGGGCGTCTTCTGGGGCGTGCAGACCCTGCGCCAGCTGCTGGGTCCCGAGGCGTTCCGGCGGGCCCCGATCGGCGCCGGCGCCGCCCGTACCGTCGCCGCCACCACCATCGAGGACGCGCCCCGCTTCCCCTGGCGCGGCGTGATGCTCGATGTGTGCCGCCACTTCACGCACAAGTCCGATGTCCTGCGCTTCCTCGATCTGCTGGCCGCGCACAAACTGAATGTCTTCCACTTCCATCTCACCGACGACCAGGGCTGGCGCATCGAGATCAAGCGCTACCCGAAGCTGACCGAGGTCGGCTCCTGGCGGGCCCGCAGCAAATGGGGCCACCGTTTCTCCGACCTCTGGGACGAGAAGCCGCACGGCGGTTACTACACCCAGGACGACATCCGGGAAATCGTCGCCTACGCCGCCGAGCGGCATATCACCGTCGTCCCGGAGATCGATGTCCCCGGCCACTCCCAGGCCGCCATCGCCGCCTACCCGGAACTCGGCAACACGGATGTCGTCGACACCGCGTCGCTCACCCCCTGGGACAACTGGGGCGTCAGCCCCCATGTGCTGGCCCCGACCGAGAACACCCTCCGTTTCTACGAGGGCGTCCTGGAAGAGGTCCTGGAGCTGTTTCCGGCCGACATATCGCCGTTCATCCATATCGGTGGCGACGAGTGCCCCAAGGACGAGTGGAAGGCGTCGGCCACCGCCCAGGCGCGCATCGCCGAACTCGGTCTGAAGGACGAGGACGAGCTCCAGTCCTGGATCATCCGTCACTTCGACACCTGGCTCGCGGAGCGGGGCCGCCGGATCATCGGCTGGGACGAGATCCTGGAGGGCGGGCTCGCCCCGGGTGCCGCCGTCTCCTCCTGGCGCGGCTACGGGGGCGGTATCGCCGCCGCCGAGGCGGGCCACGATGTGGTGATGTGCCCCGAGCAGCAGGTCTATCTGGACCACCGGCAGGGCCCCGACGAGCCCATGCCGATCGGCTTCATCCGCACCCTGGAGGATGTCTACCGCTTCGAGCCGGTTCCCCCGGCGCTGTCGCCGGAGGCCGCCGCCCATGTCCTCGGCACCCAGGCCAATATCTGGACCGAGGTGATGCAGGACCGTTCCCGCGTCGACTACCAGGTCTTCCCCCGGCTGGTCGCCTTCGCCGAGGTCGCCTGGTCGGCGCTGCCGCCCTCCGAGGAGCGCGACTACGGGGACTTCGAACGGCGGATGGGGACACACCGGCGCCGGCTGGACGCCCTCGGCGTCGACCACCGGCGCCCGGACGGGCCGCTGCCGTGGCAGAAGCGCCCCGGGGTCGCCGGATTCCCGAAGGAGGGCACGCCCCCGAACGTGTGAGTCGGAGGCCAAGGCCGTGTCCACCGCCCCGGACTCTGGGACGGTGGACCGGTCATGAGGAACAAGCAGCACAACACCGTCAACACCCCAGAAGTCAGGCATCACTCAGAAGAGGGAGTAAAGAGGGGCGCTGTCTCCGTAAGGACGCATCCGACGCGGATGCGTCCTTGCCGGACCCTCGCGCCGGTGCGTCCGGAAGATGTGCCAGAGTTGCCACGTCCGGCCTGTGAGCACGTACGGTACGGCAACACAGGCGGGATGGCCGGACACCGGGAAGGGGCAGCTGGGTGACCACGCACGCACCGCAGACGACGCGGTCGGTGACGCTGCCGACCTCGCTGGACGAGGCCGTGGCGGCCCTGACCGCCATGCCCGCCGCCGTGCCCATCGCCGGCGGAACGGACCTGATGGCGGCCGTCAACCGGGGCCAGTTGCGCCCCGCCGGGCTGGTCGGACTCGGCCGTATCAGTGAGATCCGGGGGTGGCGTTACCAGGACGGCCACGCCCTCCTCGGCGCCGGTCTCACCCACGCCCGGATGGGACGGCCCGACTTCGCCGCCCTCATCCCCGCGCTCGCCGCCTCGGCCCGCGCCGCCGGCCCACCGCAGATCCGCAACGCGGGCACCCTGGGCGGCAATATCGCCTCCTCCGCGCCGACCGGCGACACCCTGCCGGTGCTGGCCGCGCTGGAGGCCGACCTCGTCATCGCGGGTCCCGGCGGGGTCCGCCGGGAGGTCCCGGTGGCGCATCTGCTGGCCGGGCGGGATGTGCTCGCCCCGGGTGAACTGATCGGCTATGTCCGGGTGCCGCTGCTCCACGCGCCGCAGGTCTTCCTCAAGGCCACCGGGCGCACCGGCCCGGGGCGGGCCACCGCCTCCGTCGCGGTGGTGCTCGACCCGGCGCGGCGCGGGGTGCGCTGCGCGGTGGGCGCCATCGCGCCGATGCCGCTGCGGCCCCTGGAGGCCGAGCAGTGGATCGCCTCGTACATCGACTGGGACGGCGAGCGCGGGCTCGCGGGGGAGGCGCTGGCGGCCTTCGGCGAGTATGTCGCCGCCGCGTGCATCCCGGACCCGCCACCGGCCCCGCCCGGGGTGGAACAGCCCGTTCACCCCCCGGCCGTTCTGCATCTGCGGCGGACCGTCGCCGCGCTGGCCCGGCGAGCACTGGGGAGGGCGCTGTCATGAGCGAGGAGAACAACCCGCAGGGGCGGACCGCCCAGGACGGGCATCGGCAGGACGGGCACCGGAACGGGCCCGCGCACGGGGTCTGGCAGCCGACGCCCCAGGGTGAGTACGACTACGACGCCACGGCCTTCGTGCAGCTGCCGCCGGAGGAGCCGGTGGGCGCCGCGCCGTTGGAGGCGCCGGGGCACGACTACGTCCCGCCGATGATCCTGCCGCTCACTCCCGCGGCCGAGCCGCAGGTGCCCGCCGCCTGGCGGGTGCCGCACGACACCGGCGACGCGGCGGCCCAGGGCCACCCGGGCCATGGCTGGCCGGAGCCCGCCGACCACCACCGCGCGGGTCCGCACGGGACCCCGCCGTACGGCACCGAGGTGTACGGGGCGGAGGGGTACCGGCCCGAGGAGTACGAGCCGGAGGCGTACGGGGCGGGTCCGCGGGGCGCGGGAACGCATGACGCCCATGACGCGCACGATGTCCATGTCCATGGCGCCCACGATGCCCAGGGCGCGGACGCGCACGGTCCGCTGGGGCACGGCACGGACCAGCACGGCACGGACCCGCACGGTACGGACGGGCGCGGGATCGAGTACGCGGCTCCGGCCGCCCCGCCCGCCGGGGAGGGGCACGACCCCCACGATCCGCACGCCACCGAGCAGTGGGTCTTCCCGGAGGCGGTCCAGCAGGGCCAGGACCGGACCGGTCAGTGGACCATCCCCGTCGCCCGGGGCGACCTGCCGGACGAGACCGGCGAGTTCACCACGGCGATGCTCTCCTCCCAGTGGAGCGGGGCACCCGCGACGCTGCCCGGCGGGGCGACGGCGCCCTGGGCGGTCGAGCCCGCGCCGGAGGAGTCCGGGGCGCCCGACGCACCCGGCGCCACGGCGGCCCCTCCGGCCGAGGCACCCGCGCCCGAGGTGTCGCCGCTTCCGGCCCCGGCCGTCCACCCCGAGCCGCCGGTCGAGCACACCGCCCCGGAGGAGACCGGGGGAGCCGCGCCCGAGGCACTGGAGGCCGACGGCGGTACGGCGGGTCCCGCCGAGCACACGACGTACGGCGGGCAGGCTCTGCCCGGTGCGGTCGGGGTGATCGGTGTACCCGGCGGATCACCCGGGGCGCCCGGTTCGTCCGAGGCCGCGGGGGGCCCGGAAGCTCCGGAGGCCGTTGAGCCCGCCGAGCCCGCTGTGGCTCCCGAGGTGGCCGAGGCCGACGAAGCCTCTGAGGCCGTGGCGACCCATGAGCCGGATGAGCCCGGCGAGATCGGTGAGCCTGGAGAGGTCGGCGAGGTCGGCGAGATCGGTGAGGCCGTCTCGATCGCCGCGCCCGGCACCCCCGTACCCCACGATCAGGCACCTGCCCCGGCCGAAGCCCCCGAGGAGGCACCGGCTGAGGAGCGGTACGTCGAGGAGGGGTACACCGAGGAGGAGTACGCCCCCGACGGCGCCGGCCCCGCGCTTCCGGACGAGACGGTTCCGGAGGGTCCGGAGGCCGAGGTCGCTCCGGCTGCCGCCGAGGCCGGGCACGCCGAGCAGGCCGGGCAGGCCGAGCACGGCGAGCCCCAGGAGTCCCCCGAGGACCAGGAGCACGCCCAGTCCCCCGCGTACCCGGAAAGCACCGAGTACACGGAGACCGCCGCCCCCGAGCCCGTACTCCCCCCGGTCCAGGAACAGCCGCTGATCTCCTACCGGCTGCGGGTCAACGGCGCCGACTGCGCCGTGACCGACGCCTGGATCGGCGAGTCCCTCCTCTATGTGCTGCGCGAGCGCCTCGGCCTCGCCGGTGCCAAGGACGGCTGCTCCCAGGGCGAGTGCGGCGCCTGCAACGTCCAGGTCGACGGCCGGCTGGTCGCCTCCTGCCTGGTCCCCGCGGCCACCACCGCGGGATGTGAGGTCCGTACCGTCGAGGGACTCGCCGCCGACGGCGAGCCCTCCGATGTCCAGCGGGCCCTGGCCGCCTGTGGAGCCGTCCAGTGCGGCTTCTGCGTCCCCGGTATGGCCATGACCGTCCATGACCTTCTGGAGGGCAACCACAGCCCCACCGAGCTGGAGACCCGGCAGGCCCTCTGCGGCAATCTCTGCCGCTGCTCCGGCTACCGGGGTGTGCTCGACGCCGTGCGCGAGGTCGTCGCCGAGCGCGAGGCGAGCGCCGCCGCACTGGCCGGGGACGGCCCCGACGGCGACGGCTCCGCGCGAAACCCCCTTCCGGAGGCCCGCATTCCGCACCAGGCGCCCCCCGGTGCCGGTAGTGTGCAGCCCCACCCGCACGACGGAGGCATGGCGTGACCAACGACGCGGCCACCACCGCGACGACCCGGACGGCCCACCCCTTCCCCGGTCCGGAGGAGCCCCTCCACGGCCTCGGGGCCTCGCTGCCCCCGGCCGACGCGCGGGCCAAGACCGAGGGCACCTTCCCGTACGCCTCCGACCTCTGGGCCGAAGGCCTGCTCTGGGCCGCCATACTGCGCTCCCCGCACCCGCACGCCCGGATCACCTCCGTCGACACCTCCGGCGCGCTGGAGATGCCGGGGGTGCACGCGGTGATCACCCATGCCGACATCCCCGGGGACACCTCCTACGGCCGGCGGATCGCGGACCGGCCCGTCTTCGCCTCCGACCTCGTCCGCCACCACGGCGAGGCCGTCGCCGCCGTCGCCGCCGACCACCCGGACACCGCCCGGCTCGCCGCCGCCGCGATCGTCGTCGAGTACGAGGTACTGGTCCCGGTCACCGACCCCGAGCAGTCCTTCGCCGCCGAACCGCTCCACCCGGACGGCAATCTGATCCGCCATATCCCCCTCCGTTACGGCGACCCCGAGGCCGCCGGGGACATCGTGGTCGAGGGGCTGTACCGGATCGGCCGCCAGGACCCCGCGCCCATCGGCGCCGAGGCCGGACTCGCGGTGCCCCGCCCCGACGGCGGCGTCGATCTCTATGTCGCCTCCACCGACCCGCACACCGACCGCGATCTGGCCGCCGCCTGCTTCGGACTCGAACCCGAACGGGTGAAGATCGTGGTGACCGGCGTCCCCGGCGCCACCGGCGACCGCGAGGAGCCCGGCTTCCAGCTGCCGCTGGGACTGCTGGCGCTGCGCACCGGCTGCCCGGTGAAGCTCACCGCCACCCGCGAGGAATCCTTCCTCGGCCATGCCCACCGCCACCCCGCGCTGCTGCGCTACCGCCACCACGCGGACGGCGACGGACGGCTGGTCAAGGTGGAGGCACAGCTGCTCCTCGACGGGGGCGCGTACGCCGACTCCTCGTCCGAGTCGCTCGCCGCCGCCGTCGCCTTCGCCTGCGGCCCGTACGTCGTCCCGCACGCCTTCATCGAGGGCTGGGCGGTCCGGACCAACAACCCGCCCTCCGGCCATATGCGCGGCGAGGGCGCGATGCAGGTCTGCGCCGCGTACGAGGCCCAGATGGACAAGATCGCCGCGAAGCTGGGCCTCGACCCGGCCGAGCTGCGGCTCCGCAATGTGCTGGCCACCGGGGACATCCTCCCCACCGGCCAGACCGTCACCTGCCCCGCCCCCGTCGCCGAACTGCTGGAGGCGGTACGGGACCATCCGCTGCCCGCACTCCCCAAGGACTCGCCCGAGGACGACTGGCTGCTCCCCGGCGGCCCCGAGGGCGCGGGGGAACCGGGCGCGGTCCGCCGGGGCGTCGGCTACGCCCTCGGGATGGTCCATATGCTCGGCGCGGAAGGCGCCGACGAGGTCTCCACCGCCACCGTCAAGGTCCACGACGGCATGGCCACGGTGATCTGCGCCGCCGTCGAGACCGGCCAGGGCTTCGCCACCCTCGCCCGGCAGGTCGTCCAGGAGACGCTGGGGATCGAGGAGGTGCATGTCGCCGCCGTCGACACCGACCAGCCCCCGGCGGGCCCGGCCGCCCACGGCCGCCACACCTGGGTCTCCGCCGGCGCGGTCGAGCGCGCCGCCAAGATGGTCCGCACCCAGCTGCTCCAGCCGCTGGCGCACAAGTTCGGCATGTCGACCGAGCTGCTCCAGATCACCGACGGCAAGATCACGTCCTATGACGGGGTGCTCTCCACCACGGTCATGGAGGCGATGGACGGCAAGGAGCTGTGGGCCACCGCGCAGTGCCGCCCCCACCCCACCGAGCCGCTCGACGAGAACGGTCAGGGCGACGCCTTCGTGGGCATGGCGTTCTGCGCGGTCCGCGCGGTGGTCGATGTCGACATCGAGCTGGGCGCGATCCGCGTGGTCGAGATGGCGGTCGCCCAGGACGTCGGCCGGATCCTCAACCCGGCGCAGCTCGCGGCGCGGATCGAGGCGGGGGTCACCCTCGGGGTCGGCACCGCGCTCACCGAGAATCTGCGGACCGCGCGGGGGATCGTACGGCATCCGGATCTCACCGGGTACGCCCTGCCGACGGCGCTGGACACCCCCGACATCCGGATCGTGAAGCTGGTCGAGGAGCGCGACGTCGTCGCCCCCTTCGGCGCGAAGGCGGCGAGCGCGGTGCCCGTGGTCACCTCCCCGGCGGCGGTCGCGGCGGCGGTACGGGCGGCGACGGGCCGCCCGGTCAACCGGCTCCCGATCCGGCCGCAGGCGGCGGTCTCGCCGCCGATGGTCTGACCCTCGGACCTGTCCTTTGCCGGTACGGGAAAACGGGGCGCGCCGTGGTGGCGTGCCCCGTTACCGTCCCCCCATGACCACGTACGTTCCTGAACTCGACTCCGCCGTCCTGCTGATCACCGGGGTGATGGCGGCGGGGAAGTCCACCGTCGCCCAGGCCCTCGCCGAGCGACTGCCGAAGGCGGCGCATGTCCGGGGTGACGCCTTCCGCCGGATGACCGTCACCGGCCGCGTCGACATGGGCTCCCCGGACGGGGCGGAGGCGCTGGCCCAGCTCAGACTCCGCTACCGGCTCTCCGCGTCGAGCGCGGACGGGTACGCGGCGGCGGGGTGGACGGCGGTGGTCCAGGACGTCGTCATCGGCCCCGAACTCGCCTCGTACGTCGACCTCGTCCGGACCCGTCCGCTGTACGTGGTGGTCCTGGCGCCCTCCCCGTCGACGGTGGCCGCGCGCGAGTCGGCCCGCCCCAAGACCGGTTACTCGCCGGCCCTTACGGTGGCGGACCTGGACCAGGGGTTGCGGGAGGACACCGCGCGGCTGGGTCTCTGGCTGGACACGTCGGAGCAGACGCCGTCGGAGACGGTGGATGCGATCCTGGCGCGCCTGGAGGAGGCGAGGGTCGCTTGAGCGCGACCGGGGCCTCAAGTTCAGCCTCGCCGCCCTTTGAGGCGCGGGGGCCTCACGAATTCAGCCTCGTGGGGGTCCCCCCAAACCTAGCCTCGTGGGGGTCCCCCCGGACGGAGTCTGGGGGAGTTTGAGGCGCGGGGGCCTCAAATCAAGCCCCTCCGGCGTTTGAGGAGCGGGGGCTTCGGGGGCTGGCCCCCGACGGTGGCCTCAGGAAATCCAGCCTCTCCGGCGTTTGAGGAGCGGGGGCTTCGGGGGCTGGCCCCCGACGTGTGCCCGAGCCGACTCGGGGCCGAGGTCCGTCCTCAATCGCCGGACCGGCTGAGTTTGTGCGGGCGGCCCGTACCCAGGGGATTGGACGCGAGGTGACTCGCAAGTGCGGGGGCGGGGGCCTCCGGGCTCACCTCCTCGGGGCCGGCAGACTGAGGTGACGTGTCCAGCTCGGGGGCCGTCCGCCGGTCCCCTGCGGGGGCGACCCTGCACCCCCCGACCTCGTGTCACGAGGAACGGGCCCCGGGGGTGCGGGCGGTCCGCGACGGGGAGGGGTCAGAGAAGGTCCGGCTCGGGCGTCTCGTGCTCGTGGGACCAGCGGGCGACCTTCCGTGCCTCGGCCATCTCCGCCTCCGTCGCCAGGAGGTGGTCCAGCCGCCCGGCCCGGGCCTCCGCGACAAACACGGTGAGGGCGACCCTGGACACGATCAGCGCGGGCTGAGGGCTGTCGCAATCCCGCAGCCGGATCATCCGGAGACCGTAGGGTCCGTCGGGGGCGGGTGTCGCGTTGAGGGACATGGCTGTCTCCCTGAAGGGGTGGGGGTAGGGGTTCTACGGGTGGGCCCCGGCCGCGTGTGCGGGGGTGGCGGCCGGGGCCCGGGGGACCCGCCCAGGGCAGGGGTGAGGGCGGACCCGCTTGAAGCCGCCCTCCGTGGCACCGGTGAGAGGAACACCGCTGAACCTGCCGGTGCCACGGAGGACGGGGCTTTAGAGCCGGTCGGCCAGGCTCATCGTGTGCAGACCGACCGAGAACGACCACGCCGCGAGCATCGCCACCGTGCGGGCTATCGACCTGCCCCGTCGCTCTCGCACGAATGTGCCCTTCTGACGATCTGATGGAACGGACCGAACCGCAGCCGCAGTTCGTGCTCCTCCCGTATCCGCAGGCGAAGCGCTTGCAGCAGAGGGCTGTCCTCTTGCGGTACGTCCGGTTCCGGAACGGAATGCCAACCCATGGCGCTCCCCTCCGTAGCGGAGTGACTACCAAGTGGCTTCAGGATGGCCCTACGATGAGGCGCTCTTCAACGTATGAAAGCCGGAGGGAACGTTGGTAAACCGGAAGGAGCTGAACCCCGAGAGCGGCCCTGGGGCGGCGTTCGGGGCGCGTTTACGCAGGGCACGAGAGGCGCGGGGCTGGACCCAGGACGAACTGGCCGAGCGGATGGGCTACACGGGCAGGCATGTATCCGGGGTGGAAACCACGAGCAAGCCTCCGACCCGCCGGTTCTCGATCAGTGCGGATGCCGCATTTGGACTCGATGGAACGTCCGACACGTTCGAACGCGCATGGCGTGAGATCAAGCATGGCGCGCTGCTGGAGGGCTTCCCGGAGTACCTGGGACTGGAGGCCCGCGCGGTAGAGATCCGTTTGTTCGAGATCGGGATCATCCCTGGACTGCTCCAGACGCCCGCGTACGCACATGCGCTGGCGCAGGGAGATGTTCACAGGGCCACGATCACCCTGGAACAGGCAACCGAGCGGGTTTCGGTTCTGGCAGAGCGGCAAGCGACGCTCGTTCGGCCCCGGCCTCCCACCATGCTGGTGGTGATGGATGAGAGTTGCATCCGCCGTCCGGTCGGGGGCGATGCAGTCATGAGGGAACAGCTCCAGTACCTGGCTGACTTCGCCGCGCTGCCGAATACCATGCTGCAAGTCGCCCCGTACGACATAGGCGAGCGGCGGCCGTTCAATCTCCCGATCAACCTGCTGACCCTTCCTGACAGGTCGATGATCGCGTACGCCGAGTCCCAGGCGCAGGGGCACTTGGAGCGTGAACCCGCCTTCTCCCAGACTGCGTTGGCGGCCTACCATCAGTTGCAAGCCGAATCCCTGTCCCAGGCAGCTTCCGTGGGCATGATTACTCAGGCACGAAAGGGCACCCCGTGACGACCAAATCCCCAGTCCTCCGCTGGTTCACGTCCTCGTACAGCTCCAACGGCGGCAACTGCGTGGAGGTCGCAGCCGATCTCGCGGCTTCAGGTGTCGTCCCGGTGCGTGACAGCAAGCGCCCCACCGGTCCCGTCCTGATGGTCTCCGCCGCCGCCTTCGCCGGCCTCGTCGGCCTCGCCCGGTCCGCCGACCTGTAAGGCCGACGACTACGCCCCGCGTTCCGTCCTGTGGAGCGCGGGGCACCCGCACAAGCCGAGTCCGCAGAAAGGGAACGTTGTCATGACCGAACCCTGCAAGTGGATCAAGTCCAGCTACAGCGGCGGTGGCGGCTCCTGCATCGAGTGGGCGCCCGCGCACGCCTCCGCCACCGGTGTCGTCCCGGTCCGGGACAGTAAACAACCGACCGGCCCCGTGCTGATGGTGTCGGCCGACGCCTTCTCCGGTCTCGTCGCCCTCGCGCGGGCCGCCGAGCTGTAGAGCTTGAGGACCACGCCCCGCGCTCCGTGACGTGGAGCGCGGGCACCCGCGCAAGGTGAACGACCCGCGAGGAAAAGACGTATGGGCGACCGTCTCCCCGACCCCCACTTCCTGGACCTGGTGGAGCCCTTCACCGGCCCCGTGAAGGAGATGCGCCCCACCGCGCGCGGCACGTGGAGGACGACCGGTGGATGGCCCTCGGCTTCGAACGGGTGGAGGGCGAGCCGGCCCGCTTTGAGCCGGACTCCCCGGATCTTCCGGCCGTGCTGGAGCTGCTGGGCCGGATCGGGGAGGTCCCGTTGCCCGCGCCGGTCGCGGAGTGGCACGAAACGCGGTGGGACACCTTCGCGGCCGATGAGGCGGAGGCCCGGCTGTTCCGGGGTGACGGCCTCGTCCATGGGGATCCTCCGGATGTTCCGCCGCCGCGCGGAGGGGTTTCCCGGGCAGGTCTGGCTCCGGGCCATGGAGAAGGCCGCACAGGACTGGGTCGACCACCGGCCGGCATAGGGCCGTTGCCGCGCCGGGCCGGACACCTCGGGAGGGCCGCCCACGGCAGGCTGCGGGCGGCCCACGGCACTCGGGGGAGGAAACCGCCTGGGGTCGGATCACGCCGCGTAACGGATCACCGGGGAAGCGGGACAGCGTCGCAAGGAGCCGTCGGGCGGTCCCGTGTCTGTTCCCCTTCTACGAGACGATACGCATCGTCTTGACATTGGCGTCATCGTTCCCTACCTTCTTACTCATGGGAACTCTGTGATGACAGCACGCGCCACCGCGTAGAGCCTCGCTCCGCCGTGTGCGCACCGCCACCTGTCCGTCATCACCGAAGGGGGCCCTGTCTTGCGTACCCATACTGTCCAGCTGGCCGTGCACGACCTCACCAAGCGCTACGACGAGAAGCTCGTCCTCGACCGTGTCCACCTCTCCATCCGGCCCGGCGAGAAGGTCGGCGTGATCGGGGACAACGGCTCGGGCAAGTCCACGCTGCTGAAGCTGCTGACCGGCCATGAACGGCCCGACAGCGGCGAGGTCACCGTCAGCGCGCCCAGTGGCGTCGGCTATCTCGCGCAGGCGCTCGACCTGCCCGCCGACGCCACCGTCCAGGACGCGATCGACCTGGCGCTGGCCGAACTGCGCGCCCTGGAAGCCCAGCTGCGCTGCGACGAAGAACAGCTGGAGACGGCCGGCGAGGGTCCCGCTCTCGAATCCGCTCTCACGGCCTACGAGCGGCATCTCGCCCTGTACGAGGCACGCGACGGCTACCGGGCCGAGGGGCGCGTCGACATCGCCCTGTACGGGCTCGGCCTGCCCGGACTGGCGCGCGACCGCTCGCTCGGCTCGCTCTCCGGCGGTGAGCGGTCCCGGCTCGCGCTCGCCGCGACACTCGCGGCCCGGCCGGAGCTGCTGCTGCTCGACGAACCGACCAACGACCTGGACGACCAGGCCGTCGGCTGGCTCGAAGCGCACCTGCGCGAGCACCGCGGCACGGTGGTCGCGGTCACCCACGACCGCGCCTTCCTGGCCAACCTGACCAGCACGATCCTGGAGGTCGCAGAAGGAAGGATCACTCGGTACGGCGACGGCTACGCCGGCTACCGCACGGCGAAGGCCGCCGAGCGCAGCCGCCGTCTCCAGGAGTACCAGCACTGGCGCGACGAGCTCACGCGCAGCCGTCATCTGGCCGAGCTGCATGGGGCGCGACTTGGAGCGATCCCGCGCAAGGTGCCGATGGCGAAGTTCGGGCACGGCGCGTTCCGTGCCCGGGACCGCAGCCACGGGGCGATGGTCCGGATCCGGAACGCGAAGGAGCGGGTCGCCCGGTTGACCGCGGCACCGGTCCGACTGCCTCCCGATCCGATGGTGTTCGCCGCATCGGTGCCCACCGGAACGACCGGCGGCGATGCCGCCGACAGCACGGTCGAGCCCACCGCCGAGCTGATCGACGTCCATCTGGACAACCGGCTCGACCTGCCGTGGTTGTCGCTCGCTCCAGGAGAGCGGCTGCTCGTCACCGGGCCGAACGGTGCGGGCAAGTCCACTCTGCTCGGGATCCTCGCGGGCGAGGTCCGGCCGCAGCGCGGCACGGTGCGGGTGTCCGGGAAGGTGGGGATACTGCGACAGCAGCAGGTGCCGTGGCCGCCGGACCTGAGCGTGCTGGGCGCCTTCGCCCACGACCGGCCCGGCGACCGGGAGGAGCAGCGCGACCTGCTGCTCTCCCTCGGCCTGTTCCGGCCCGCCGACCTGCGGCTGCGGATCGGCGAGCTGTCGTACGGCCAGCGGCGCAGGATCGAGCTGGCCCGGCTGGTCACGCGGCCGGTCGATCTGCTGCTCCTGGACGAGCCGACGAACCACCTCTCCCCGGCCCTGGTCGAGGAAATGGAGCAGGCCCTCACGTCGTACGAGGGCGCGCTGGTGGTTGTCACCCACGACCGGCTCATGCGGGAGCGGTTCACCGGGAGCCGCCTCGAACTGGCCGGTGGGCGGCCCGTCGTGGGCGTCTGACGCGAGGAGGCCGCGAGAGGGACGGCTCCGGCGCGCCGGGTGGGGAGGACGGCCCCCACCCGGGCCGCCGGGCCCAGGGGCGTCGGTGACCGGCGACAACCCGGCGTGGGGGTACCCCCGGCAGTAGCCGGCGGAGGCACGCGAGCCCGGCAGGATCCGTGGGAGAGGGCCTAGGTCCAATGCCGTTGTCTTTGTGGTGGGCGTACTGTGTTTGGTAGTGGGTCCCGGGGGTGGTTCAGGTGGCTGCGAGTGTGTCTGACTTATC
>NZ_JBEPCY010000040.1:0-78831 GCF_040299965.1 Streptomyces sp. NPDC000594 | reverse complement strand
GCCTCTTCTCGCGCCTCCGCCGCGCGCCGCCCCCCCCCGCCCCGCCCCGGGGCGGCCCGGGGCCGCGGGGGGGGGGCGGGGGGTGGGGGCCCCCCCCCCCCCACGCCCGTACCGCTCCTGCCTGCTACCGCCTACTGGTCCTTCTTCGGGTCCTCCAGGCGGGGGAAGAGCACCGCGCCCTTGGTGACCGTGACCCCGGCGGGCAGCTGCCCCCACGTACCGGCGTCCTGCACCCGCTGCGCGTCGAGCGCGCCCAGCGCGGCCTCCGCGCCCAGCGAGTCCCACAGCGCCTGCGAGGTCTCCGGCATCACCGAGTTCAGCAGGACCGCGACCGCCCGCAGCGACTCCGCCGCCGTGTAGAGGATCGTCGCCAGCCGGGCCTGACCCTCCGGCGAGGTGTCCTTGGCGACCTTCCAGGGCTCCTGCTCGGTCAGATAGCCGTTGACCTGCTTGACGAAGTCGAAGATCGCCAGGATGCCGCCCTGGAAGTCCACCTCGTCGCCGATCCGCCGGTCCGCCTCGGCGACCGCCGTCGCCAGACCGTCCCGTACCGCCTGCTCCGCATCGCCCGCTGCCGTGGCCTCCGGCAGCGCGCCGCCGAAGTACTTGCCGACCATGGCGGCGACCCGGGAGGCCAGATTGCCGTAGTCGTTGGCCAGCTCACTGGTGTAGCGGGCGGTGAAGTCCTCCCAGGAGAACGAGCCGTCCTGGCCGAACGCGATGGCCCGCAGGAAGTACCAGCGGTAGGCGTCCACGCCGAAGTGCGAGGTCAGGTCCTGCGGCTTGATGCCGGTCAGATTGGACTTCGACATCTTCTCGCCGCCGACCATCAGCCAGCCGTTCGCCGCGACCCGCCCCGGCACCGGAAGCCCGTTCGCCATCAGCATCGCGGGCCAGATGATCGCGTGGAAGCGGAGGATGTCCTTGCCGACCAGGTGCACATCGGCGGGGAAGGTCGAGCCGAACTTCTCCGGGTTCTCGTTGTAGCCGACGGCGGTGGCGTAGTTGAGCAGCGCGTCGATCCACACGTAGATCACGTGCTTCTCGTCCCACGGCACCTTCACGCCCCAGTCGAAGGTCGACCGGGAGATGGAGAGGTCCTGGAGGCCCTGCCGGACGAAGTTCACGACCTCGTTACGGGCGGACTCGGGCTGGATGAAGCCCGGGTTGGCCTCGTACAGCTCCAGCAGCTTCGGACCGTACTCGCTCAGCTTGAAGAAGTAGTTCTCCTCCTTGAGCAGCTCCACCGGCTTCTTGTGGATGGGGCAGAGCTTCTCGCCCGCGTACTCGCCCTCGCCGTCGATGAGATCGCCGGGGAGCTTGTACTCCTCACAGCCGACGCAGTACGGGCCCTCGTACCCGCCCTTGTAGATCTCGCCCTTCTCGTAGAGATCCTGGACGAACTCCTTCACCCGGTCCGTGTGCCGCTTCTCGGTGGTCCGGATGAAATCGTCGTTCGCGATGTTCAGGTGCTCCCAGAGGGGCTTCCACGCCTCGGAGACGAGCTTGTCGCACCATTCCTGGGGGGTGACGCCGTGCGTCTCGGCCGTGCGCATGATCTTCTGACCGTGCTCGTCCGTGCCGGTGAGGTACCACACCTTCTCGCCGCGCTGGCGGTGCCAGCGGGTGAGCACGTCGCCTGCGACGGTCGTATAGGCGTGGCCCAGGTGAGGAGCGTCGTTGACGTAGTAAATGGGGGTCGTGACGTAGTACGCCGCCGCCCCCTGCTTCTCGGATCCAGTGGCCGCCATGGCGAAATCCTACTGGCCCCGGAAGGCCCGGCTCACCCGCTTATGGCCCGGGGCGGCGGGTGCCGGAGACTTTCCGTGGCCCGGGAAACCCGAAGGGCGGGAACGCACCCGGGTATGCGCCGGGGAACGCACCGGGGAACGTACCGGGGTATGCGCCGAGTATGCGCCAGGGGAGGAAACGGAATGCGGGTACTGGTCGCCGAGGACGAGCGGGCGCTGGCCCGGCTGATCACCACCGGACTGCGCCGGGCCGGGTTCGCGGTGGACATGGTCCACCGGGGCGACGAGGCGCTGGAGGCGCTGCGGCTCCACGACTACGACGTGGTCGTCCTCGACCGCGATCTGCCCGGCCGCCATGGCGACGAGGTGGCCCGCGCGCTGGTCGCCGCCGCCGCGCGGACCCGGATCCTGATGCTGACGGCCTCCGTCGCCACGGCGGACCGGGTCGCCGGGCTCGATCTCGGCGCCGACGACTATCTCGGCAAACCGTTCGACTTCCCGGAGCTGGTCTCCCGGGTACGGGCCCTGCGGCGGCGCAGCGCCCGGCCGGTGCCACCGCTCCTCCACCACCGGGGGCTGCGCCTCGACCCGGCCCGCCGCACGGCCGAACGGGACGGCCGGGACCTCGGACTCTCCCCGAAGGAGTTCTCCGTGCTCCAGCTGCTGCTGGAGGCGGACGGCGCGACCGTCTCGGCGGAGGAGCTGCTGGAACGGGCGTGGGACGCCCATGCCGACCCCTTCACCGGTGCGGTACGGGTCTGTCTGAGCAAGCTGCGGTCGAAGCTCGGGGAGCCCGCGCTGATCGAGACGGTCCAGGGTGTGGGGTACCGGCTGTGAGCACCGGCCGTTCTCGTCCCCGCCCTCCGCATGCCGGTCCCGCCGCCCTGGGGCCCGGCTCCACCATCCGGCTGCGGATCGCGCTGGTGTACGGGGCCGTCTTCCTGCTGCTCGGCGGTGTCCTGCTGGCGCTGGTGAATCTGCTGGCGAGGGCGGGTACGGAGGCGGAGGCGGCGGAGATCGCCCGCCGGGCGGCCCCCTGGTCCCAGGAGAGCTGGGGCGCCCCCGGTCCGGCGGAGGACGGCTCTCTCGCGCTGCTCACCGGGACCGTCAGCGACGCCGCCGCCGCGAATCTGCTCCTCTGGTCCTTCACCGCCCTGCTGGTGATGGCGTTGTGCGCGGTGGTGGTGGGGTGGTGGACCGCCGGGCGGGTCCTGCGGCCCGTCCATGAGATGACGGCACGGGCCCGGCGGCTCTCCGAGCGGAACCTCTCCGAACGGATCGCCGCGAGCGGCCCCGACGACGAGCTGAAGGAGCTGGGCGACACCCTCGACGCGCTGCTCGCCCGGCTGGAGAAGGCGCTGGACAGCCAGCGCCGCTTTGTCGCGAACGCCTCCCATGAGCTGCGCACCCCGCTGGCGACCCAGCGGGCCGCGATCCAGATCGGCCTCGACCCCGACCGCCCCGAGGAGGTCGCCGCCACCCGGGAGATCCTGCTGGAGGCCAACCGCCGCAGTGAGCGGCTGATCGAGGGGCTGCTGGTGCTGGCCCGGGGGGAGCGGGGGCTCGGCGACGGCCGGGACGCGGACCGGGAGGACGTGGACCTCGCCGAGGTCACGACGGAGGAGGCCCGGCGGTACGGGGTGACGGCCGAGGTGGCCGGCGGGCCCGGGGGTGTCGTCCGGGGCGACCGGGAGCTGCTGGGGCGGCTCGTCGCCAATCTGGTGGCGAACGCGGTGGCCTACAACGTCCCCGACGGGACGGTGTCGGTACGGGTCGCGGGCGGAGTGCTCACCGTGGAGAACACGGGGCCGCCGATCGAGGCGGCGCGGATCCCGGCGCTCTTCGAGCCCTTCCGGCGGGGTGAGGGCCGGGACCGGATGGGCCCCGGCGCGGGCCTCGGGCTCTCGATCGTCCGCTCGATCGCCCGGGCCCACGGCGGCGGGGTGACGGCCCGGCCCGGCCCCGAGGGGGGCCTGACCGTCACCGTGTCCCTGCCTATGGCTCCTGCTTAGGGGCGCCAGTCCCCGAGGATCCCGTCGTACAGCTCGGCGTCCGCGAGGGCGGCGGGCGCGGGGCCCGCGTGGAAGAAGCCCGCGTTGGGCACGGACAGCTTGCGCAGATAGTCGAAGGCCTTGGCGTCGTGCTCGCCGAAGGCGACGAACCGCCAGAAGATCCCGGGCTCCGCCCCGGCAGCGGCGGCGAGCGCGGCGGTGGCGGCGGTCTTCGACTCGGGGGCGCCGTCGGTCTGGAAGACCACCAGCGCGGGGGTGCCGGGGGCGGCCTTGGTGTGCAGGGCGACGACCTCCTCCACCGCGAGGTGGTAGTTGGTCCGGCCCAGCCGGCCGAGGGAGGCGTGCAGCTCGTCGATCCGGCCCTCGTGGGCGGCGGCGGTCAGCTCGCCGGTGCCGTCCACCTCGGTGGAGAAGAACACCACGTCGACCCGGGCCTCGTCGCCACCCAGGTGCGCGGCGAGGGCGAGGGTGCGCTCGCCGAGGTCCTGGGCGCTGCCGTCCTTGTAGTACGGCCGCATCGACCCGGACCGGTCGAGCACGAGATACACCCGCACCTCCCGCGCCTCCCCGAGCCCCTTCCGCCCGATGACCTCCCCGGCCGCCCGGTACCACCCCCGAAGCCCTGCGGGCACGCCAGCCGCCTCCGGCGCGGTTCCGGCCTCTTCCTGTACGGGTTCGTCCGCCACGACCGGCGCGACCACGACCTCCGCCTCCGGCACGGCGGTGGGCTGCGCCTCGGCGACGGCCTCCGCCACGACCTCGGCGACCGGCTCGGGCGCGTCCTCGATGACGGCAGGCTCCGGCTCGGGTGCCACCTCGGCAACAGCCTCCGGCACGGCCTCGGCGGCCGGGGCGGTCCCGGCCTCGTCCTGTACGGGCTCGGCTGCGGCGACCGGTTCCGCCGCAGGCCGCGTCTCCGCGACGGGCTCCGCCACGACCTCCGGGACAGCCTCCGCCTCGGGTGCCGCCTCGGTGGTGTCCTCCGGCACGGCTCGGGCGACGGGCTCCGGCTCCACCTCGGCGACCGGCTCGGACGCGGCCTCGATGACGGCGGGCTCGGGCGCGCTCCCGGCCGCAGCCTCCGGCACCGCTGCCGCCTCGGCCTCGGGCACGGTCTCGGCGACCGGCTCCGGGGTCGCTTCCCGGCCGGTCTCGGCGACAGTCCCCGCCACGACCTCGGCGGCGGGCTCCACCTCGGGCGCGACCTCGGCGATCGGCTCCGGCTCGGCCACGGTGTCGGTCTTCGCCTCGGCCGCAGGCGTCGCCTCGGCCACGGGTTCCACCACGGTCCCGGCGGCCGGAGCGGTCTCGGCGACTGCCTCCGATGCCACCTCGGCAGGCTTGTCCCGGTCGGCCACGGGCTCCGCGACGGTCTCGACGGCGGGCGAGGTCCCGGCCTCTTCCTGTACGGGGGCCACCTCGGCCACCGGCTCCGTCCCGGCGACAGCCGCCGGGGTCGCCTTCGCCTCGACCCGGGCGGGCTTGTCCTCGGTGACGGGCTCTGCCACGGGCGCGGCCTCGGCAACAGCCTCCGGCACGGCCTCGGTGGCCGGCGTGGTCGTGGCCTCTTCCTGTACGGGCGCGGTCTCGGCGACCGGTTCCGCCACGGACGCGGCCTCGGCGGCAGGCTTCGGCTCCGAAACCACCTCCGGCTCCGGCTCCGCTTCGGGTGCCGCCTTGGCGGCGGGCTCGGGCTCGGCCACGGTCCCGGTCTTCGCCTCTGCCGCAGGTTCCGCCACCGGCGCGGCCTCCGGCTCGGGGGCCGCCACGGGCGTGACCTCGGCGACGGGCTCGTCGGCAGGCTTCGGCTCGGGCGCGACCTCGGCGACCGGCTCCGGCTCAGTCACGGTGTCGGTCTTGGCCTCGGCGACAGGCTCCGGCTCAGCCACGGTCCCGGTCCCGGTCTTCGCCTCGGCGACCGGCTCCGCCACCGGCACGGTCTCGCCCACCGGCGCGGTGGTCACCGTGCTCGCCTCGGGCGCCGACTTCTGCTGGGGCACCGCCGGCCTGGGCTCCGACGCCTCGGCGGCGGGGACCGGCTCGGTGCGTGCCTGGGCCGGGATCGACGCCATCCGAGGCCGGGCCTGCGGACGGTCGAACGCGGCCGACACCAGATCCGCCGCCCGCCCCTCCGGCGGCACCGTGGCCGACGGCGACGGCGTCCGGCCCTCCGCCTCCGGGGCCGCGGTCTCAGAAGCTGACGGCGACGGGTCCGGCGAAGAAGGCGAAGCCGCCCCCGCCCCCGTGGCCGGTTCGGTACGGTCCGACTGGGGCGGTACGGAGGGCACAGTCCCCGCCTCGGCGGACTCCGAACGATCGCGGCCGAATACCTTGCGCAGCAAGCTCCGAATGCCCATGTGCGAGGACCTTTCGCATGAGTTGTGTGGAGTTTTCTCCGCACTTGCACCAGGTTGTCCGTGGTGTGTCCTGGCCAGGGCGGACACGTAAGGTTAGCCGCCACCGCGCGCCCGCCCCCGACGGGGCGGTCCCCCCTCCGCCACCGCCGGCGGACGCGCCTCCCGTACCCCGCGTATCTCCCGTTTCCCGTACGCGACACCCCGCATGGCCGGTAATCCCCCATCTCATTCCGGGGTTCATTCGCCGTTCACCCCGCGTCCGCCACTTCGCACCGGTTCACCCCTAACGTCTCGCCCGGGAGACTTTCCGACAGACTGTCGGCGCGGAGCGCGCCGGAGGAGGACCACGTGCGCAGACTGCTGCCGCTGCTGAACACCGCGCCCCACCCGGGCGGGCGTTCCGCGCTCACCTGCCGCTACCGCTGCGGGGACGCCTGCTTCCAGGAGGTGCCCAACACCAGCGACAACGAGTACGCGGGCGACATCATCGCGCGCGCCCTGTCCCGCCGTTCCCTGGTGCGGGCCGCCGCCGTGGTGACCGTCGCGGCGGGCGCCTCCGGGGTCATCGGCGGTCCGGGTACGGGCGGCGCGGTCGCCGCCCCCGTCACCCACCGGGGCCACGGCCAGGGCCGCCCCGGCGACGGCGCCCGGGGGCTCCGTTTCCAGCCGGTCGCCCCCAACCGGAACGACAAGGTCACCGTCCCCTCCGGCTATACCCAGGAGGTGGTGATCCGCTGGGGCGACCCCATCCTGCGGGGCGCTCCCCGGTTCGACGCGAACCGCCAGTCGGCCAAGGCCCAGGCGGGCCAGTTCGGCTACAACAACGACTTCCTCTCGCTGCTGCCGCTGAAGGGCGAGCGCGACCGTCAGGTGCTCGTCGCCAACCATGAGTACACCGATGAGGTACTCATGTTCCGGGGGTACGACCCGGAGAAGCCCACCCGGGAGCAGGTGGAGATCGCCTGGGCCGCGCACGGCCTCTCCGTGGTGGTGGTCCAGGAGGAGCACCGCTCCGGCCGGCTCACCCCGGTGACCCGCCACCCTCTCAACCGCAGGCTCACCGCGACCAGCCTCTTCAAGGTCACCGGCCCGGCGGCGGGCTCCCCGCTGCTGCGGACCTCGGCCGACCCCACGGGCACCCGGGTGCGCGGCACCCTCAACAACTGCGCGGGCGGCACCACCCCCTGGGGCACCACGCTCCACGGCGAGGAGAACTTCAACCAGTACTTCGCCAACGCCTCCAGCGCCACCGACAAGCGCTACGGCCTCGGTACGGGTGCCTCCGAGCGCAAGTGGGAGCGGTTCGACAAGCGGTTCGACGTGGCCCGGGAGCCGAATGAGTCGCACCGCTTCGGCTGGGTGGTGGAGCTGGACCCGTACGACCCCGACTGGACCCCGCGCAAGCGCACCGCGCTGGGCCGGTTCAAGCACGAGGCGGCCCAGCCCCGGCTGACGGACGACGGCCGTCCCGTGGTCTACATGGGGGACGACGAACGCTTTGACTACTTCTACAAGTTCGTCTCGTCGCGCCGGATGAAGCACGGTGACTCCCGCGCGGCGCGGGAGCACAACCGCACCCTGCTGGACGAGGGCACGCTGTACGTCGCGAAGCTGACCGGGGACAGCCCGCAGGACATCGACGGTACGGGCCGGCTCCCCGCCGACGGCGAGTTCGACGGCTCCGGGGTGTGGATCCCGCTGGCGACCGGCGATGTGTCGCACGTACCGGGGATGACGGCGGACGAGGTCTATGTCTTCACCCGGGTCGCGGGGGACAAGGTCGGGGCGACCAAGATGGACCGCCCCGAGGATGTGGAGCCCTCGCCGCGCACCGGGCGGGTCTATGTCGCGCTGACCAACAACTCCGACCGGGGCAAGCCCGGGAAGCCGGGCGCGGACGAGGCCAATCCGCGCAACCTCAACAAGCACGGCCAGATCCTGGAGCTGGCGGAGAACTGGGACGACCCGGCGTCGGACGGGTTCGCCTGGCGGCTCTTCCTGGTGGCCGGTGACCCCAAGGACCCGTCGACGTACTTCGCCGGGTTCCCGAAGGAGAAGGTCAGCCCGATCTCCTGCCCGGACAATGTGGCCTTCGACCCGTACGGCAATCTGTGGATCTCCACGGACGGCAATCAGCTCGGCTCCCACGACGGTCTCTACGGGGTGGCCACCCACGGTGAGCGGCGCGGTGAGCTGAAGCAGTTCCTGACGGTGCCGACGGGGGCGGAGACCTGCGGTCCGGTGATCCAGGAACGCCGGGTGCTGGTCGCGGTGCAGCACCCGGGCGAGGTGGACGGCGCCTCGGTGGAGAAGCCCGCGAGCCGGTGGCCGGACGGCCCGGGGCGGCTGGTCCGCCCGGCGGTGGTGGCGGTCTGGCGCAAGGACGGCCGCGCGATCGGCGTCTGACCGGGGCAGCCCTGGACGACCGCCCCGCCCGGGTGACCTCGCGCGATATTCGTGGGGGTCCCCCGGGCGGGGCGTCGTACAGTCGGGGACATGGACACCCAAGCGACAGAGCCGGTACGGGTCGACTCCTGGATCTGGTCCGTGCGGCTGACCAAGAGCCGGTCCCAGGCCTCGGCGGCGTGCAAGGCCGGTCATGTGCGGGTCAATGGCACCCGGGTGAAGGCGTCGCAGACCGTGAAGCCGGGCGATCAGGTCCGGCTCTTCCACGCGGGGCGGGAGCGGATCGTGGTCGTCACCCGGGCCATCGGGAAGCGGGTCGGCGCCCCGGTCGCCGTCGAGTGCTACACCGACCAGAGCCCGCCGCCCCCGCCGAAGGAGTTCGTGGCACCCGTCGCGATCCGCGCCCGGGGCACCGGCCGCCCGACCAAGCGGGACCGCCGCGAGATGGAACGGCTCCAGGGCCCCCGCTAGATCCCCACGGGTACGGCCCGGTCAGCGGGCGTCGTGCAGGTCCAGCCGGACCAGCAGCGCCCGGTGGTCGCTCCCGGCCACCTCCAGGAAACGGGCCGAGTCCACCGAGAAGTCCCGGCTGACCAGCACATGGTCGATCTGCGCGCCGAGCGGCCTGCCGACCATCGAGGGCCAGGAGGGGGTACGGGAGGCTCCGCCGAGGATCGCGGCGGAGCGCAGCTCTCCCGCGTCCAGGATCTTCCGGAAGGCGGCATGGTCCGGGGTGGCGTTGAAGTCCCCGGCGACGATCGCGGCGGAGTCCTTCACGGCGGCGGCCCGGTCGCGGATGTTCCTCAGCTCCCGGCGCCAATCGCCGACCATGCCGGGGATCGGCGGCAGCGGATGGACCAGCTGGAGCAGGACCTCCTGGCCCGCGATCTCCGCGACGGCGGCGGGCATGGTGAGACTGCCCTCGATCCCGGGGGCGTCCCGCAGCGGATAGCGGCTGAGGAGGGAGGAGCCGTCCGCCCCGTACCCCTCCACGATCTTTCGGTGGGGGTAGTCGGCGCGCGGTATCTCCGCCGCGAGCGCCCGGGAGCAGAGGATGTTGCACTCCTGCACGAAGACGATGTCCGGGTCCTCCCGCCGGACCGTCCTCAGCAGGGCGTCGGTGCCCTGTCCGTACTCGACGTTCGAGGTGAGCACCTCGATACGGGCCACCTTGCGCCCGTCGGGGACCTCGGCGAGGCCGGTGTCGTACGGCCGGACGAACCAGCCGAGCACCGCGAGCACCGCCGCCGCCCAGAGGATGCCGAAGCGCCAGCGCGCCAGCACCATCAGCACCAGGGCGCAGCCGGCGGGGACGAGCAGCCACGGCAGAAAGGCGAGCAGCTGCGGGACGGGGGTGACCATGTCGGTGTCGGCGACCCGTGCCACCACGATGCCGGTGGGGACCAGCAGCAACAGCCCGCCGAAGCGGCTGACCAGCCGCGCCCGCCGGGACCTCCACTTCAGCGGGTACCCGCCCCACGGCGGCTCCGCCTCCGGCGCGGGGGTCACCTCGGGGGTCGAGAGGGCGCGGTCCACGGTGGGCCTCCGGCGGATCGGTACGAACTGGTCACCCATCAGTTTCCCCGATGCCTCCTGGGCGCGCCCTCAGCCTTCGCCCCGCCCCCAGGCCCCGAAGCGCCGCCGCCGGTCGATGTCCGCGCGGATCTCCGCCCGGATCCGCTCCAGCACGGGCCGGGTGTCCTCGCCCCGCACCAGCGCCCCGACCGGCCCGGACCGCTTCAGCGGACACCCCGCGTCGGGACACCGGCACGGTCCGAAGTCCAGCGGATTGAACTCCCGCGCCCGCGCCAGCCCGCGCCGCCGGTCGATCACCCGGACCACCGTCCTCTCCTCGTGCCTCGCGGCGGGATGTCCTTCCCTGACCAGTCAACGACGCCGCACCGGGGCGAAAGAACACAACAAGTGCACAGGCCGATGCGCTGGGTACCCGTACCGTGGAGCATGGTGTCCATCGGGAGTCGATCGGAGGACGGCCGGCGACATGGGTTCGATCAGACAGGTTCCCGGGCCGGGTGCCAATGTGGCCCGGCTCCGGAAGGAGCGCGGCTGGGGACAGGACCGGCTGGCGCTGGCGGCTGGGCTCTCCAAGTCCCAGCTCGGCAAGGTGGAACGGGGCGAGCGCACCCTGACCCAGCCGGTCGCCGCATCACTCGCCAGGGCGCTGGGGCTGCCACTGGACCAGGTCCTCGGCACCGCGCCCGTCCCGCAGGACGCCGAGGATTCCTTCCGGGGGCTCCAGGCGGCGATCAGACGGTTCGGCCTTCCGGGCGGGGAGACCGAGACGGACGGGAGAGCCGTCCGGGCCGCGCTCGCGGACATGGTGACCCTGCGCGGTGACGCCGATCTCGCCGGAGTCCTCGCCGCCCTCCCGGGACTGGTCTCCCGTACCCAGGCGTACGCCCACACGGTGAATACCCCCCGGTCATGGGCGATGGTGTCCGAGGCGTACTCGACGGTCTACTGGCTGGCCGCCCGCCACCGGTGGATGACCCTCGCGGATCTCGCCGTGACCAAGCAGCGGATCGCCGCCGAACAGGCCGACCCGCTGGCCCTGGCCGTCGCCGCACGCGACGAGGCGGGTGTCCATCTCAACCACGGCGAGTGGCCGGACGGTCTGGCGGTGGTCGACCGCGCCGTCACCGAGGTGGAGTCCACCGCATCCGGGCCGGAGCGGGAGTACGCCCTCGGCATCCTCCATCTGCGCGGGCTGACCCTCGCCGGCCGGGCGGGCGACCGGGCGACCGCCGACGGCCATCTCACCCGGGCCAGGGCACTGGCGGAGCGCTTCGACCGCGATGTGAACCGCTACGGCATCCACTTCGGCCCCGAGAACACCGCCGTCCACGCCGTCGCCACCGCCGGTGACCTGGATCGCCACCAGGACGCCGTCGCCGTCATGGACGACCTGGAGCGTACGACGGTCACCCTTCCCGCCACCCGGATCGGCCCGCTCCATATGAACATCTCCCGCTCGTATCTCGCCCTCGGCGACCGCGACAGGGCCACCGACCACCTGGTCTCCGCCTGGGCCGCCGCACCCCAGATGGCCCGGGTGCACCCCACCGCGCAGGAGCTTCTCCGGGTGCTCACGATCCGTCACAAACGCAGCAACCCCAGGCTGGTGCGCCTCGCCCGCCTCGCCCGCATCCAGTTCTGACGCGAGGTTCTGCCACCACACTGCGGGATTAGGCACTTGATCGCGCGGGTACGAGATCGCCGCGTCCCGGCCGGGCGGCGGCGGGGCCAGGGAATGGAGGAGCCCCATGCACCGGCCCACCGTGCACCATCTGGACTGCGCCCCGATGCGCCCCTTAGGCGGCCCGCCCCTGGTCGCGCACTGCCTGCTCGTCGTGACCGGCGGCGGGCTGCTGCTGGTCGACACCGGGTTCGGCTCGGCCGATGTCGCCGACCCCCGGCGGCTCGGCGGGATGTTCCGGCGGTCGATGCGCCCGGGGCTCGCGCCGGAGCGGACCGCCGTACGGCAGATCGCGGCGCTCGGGTACGACCCGGCGGATGTGCGGGACATCGTCCTCACCCATCTCGACCTGGACCACGCCGGCGGCCTCGCCGACTTCCCCGGGGCGCGGGTCCACATCATGGCCGACGAGTACCGCGCGGCGATGCGGCGGGAGACCCGCTCGGACATCTCCCGCTACCGCCCCGCCCAGTGGGCGCACGGCCCGCGCTGGGTGGTGCACGACACCGCCGACACCGACTGGCACGGCTTCGCCGCCAGCCGGGTGCTGCGCTCGCCCGATGTGCTGCTGGTGCCCCTGCCCGGACACACCCGGGGCCATGCCGCCGTCGCGGTCCAACAACCCGAACGATGGCTGCTGCACGCGGGCGACGCGTACTACTTCCACGGCGAGACCGACACCCGCCGCCCGCGCTGCCCCCGGGGCCTTTCGCTGATCCAGCGCATGGTCGCCGACGACCACCGGCTCCGCCTGGCCCAGCTGGAACGGCTGCGGGAGCTGCGCCGGACGGACGGGGTGGTACGGATCTTCTCCGCGCATGACACCCGGGAGTTCACCGCCCTCGGCGAGGAGACGGGACGCACCCTCCACTGACCCGGTGGGGGCGCCGTCAGCCTCCGTCGCTCAGCCGTGCCGGGAAGCCGCCCTTCGCGACCGGGCCCCAGCGCCGGGGCGTGATCCGGATCAGGGACTTGCCCTGCCGGACCATGGCCGCGCGGTACTCCGCCCAGTCCGGGTGCTCCCCGGCGATCACCCGGAAGTACTCCACCAGCGGCTCGACCGACTCCGGTACGTCCAGGACCTCCGCGTCGCCGTCGATCTGGACCCAGGGCCCGTCCCAGTCGTCGGAGAGCACGAGCACGCTCACCCGGGGGTCCCGCCGGGCGTTACGGGTCTTGGCGCGCTCGGGGTAGGTGGAGATCACGATCCGGCCCGAGGTGTCGACCCCGCAGGTCAGCGGGGAGCCCTGCGGGGTGCCGTCGGCGCGGGTCGTCAGCAGGATCGCCCGGTGCCGGGGACGGACGAACTCCAGCAGACCGTCGAGGTCCACGGGGGTGTTGGAGGCGATGTTGGGTGCCATGGGCCGCAGCCTAACCACGGCCGGGGCCCCGTACCCGGTGAACGCTCAGGACCCGGCGGGAACCCGCTCCCGCGCCTCCGGAGCCGCCCCGTCCGCCGTACCGTCCGCCGCATCCGAGCCCGCGTCGGAGCCCCCGCTCCCGGTCTCCGACTTCAGCGCGACCTCCTTGACGAAGAGCGTCACCACCAGGGCCACCAGGGCGAACGGCGCCGAGTAGAGGAAGACGTCCGCCACCCCGTGCCCGTACGCGCTCTCCATCACCGACCGCAGCGGCTCCGGCATGGTCGACATATCCGGGATCGCGCCCGTGTTCTGCCCGGAGTCCGCGAGGGCCGCCCCCTCGGGGCCCAGCGCGGCGAGGCCGTCCTCGACATGGCCGGTGACCCGGGTGCCGAGGACCGCGCCGAGCGCGGAGACCCCGATCGCGCCGCCCAGGGTGCGGAAGAAGACCACCGTGGAGGAGGCGGCGCCCAGATCGCCCGGGGAGACCTGGTTCTGGACGCAGAGCACCAGATTCTGCATCATCATGCCGAGCCCGAGCCCCATCACCGCCATGGCGGAGGCGAGCTGCCAGTACGCCGTGTCGTAACGGATCGTCCCCAGCAGCGCCAGCCCCGCCGTCAGCAGCACCCCGCCGCCGACCAGCCAGCCCTTCCAGCGGCCGGTCCGGGTGATGATCCAGCCCGAGACGGTGGAGGAGAGGAAGAGCCCCGCGATCATCGGGACCGTCGCCAGCCCGGACATGGTCGGCGTCAGACCCCGCGCCAGCTGGAAGTACTGGCTGAAGAAGACCGTGCCCGCGAACATCGCGACCCCGACGAAGAGCGAGGCGACCGACGCCAGGGCGATGGTCCGGTTCCGGAAGAGCCGCAGCGGGATGATCGGGTCGCTCGCCCGGGACTCCGTCCGCAGGAACGCGGCGCCGAGCAGTACCGACCCGCCGACCATCGCCCCGGTCTGCCAGGAGAGCCAGTCGTAGCGGTCGCCCGCGAAGGTGACCCAGACCAGCAGGGTGGAGACGGCGGCGCTGATCAGCACCGCGCCGGTCCAGTCGATGGTGACCCGCCGCTTCACCACCGGCAGGTCCAGCGTCCGCTGGAGCACCACCCAGGCGAGCAGCGCGAACGGTACGACCACATAGAAGCACCAGCGCCAGCCGAGCCACTCGGTGTCCGTGACAAGACCGCCGAGGATCGGGCCGCCGACGGTCGCGACCGCGAAGGTCGCCCCGAGATAGCCGCTGTAACGGCCCCGCTCCCGGGGGGAGATCATCGCCGCCATGATCACCTGGGAGAGCGCGGTGAGCCCGCCGACCCCGATGCCCTGCACCACCCGGCAGGCGATCAGCATCCCGGTGGACTGGGAGAGCCCGGCCACCATCGACCCCGCCACATAGATCAGCAGGGATATCTGGACCAGCAGCTTCTTGCTGAAGAGATCCGCGAGCTTCCCCCAGAGCGGGGTGGTCGCCGTCATGGCCAGGAGCGCCGCCGTCACCACCCAGGTGTACGCGCTCTGCCCGCCGCCGAGATCGCTGATCATCTGCGGCAGGGCGTTGGAGACGATGGTGGACGACAGCATGGCGACGAACATCCCGAGCAGCAGCCCGGAGAGCGCCTTCATGATCTGCGGATGGGTCATGGGCGGGGCGGGCGGGGCGGCGGGGGCGGCTGTCGCGGCCATCGGTGACTCCTTCAGCTCTCGGGTCCGTCGAGGGGGAGCGGGCGGCAGGGGCCGAAGGAGTCACGCAGCCGGGCGAGCATGCTGATCAGCCGGCCGATCTCGTCGTCGGTCCAGTCGTGCAGATTGCGGGCGAACAGATCGGTGGTGCGCCGGTGGAGTTCGGCGAGCATCTCCCGGCCCGCCGGGGTCAGCCGCAGGATCCGGGAGCGCCGGTCATGGGGGTCGGGGGCGCGTTCGACCCAGCCGCGCTCGACCACATGGGCGACATGGCGGCTGGAGACGGAGGTGTCGACGGCGAGCAGCTCGGCGACCCCGCCGGTCCGCAGCTCGCCATGGCGCGCGAGCAGGGCGAGGACGGAGGCGGGTCCGGAGGGGCATTCGACGGGCAGGGAGCGCGCGAGGCCGCGCCGCAGCGCGCCGATGGAACTGAGCTGACGGGCCAGCTCCGCGTACTGGCTCGGTGCGGCCACGGTGCGAGCCCCCCGGTTTCCTGGTCTGAAGATCTTATTGCTTAGGGCAACAATATAGACGGATGGTTGCCGCAAGCAAACTAAATCAGGGGGGTGTGGGGGTGTGACGCCGCTTACGGAGGCGAGGCGGGGGGTACGGGGGGACGGCCCCGGGGGCGGGCCGCGCCGATGGGCGCCGGGGCGCCCGGAGTTGGGCCCCGTACCCGGGTTCGCTAGGGTCGTGCCCCATGGCACACAACCCCCATGCCCCCCAGGGTCAGCACCCCCAGGGACACCACGACCCCGCCGGCAGCACCCAGATGTTCCGCGCGTTCGTCGACGAGGGCGCCCCGCAGGGCGGTCGCCGGGCGGCCCCCGCGCGCTCCGGTCCCCGGGTGGGACTGATCGCCGCCGTCGTCGCGGGCATCGCCGTCCTGGGCGCGGTGGCCTGGCTGGCCTTCGCCTGATCCCCGCACCCGTACCCGTACACCGGTCTCCGTACGCCGGGCCCGCACGCCTCGTGCGCCCGGCGCGGACTCCCGTACCGGCGCTCCGCTCTCCGTACCCGTACGCCGGTGCCCCGCACCCGTACGCGTCGGCCGGGGCACGGGAACGGCGCCCCACCCGTCGGTGAGGCGCCGCCCTGACGGCTGTCCGGAGATCGGCGGGGATCAGTCCGAGATCAGACCGTCCCGCAGCTGGGCGAGGGTCCGGGTCAGCAGTCGCGAGACATGCATCTGCGAGATGCCGACCTCCTCGCCGATCTGGGACTGTGTCATGTTCGCGAAGAACCGCAGCATGATGATCTGCCGCTCCCGGGGCGGGAGTTTGGCCAGCAGCGGCTTCAGCGACTCGCGGTACTCCACCCCCTCCAGCGCGGTGTCCTCGTACCCCAGCCGGTCCGCCAGCGAGCCCTCGCCGCCGTCGTCCTCGGGCGAGGGGGAGTCCAGCGAGGACGCCGTGTAGGCGTTGCCGACCGCGAGGCCGTCGACGACCTCCTCCTCCGACACACCCAGCACGGCGGCGAGTTCGGGCACGGTCGGCGAGCGGTCCAGCCGCTGCGCCAGCTCGTCACTGGCCTTGGTGAGGGCGAGCCGCAGCTCCTGGAGGCGCCGGGGGACCCGTACCGACCACGAGGTGTCCCGGAAGAAGCGCTTGATCTCGCCGACGACGGTCGGCATCGCGAACGTGGGGAACTCCACGCCCCGTTCGCAGTCGAACCGGTCGATCGCCTTGATCAGGCCGATCGTGCCGACCTGGACGATGTCCTCCATCGGCTCGTTCCGGCTGCGGAAGCGGGCCGCCGCGTACCGCACCAGGGGGAGGTTCAGCTCGATCAGCGTGTCCCGCACATAGGTGCGCTCCGGGCTGTCGACCAGTCCGTCGGGCCCCTGGGCCGCCTCGTCCAGCGTGCGCAGCCGCAGGAAGAGGGAGCGGGAGAGGGTACGGGTGTCGATGGCTTCCGGGCCGTCGGTGGTGACCGGCGCGGGAGCGCTCGGTACGGGCGAGAGCGTGAGCACCTTCGAGCTGCCCTGTTCTGCGGACATGCCACCCCCTTTTGAGGTCGCGTACGGTCGCGGGTGGCCGCGACCAACGGAGGAACGCAGCCTGCACCTGAAATACCGGCCACAAGGCTGCGGCAAACGCGTCTTCCGCAGAATGTCACATGTCGGCAACACGTCGAAGAGATAAGTCGACAGAGTTCTTGAGAATCACCGCAGCGTGTGAGGGGTGTGAGACGGGGGTTGCCAGGAGGAACACCCCTGGCGGGTCTACCCGTTCCGGCTACGCTTCGATCCTGTTTGCGGATCGCAATCGGGCGAAGCTTCGCGCCAGCAGTCTTGACACATGCATCTGGGACACTCCCAGTTCCTGACTGATCTGGGACTGTGTCAGGTTGCTGTAGTAACGGAGCATCAGAATCCGCTGCTCCCGCTCGGGCAGCTGCACCAGCAGATGGCGTACGAGGTCCCGGTGTTCGACCCCGGCGAGCGCGGGATCCTCGTAACCGAGACGGTCGAGCAGGCCGGGCAGCCCGTCGCCCTCCTGGGCCGCCTCCAGCGAGGTCGCGTGGTACGAGCGCCCGGCCTCGATACAGGCGAGCACCTCGTCCTCGCCGATCCGCAGCCGCTCGGCGATCTCCGCCGTGGTCGGGATCCGGCCATGGGCCGTGGTCAGGTCCTCCGTGGCGCCATTGACCTGGACCCACAGTTCATGGAGGCGACGGGGCACATGGACGGTGCGGACATTGTCGCGAAAGTAGCGTTTGATCTCGCCGACGACGGTCGGCATGGCGAAGGTGGGGAACTGCACCCCCCGGTCCGGGTCGAAGCGGTCGATCGCGTTGATCAGGCCGATGGTGCCGACCTGGACCACGTCCTCCATGGGCTCATTGCGGCTGCGGAAGCGGGCGGCGGCGTACCGCACCAGCGGGAGGTTGGCCTCGATCAGGGCGCCCCGGACCCGGGTGTGCTCCGGGGTGCCGGGCGCCAGCTGCTTCAGCTCGGCGAAGAGGACCTGGGTGAGGGCACGGGTGTCGGCCCCCCGGCCGCCGCCCCCTGACCGCCCCTCCTCCGGTTCTGCGGGCTCCGTGGTGTCTCCAGGGCCCGTGGTGTCTCCGGGGGCCGTGGCGTCTTTGGGGTCTGTGGCGTCCGTGGGGGCGGTGGTGTCGGGGGATTCGCTGGAGTCCGCGCCGTCGGGGTCCGTCCCGGGCGGCGCGGTGCCGGGAGGCTCGCCGTCGGGCCGCCCGTCCGGGCGCTCGTTCTGGGGCAGCGCTTCAGGCGCGGTACTGGCCGGCACGGTGACGCCACCTCTTTGCGGTCATCAACGGGACACCTCATCCATCAAAAGCGGTCATAGCATCACAAGACATGTCCACTGTGTGCAAGCACCCGATAACACCGTGTTGAGGGGCAAGTTGGGAGCCGGACACAAAAGGACCCCCTGCCCTGATGGCAAGGGGTCCCGAGGTGTGTCGTGACATCGGTCGGCGAACTGATGTGCGAGGGGTCGTTCGTCCGTCCGGTGTACGGATCGCCGCGCGGGCGGCGGGGTGGCTCAGACCTCGTAGTCGGCGATCACCCAGGTGGAGAACTCCCGCCAGCGGTCGGCGGCGGCCTGGTGGGCGGGGTGCTGGATATAGCGGGCCAGCGCGGCCGGATCCGCCACGGCGGAGTTGATCGCGAAGTCATGGGCGATGGGCCGGTCGCTGATGTTCCAGCCGCACTCCCAGAACTCCAGTTCGGGCACGAGGCCGCCCAGCTCCTGGAACGCCTTCGCCCCGGCGACGACCCGGGGCTCGTCCCGCTCGACGCCTTCGTTCAGCTTGAAGAGGACCAGATGACGGATCAAGGGAGACTCCTCGGGCGGGTGTGGCCGGGCCGGACCGGGCCCCGGCGGGCCTATTCGACCAGCTCGGACAGGAAGTCGCCGACGCTCTTCGCGGCGCTGGATATGCCCTCGAAGCCTATCTGCACGAGATCGGCGGCCTTGTCCGGGGCACTGATGATCGTATAGAGCAGGAATCCGGCCACCAGATAGAGCGCGATCTTCTTCGCCTGTGCCATCGTTCCTGTTCCTCCCCGGTGTCCCTCAGGCCCCTGCGGCTCCCGGAGTCCGGAGGGACCCTGGAGAGTCGCGGAAGTCTAACCGAGGCTTTAAGGACCAAGGGCCCGGCGAAGGGGGCCGTTCGCCGCCCGTCCCGGCCGCGCCGGAGGAGCACGATGGAGTCCACGCCCGCGGGGATCTGGCAGGAGTCCGGCGGGCAGGGGACCGTACCCACGCTGCGGGGTCCCGCTTCCGTCAGTTCCCCCGACGACGGCGGCGGGCCTGTGGAGCGGCCCCCACGCCGGGGGAAGCGGGACCTTTGGGGGCCGCTTCCCCCACCGGCCGAAGAAGCCGCGCCCCCTCACCGGGCGCGGCTTCTTCCGCGTACCGTGGGCCCGGGCGGAGCCTGAACAATGGGGCGCATGCGGACCTGGTCGTGGACAGCGGTGGGCGTGAATCTGCTTCTCGGGATCCCCGGGGTCGTTCCGGTATGGGTGCTCTGGTACTTCGCGGCGAACTGGCCGCTGGCCGCTCTCGGGCTGACACAGCGGGAGCCCACGGAGAACGACGGCGTCCTTCCGGTGCTGATGGTCATGGTGCCGGTGCTGATCGTGTCCGCCCTGCTGTGGTGGCTCGCCAACCGTCCGCTGCGACGCAGGACGGAGTGGGCTCCCCGGGTGTACTGGCCGCTGAACGTGCTGGCCACACTGGTCCCCTCGGGCGTGCTCATGGCCGTTCTGTAAGAAGCCGGACGGTCGGGAGCGAGACGATCCCCGTCTCCGTGGAGGCCAACCCTGTTGCATCCTCTTGTGCCGTGCTCCGTGTGGACCTGTCCACACGGAGCAGAGGCGGCCCGTGCCGTCAGGCGTCACTTTCCGTAGAGGGTGGGCAGATCGACCAGAAGAACGTCGTCGCGCCGGCCGGCGGACTCGCTCAGGTCGGGATGGAAGCCGTGCAGCGAGTACAGGGCCAGAGTGGTGCCGTCGACGTCGTACCCCTGCTCGGCGAGGAGGGCACGGATGCGTTCCAGGCGCCGCAGGTCGCCGGTTCCCCGGCGGGCGGCGGTCGCCTTGGCCTCGCCGAGGAGCGCGACCCTCGCCCGGGGCGTCTGCGGACGCTCACCGGCGGCCAGGGCGATGACGTCCACCTCGTGCTTCGTCCGTGCTGCCTGGTCGGCGATCTCGGTCGGGTCCGGCCCCGGGCCTGGCACCGCGCTGACGCTCGTCATAGAGCTGCTGAAGCAGCCCCGGGATCTACGTCATCCGGCTTGGCCGACAGATTGTCCTTCATCAGGCCTCCTGGACTTCGACGGATTACGTCGAAGTCCACTTCGAAACAACCCGCGCCACCGGGATTCGCCGGCACTGCCACCGGGCGAGTCGGCAACCGAGAGAGGTAGGGGAGGTGAGCGGGCCGCCGTGTTGACACCGCACCACGCAAAACACCCCCCTGTCTGTGTTTCCACAGTTCAGGAGGGTGTGAGAGCGGTAGCGGAGGGATTTGAACCCTCGGTGACTTGCGCCACACTCGCTTTCGAGGCGAGCTCCTTCGGCCGCTCGGACACGCTACCGGGAGAGAGCTTAGCCCACAGGGGGCCCTCTGCCGAAATCCATATCCCTGGGGGATCCCCGGGGGATCGTCAGGGGAGGGCGGGGAGGGTCAGCGGTGGCGGAAGAAGTCCGTCAGGGCGCGGGCGCACTCGGGTTCCAGGACGCCGGCGATCACTTCGGGGCGGTGGTTGAGGCGGCGGTCGCGGACCACGTCCCACAGGGAGCCCACCGCGCCCGCCTTCTCGTCCCAGGCGCCGAAGACGACCCGCCCCACCCGGGACTGGGTGATCGCTCCCGCGCACATCGTGCACGGCTCCAGGGTGACCACCAGCGTGCAGTCGGTCAGCCGCCAGCCGCCGGCCGGGCCCGCGGCGCGGCGGATCGCCAGGACCTCCGCATGGGCGGTGGGGTCGCCGGTCAGCTCGCGTTCGTTGTGGCCGGTGGCGAGCACCGCCCCGTCCGGGCCGAGGACAACGGCGCCGACCGGCACATCACCGGCCAGCGCCGCCTGTCCGGCCTCGGCGAGAGCGAGACGCATCGGCGCCTCCCACGGTCCGCGGACCGGATCCGTCATGGCCGTCACCGGCGTACCGTTCCCGTCTGCCTGTCGCCAGGCTCCACCTAGCGGACGGTCTCCAGCACCTCCGAGGCACCCAGCGCGTCCGCGATCTCTCCCAGTGCGTCGGTGTCGAGTACCAGCAGTTCCCCCTCCGACATGCCAAGGTCAGCCAGGATAAGCCGGTCGCCGAGCGGCCCCGCCGGCGCGGCTCCGCCGGCGTCCGGTCCGTCGTCGTCCGGGTCGTTGTCGTGGTCGTTGTCGTGGTCGGGACGGTCCGAGGCAGGTTCCCCCTCCTCGGTCCCGTCGAGGTCCACCAGGGCGTCCAGGTCGCCGACCGGGTCGCTCCGGTCCGCGCCGAGCAGCTCACTGGTGAGGATCTCCCCGTACGAGGAACGCGCCGCCGCGGCCCCGTTGGAGACATAGATACGGGGGTCGTCCTCGCCCTCCACCCGGACGATGCCGAACCACGCGTCCTCCTGCTCGATGAAGACGAGCACCGTGTCCTCGTCCGGCGCGGCCTCCCGCGCCAGATCGGTCAGATCCGACAGGGTCTCCACATCGTCTAGCTCTGTGTCGCTCGCTTCCCACCCGTCTTGAGTGCGCGCGAGCAGTGCGGCGAAGTACACCGTGACTCTCCCACTGATCAGAGGTGTGACGACTGACGGAGCCCAGGTACGTGCCCCGCCCACTCGGAATCGTGGCAGAAACCGGCGCTTCGCGAGAGGTCTTCCGTCGTTGCGTCGTCCATCAGTTCTCAACCGGGCCTTTCACGCGTAACCGCCGACCGGGCGAACACCGCCCCCGGTCACCAGCGGAAGGTGCGCATACGCATCTGCTGGCGCATCCTCGCCGCCCGCGCCCGCCGGGGCTGGACCCGCTCCCGCAGCGCCTTGGCCTCGTTCAGCTCTCGGAGGAACTGCGCCCGCCGCCTGCGGCGCTCGGCGTCCTCGCCGACCTCGCCCGCGCTCTCGCCGTCCGGGCCTTCCAGGGCACGTTCCACCGCGTGTTGCCACTGCTCGTGCTCCTGCTCCGGATGCTCGGGTCCCGGCACCGGCCTCACCACCCCATGGCTGACGTATTGCCTCCACCTTCCCTCCGGAGGCCCCCTTGAAGCGACCCGGGCTACTGTTGACGGCATGCGGATCCATGTCGTCGACCACCCGCTGGTGGCTCACAAACTCACCACGCTGCGCGACCGGCGCACCGACTCCCCGACCTTCCGGCGTCTCGCCGACGAGCTGGTCACCCTGCTCGCGTACGAGGCGACCCGGGATGTGCGCACCGAGCTGGTGGACATCGAGACCCCGGTGACCCGGACGACCGGGGTCAAGCTCTCGCACCCGCGCCCGCTGGTGGTGCCGATCCTGCGGGCCGGTCTCGGCATGCTCGACGGCATGGTGCGGCTGCTGCCCACCGCCGAGGTCGGCTTCCTCGGCATGATCCGTAACGAGGAGACGCTGGAGGCGTCGACCTACGCGACCCGGATGCCGGAGGATCTGTCCGGGCGCCAGGTGTACGTCCTCGACCCGATGCTGGCGACCGGCGGCACGCTGGTGGCGGCGATCCGGGAGCTGATCCGGCGCGGTGCCGACGATGTGACCGCGGTCGTGCTGCTGGCGGCGCCCGAGGGCGTCGAGGTGATGGAGCGCGAGCTGGCCGGGACCCCGGTCACCGTGGTCACCGCCGCCGTGGACGAGCGGCTCAACGAGCAGGGGTACATCGTGCCGGGCCTCGGCGACGCCGGGGACCGGATGTACGGCAGCGCCGAGTAGTCACCGCACTTCCCCAGGGCGTTTCGATCGTCGCCCCGGAGCCCGGGTCAGCCGCCTCGGGTCTCCGGGGCGTCCCTGTACCCGGGCCCGGTGTCCCGTCCCGGTCTCCCCGTGTCCGCCGGCGGGGTGCAGCGGCTCAGCACTTCCCCTTCGCGGCGGGGGCGGGCTTCCGCAGCGCCGTGAGTGCCGCGTCCGCCGCCGCCTTCGGCGCCAGCGCCTTGTACGCGGTGCCGATGATCAGGTCCACATCGGCCGTCTTCCGCCCGTCCGCCTTGGCCGTCGCGCCCTTCAGCTGGGTGCCCAGCACCTTCAGGGACCCCTGCGCGGCGGTACGGGAGCCGAGCAGCACCGCGGTGTTCGTCACCTTCTTGTCGTACGCGGCGGTGGCGTTGCCGACCTTGCCGATGGTGAAGCCGCGCTTCTTGAGCTCGTCCGCCGCCGCCTTGGCGAGCCCGCCGCGCGGGGTCGCGTTGTAGACATTGACGGTGATCTGCCGGGGCTGGAGCTTCGCCGCGCTCGCGGCGATCCCCGCTTTCTCCGGCTGCCCGGCCTTGCCGGCCTTGGCCGACGCGCCGGGTGCGGGCTTGCAGTCGCCCGCCCGTCCCGAGGCCCGGTCCGAGCGGCTGTCGTCACGGGTGTAGACATCGACGAGCTGCGCGGTCCCCCAGCCGGCCGCCCCGAGCGTGACCGCCCCGACGATCATCGCCGTGACGATCCTGCGGCGATGGCGCGGACGCCGCATACGGGGATAACGGTCGCCCGTCACTCGGTACTTTCCGCCCATGCCGGGAGGAGTCAGCATGCTCATGGGCGCAGCGTAGTGCCGCCCGGCACCCATTCCTACAAGATGATCGACTGACTGCGTCCGTACGGTCCCGTAAAGAGCCCGAAAGGGTCAGTCAGGGCCGGTCGCGCCCCTCGCCGACGGGGTCGGCGGGTCAGCGGGGTGGCCGACCGGGCGGATGGAGCGGACCGGGGCCGTGCGCCGACCGGTTCCTCAGCTCAGCTCCAGCACCCGGGCGTGCAGGACCTGCCGCTGCTGGAGCGCCGCGCGCACCGCGCGGTGCAGTCCGTCCTCCAGATAGAGGTCGCCCTGCCACTTCACGACATGGGCGAAGAGGTCGCCGTAGAAGGTGGAGTCCTCGGCGAGCAGCGTTTCCAGGTCGAGCTGGCCCTTGGTGGTGACGAGCTGATCGAGGCGGACCGGGCGCGGCGCGACATCCGCCCACTGGCGGGTGCTTTCCCGGCCATGGTCGGGGTAAGGCCGTCCGTTTCCGATGCGCTTGAAGATCACACGGAAAGCCTACCGGGCAACGACCTCCGGGCGCAGCCATGGCGGCCGAGTGCGATCCTGGGCAAAACTCCTCAGACTCGGAGAATCAGGGGTTCCTCATGGTGGAGAGCGCGCCGCCGCAGGCTCGGGGGATCGCCGAGGGATATGCCTTCACGGGTCCCGCGCTCGATCTGGGGGCGCTGCTGTGGGAGGGCGAGCCGCTGCCCGCCGCGCCGGTGCGGATCCCGCTCGCGATGCTCAACCGGCACGGTCTGGTCGCCGGGGCGACGGGCACCGGCAAGACCAAGACGCTCCAGCTGATCGCCGAGCAGTTGTCCGCGCAGGGGGTGCCGGTCTTCCTCGCCGATATCAAGGGGGATCTCTCGGGGATCTCGGCCCCGGGGGAGCCGGGCCCGAAGGTCGCCGAGCGCGCGGCCCAGGTGGGGCAGGAGTGGTCGCCGGAGGGTTTTCCGAGCGTCTTCTACGCCCTCGGCGGCCTCGGCACCGGGATCCCCCTGCGGGCGACGGTGACCGATTTCGGTCCTCTGCTCCTCTCCCGGGTGCTGCGGCTCAACGCCACCCAGGAGCAGTCGCTGGGGCTGATCTTCCACTATGCCGACAGCAAGGGCCTGGAGCTGATCGATCTGAAGGACCTCCGGGCGGTGGTGGCCTTCCTGGTCTCGGACGAGGGGCGGCCGGAGCTGAAGGGGGTCGGCGGGCTGTCGTCGGCCACGGCGGGGGTGATCCTGCGCTCGCTGACCGCTTTCGAGCAGCAGGGGGCGGCGGCGTTCTTCGGGGAGCCCGCCTTCGACACGGCCGAGCTGCTGTCGACCGCCCCCGACGGGCGGGGGACGGTGTCGGTTCTGGAGCTTCCGGCGGTACGGGAGCGGCCCCAGCTCTTCTCGACCTTTCTGATGTGGCTGCTGGCCGATCTCTTCCAGGATCTGCCGGAGGTGGGGGATCTGGAGCGGCCGAAGCTGGTGTTCTTCCTGGACGAGGCCCATCTGCTCTTCACCGGTGCGAGCAAGCCGTTTGTCGAGGCCATCACCCAGACGGTGCGGCTGATTCGCTCGAAAGGGGTGGGGATCTTCCTGGTGACCCAGACGCCCGGGGACGTTCCCGCCGAGGTGCTGGGCCAGTTGGGGAACCGGGTGCAGCACGCGCTGCGGGCCTTCACCCCCCAGGACGCCAAGGCGCTGACGGCGACGGTACGGACCTTTCCCCGGTCGGCGTACGACCTGGAGGAGGTGCTGACCGGGCTGGGTACGGGGGAGGCGGTGGTCACGGTGCTCAGTGAGACGGGTGCGCCGACCCCGGTGGCGGCGACCCGGCTGCGGGCGCCCCGGTCGCTGATGGGCCCGATCGCCCCGGAGGCGCTGGCGGCGGCGGTGGAGTCGGCGCCGCGCTATCCGGTGTACGCGCGGGCCGTGGACCGGGAGTCGGCGTACGAGCGGCTGACGGCCGCCGCCGAGGCCCGCTCCGAGCCCCGATCCGATGCCACCGCCCCGGCACCTGTACCCCCGCCGGAACGGGACCGCACGCTGGTGGAACAGGTGGTCGACAGCGGGGTCTTCCGCTCACTGGCCCGCTCGGTGGGCACCCAGCTCGGCCGGGAGATCACCCGTTCCCTCTTCGGCACCGCCCGCCGCCGCCGCTGACGGACCCGCCCGTGCGGAGGACCCCGTATCAGAGGACCCCGTACACAGGAAGGGCCCCGCTCCCGAGGGGGAGCGGGGCCCTTCCGGGACCGGGTCCGGGACCGGGTAGGTCAGCGGGTGGCCTCGGTGTGGCCCGACTTCGCGGTGCCCTGGACGGTCGGCGCGGCCTCCGTCACCGGGGCCCGCAGCGAGCTGATGTCATGGGCGTAGGTGCCTGTTGCGTTCGCGATGACACCGATGTTCACCTTGAACGCCTTCAGGCTGATGTTGTTGATGTCATCGCCCTTCTGGTGGTAGTTCGGGTCGTACGGCTGCCCCGCCGTACCGCCGAACTTCGCCGCCTGGGCCGGGGTCTTGACGCCCTCCGCGCCCGTGAAGGTGCCGCCGGAGGGGATGCCGACCTCGATGAACGGCCCGTAGTCGGAGCGCCCGGTGAAGTCGGTGCCCTCGTGCGGGGTGCCCCTGCGCTCCAGGTAGGAGTTGATGTCCCGCTCCAGCTGCGCCGAGCCCTCCGGGCCGGGGCCCGCGCCCACGCCGTCGGAGTTGTCCCCGTCGTAGACGAAGAGGCCGTAGTTCGGCGAGGCGATCATGTCGAAGTTCAGATAGAGCTTGATCTCCTGCTTGCCGAGGGAGCTGAGCCCGGCGACATACGCCTTGGAGCCGAGCAGTCCGCTCTCCTCGGCGCCCCACCAGGCCAGCCGGACCTTGTTGGTCGGGCGCTTCTCGGCCTTGGCCAGCTCCTGGGCGACCTCCAGCAGGCCCGCGGAGCCGCTGGCGTTGTCATTGATGCCCGGGCCCTCTTGGGCGCTGTCGAGGTGCGCGCCGAGCATCACGGTGTTGGCCGCGTTGCCGTGGCGGCTCTCGGCGATGACGTTGTTGGTGACCCGGTTCTGCTGGAGCTGGCGGACCTCGAAGGTGACCTTCACCGGTCCGGCGGCCGCGGCGGCGACCAGGGCCTCGCCCTCGGACTGGGTGATCCCGCCGGTCGGGATGCGCGGGGTGGTGTCCGCGCCGAGGGTGCCGCCCATCGCGCCGGGGACGTTGTTCCAGACGATCGCGCCGACGGCACCCGCCTGGGCGGCCGTCTCCTGCTTCTGGAGGAAGGTGCAGCCGCCGCGCTTGATCAGGGCGATCTTGCCGGTGAAGGTGCCGGAGGCGTAGTCCTCGGGCTCACAGCCGGTGGTCGCGTCCACCGGGACCGCCGCGAGATCGGCGGTGATGCCGCCGACCGGGGTGGAGACCGTGTACTCCAGCGCGTTCAGCTCGATGGCGCGCGGGTCGGGGGAGACCACCGACAGCTTCTCGGCCTGGGTCTCGATGTAGCGGAAGGTGAAGGGCTCGTACCGGACGTTGTATCCGTACTTCTTCAGCTGCTTGTAGACATAAGCGGCCGACGCGTCGTAGCCGATGGTGCCCGCGGCACGGTTCCCGTGGGCACTGTCGGCTATCTGCTGGAACCTCTTGAGGTGCTGGTGCGCGTCGCTCACGGACGCGCTCGCGACGAGCTTCCTCGCCAGCTTCCTGGCCTGCTCGCCCGGGTCCTGGCTCTTGGCGGCGGAGGCGGGGGCGGAGGCGAGCAGCAGCGGGGTCACGAGTGCGGCGGCGGCCATGGCGGCCACGGCTCTGCGACGGGATGCCTTCACAGAGTTCCTTCCCGGTGTGGACAAGATGAAGGGAAGTTAGCGACAGGAGCGCCCTTATGGGAACGCTTGTGCGTCAACTCATGGCTTTGTTCATGCCTTTGGCATTCAAGGACCCGGAAGGTCCGCTTCAATGAGCTGATTTCAGTCACTCTTCACGCTCTTTTTCGCCTTTGCAGCCCTTTTCATCTCTTGTTTGTGTGCGCGTACCTTGGCCAGCGATTCGGGTCCGGTGATGTCCGCCGCCGAGCGGTGGGCGCCCGCCTCGCCGTACGGGCCCGCCGCCTCCCGCCAGCCGGTGGGGCGTACCCCGTACTGCTTGCCGAGCAGGGCGAGGAAGATCCGGGCCTTCTGCTCGCCGAAGCCGGGCAGTGCCTTCAGCCGGGCCAGCAGCTCCGCGCCGTCGGGGGCGTCGCGCCAGACGGCGGCGGCGTCCCCGCCGTACTCGTCCACGAGGTACCGGCAGAGCGTCTGGATGCGCTGGGCCATGCTGCCGGGGTAGCGGTGGACGGCGGGCTTCTGCTTCAGCAGCTCGGCGAAGGACTCCGGGTCGTACGCGGCGATCTCGGCCGCGTCGAGATCGTCCCGGCCCATCCGCCGGGCCACGGTGTACGGGCCGGAGAACGCCCATTCCATCGGTACCTGCTGGTCGAGCAGCATGCCCACCAGGGCGGCGAGCGGGCTCCGGCCGAGCAGCTCGTCCGCCTCGGGCTGCTGGGCGAGGTGGATCTCGGGGCTCATGGTCCGATGGTCGCCCGGGACCGGCGCCGCCGCACGGCGAGCCGGAGTCCGCCGGGCCTTCGGGAGCCGCCGCCGGAGCCCTCCCCGGGACCGGGTCGTGCGTGCCGGAGCCCCCGTCGCCGTGCGGGGCGGCGGGGGCTCCGGTGAAGGGGGTCAGCTGGTGGTGCTGGACCCCCTGCTCAGGATGCGGGCGTGTTCCAGGACGTCCTCGGCGGGGTCGTCGATCTGCCCGATGTGGATCAGGGTGAACCCGCCGTTGTGCGAGTTGTGGTGCGTCTCGTCCGCCGACGCGGACGTGGCCGGCAGCACGGCGCCGAGTACCACGGCACCCAGTGCGCTAAGGGCTATTTTTACCTTCATGTCTCTTTCATCCATTCGTTGATGAGTGACTCCGGCAGCCGGTCTCAACCCCGGGCCGCGCCGGAGGTCACGGCCGTCCCGCCCGATGGGGGACAGGCGGCCGTTCGGGTGGTCGGGCGTTCGACCGAGTGGGAGCGCGCTGGAGTGCGCGGAAGGGTCCTCGCGGTGCGGACCCGGAGGGAGGGTGAGGGCACCCGGGGGAGGGGGTCAGGGCACCCGGTTGACGATGACGACCGTGGTCTCACAGCTGTTGTCGGCGAAGAGCTTCAGCGCCTCCAGCTCCGCCTTGTCCGGGGTCAGCCCCCAGCGCAGCTTGGTCCCCACCCAGTGGCCGACATACGGGCAGACCGCCTGTTCGGCCGGCGGCACCCAGTCGGCGATGTCCTGGTCGCCCTTCTCCCGGGCGACCCGCTTGGTCACCGCCGTCAGCGCGTACGGCGAGCCCTGGTCATTGGCGAACGCCTCCCGGCGCTCGGCCGTCCACTGGGCGGCGCCCGAGCCCCAGGCCTCGGCCAGTGGCACCACATGGTCGACGGTCATGCTGCCGACCCGGGTGGTGGACTGCTGGTCATAGGGCGAGGTCCAGCGCCCGCCGCTGATCGCACAGCCGGCCGAGACGCGCGGCTCGTCCACCGCCTCCGCGATCAGCACCTCCCGCTCGGTGGTGCAGCCGTCGGTGGCGTCCCGGCCGGCGTTCCAGTGCGGGAAGGCGGTGGGGGTGTATCCCGAGCGGTCCTCCTCGGCCTCCACCAGCAGGGAGATCGCGTCCTCCAGCTGGAGGATCTCCCCCCTCGGCTGGACGGGGGCCACCGGGGCGACCGGGGCCGCCCCGGCGGCGGGAAGGGACAGTGCCAGGGGGACGAGGGCGAGGGAGAGGGCGGCCATGGCGCGCCCCGCATGACTGGTCATGACCGCTTGATAGCGCCCCGTGCCGTCACTCCTGTACCTCTTTGGCGTCTGCTTCACTCCACCGAGTGGAGATTTCCGTTGTGCGCGGTTGTCATGTTGACGGATCTTCCGTTTTCCGGAACGGCCCGGTCCGCTCGATGGATCCAGGGTGGATCCGGTCGCGGACCGGGCCGGGGGTCCATCAGGGCAGTCCGGTGTGGAGCGCGTTCATCAAGGTGCCGTTCGGGGTGTCTCCAGACATTTCCCAGACCATCGCCCCAAGCAGCCCTTTCGACCGTATCCAGGCGGTTTTCCGGGCGATCGACCAGGTGTCGTCGAAGCTCCACCACTGACCGTTCTCCCCCGTGTAGCCAAAGGTGGAGCCGGACTGCTCGTCATGGTGGACGGTCATATTCGGAACGCTGGTGATCAGATTGTGGTAGCCGCGTATGCCGGCCTCAGTCGGGAACTGTCCCAGCGCCGCGCCGTTCGCCGTCTGCCATTCGCCGTTGGCCGTACCGCCGCTCGCCACGTTCTTCCAGCCACGGCCGTAGAAGGGGAAGCCGACCGTCAGCTTGCGGGCGGGGACCCCGGCGTCCAGGTAGGTCTGGACCGCCCGTTCGACACTGAAGTCGAAGGGGTACGGGTCCTGCGCGTCCCGGTGGAGATTGGCCTGGTGGCCGGTGCGCCGGGGCTCCCAGGAGTCATCGCTGCCGGAGCCGTGGAAGTCGTACCCCTGCACATTGGCGAAGTCCAGATAGTCGAAGATCCGTGAGATGTCCCAGCCCGCCTGGATCTTGGCCGGATCGGCCGGGGTGAAGGCGGTCAGCAGTCTGCGCTCGCCCGGCAGTGCGTCGAGCTGGCGCCGGAACTCCGCGAGCAGCGCGGTGAGATTGTCCTTGTCGGCGGCCTTCCAGTGGTTGCCCGGATGGCCCTCGGCGCCCGGCCACTCCCAGTCGAGGTCGATCCCGTCGAAGACCCCGGCGCCGCTGCCGGGCCCGCCCGCGCCGTTGTACACGGGCAGATTGCCCTTGATCCAGACATCGACACAGGAGCGGACGAACTTCTCCCGCGAGGCGGGGGTGGCCGCCGCGTCCGAGAAGAACTTCGAGAAGGTCCAGCCGCCGAGCGAGACCACCGCCCTGAGGTGCGGATGCTTGGCCTTGAGCTTCTTGATCTGGTTGAGGTTGCCCCGGAGCTTCCCCCAGCCGTCGTCGGCCACCCCGTCCACGGACTGGGCGGCGGAGATCGGACGGGCGTAGTCGGCGTCGGCGTCACCCGCGCCGGTGCCCTCGTCCGGGTCCTGGGGGTTGCCGGAGACCCCCTTGGTGACCCCCGCCTGGCAGGTCAGCTCGGTGGGATGGATGTTCTGGAAGGCGTAGTTGATCACGTCGAGGCGGGCGGCGGCGCCGGAGGTGTCGAGGTTCTTGACGAAGTACTGGCGCCCGTAGAGCCCCCACTGGATGAAGTAGCCGACCTTGAGGTGCTTGCCGGGCCCGGCCACGTCCTCGGTGACGACGACCACCGGGGTGGAGAGCGCGGAGGCGTTGTCGGCGGTGTCCCGGGCCCGTACGGCGAAGCTGTACGAGGTCACCGGGGAGAGCCGGTCCACGGTGACCGAGGTGCCGGTCACCGATGCCACCAGGACACCGGAGCGGAAGACGTCGTACCCCGCGACGGCCACATTGTCGGTCGACGCGTTCCAGGCGAGGGAGACCGAGGACGCCGTCTTCCCGGTGGTGCGCAGCGCTCCCGGGACGCTCGGTGGCACGGGGTCGGTCGAGGGATCCACGGTCGCCACGGTCACGGCGGTGCTGGGGGGTCCGGTGTTGCCCCGGATGTCCTTGGCGCGCACGGTGAAGGTGTGGTTGGTGGCCGGGGTGAGCCCGGTGACCACGGCGCCGGTGGTGGTGGAGGTGGCCACGGCCGTACCGCCGCTGAGCACTTCGTACGAGGCCACCGGGTGGTCACCGGCGGTGGCCGCGCCCCACTCCAGCGCCACCGTACGGGTGGTGACGGCGGTCGCGCGCGGGGTGCCGGGGGCGCCCGGCGGGACATCCGGGGTGCCGTCGCACTTGTCGCCGTTGACGGTGCAGCGGGGCGGCTGACCGACCGGTCCGCTCGCGATGAACCAGTAGCTCCAGGGCGCGGTGGTGCCGCCCGCCGGGACGGTCGCGTTGTAGTGGGCGTTGCGGACCGTCACCCGGGAGCCGGAGACGGTGGCCTCACCGTGGTAGTGGCCGCTGAGGGTGACCCCGGGCGGCAGATCGAAGGCGAGCGTCCAGCCGGTGACGGGCGCGGTGCCACTGTTGCGGATGGTCCAGGTGCCGCGCCACCAGGAGCCGTTGTTCTCGGTGGCGAAGGTGGCGGTGAGGGTGCCGGCCGCCCGCGCGGGCGAGGCGAGCGAGGTGAGCGCGGCGAGGGGGAGCAGCGCCAGCGCGAGCAGGGTGGCGAGCGTCCGTCGCGGCCGTCGGCGGCGGGCGCGGGGAGGGGGATGTCGTCGGGTGAACATGGCGCTCCCTGGGGGTGGGGGTACGGGGCCGTGCTCGTCCGTGCGGTGGGGTGTCGGCGGTAGGGGTGCGGGTGGTAGGGGTGCTCCGGTACGCGGTGCGCGGTGCGCGGTGTACGGGGTGCAGGTGTACGGGGGTGCCGGTGCACGCCCTCGGGGTGGCCCGGGGTGGGCCGGGGTGGCCCGGGGATGGCTCCGGCGGCTCCGGCGTCCGGGCGTGGGCGTGCGGGAATCCTCACGGTACGGGCGGGGTGTCCCGGCCGTTCCCGGTGCCGGGGGTGGATTTTCCGTCAGTGTCGGTATTCCGCCATGGCCCGTGGCGGCGTGCATTGGTCTGTACCGCAGCGGGGGTGCCGCTCTACCGTCGATGCCCGGACCGGCCCGGGAGGCGACCGGACCGGCCCCGGGGAGGTGCGATGGGCGACAGCCGGTCACGCGACAGCCGGACAGGGGAGCCGGGCGGTGGCGGCGGCGGATCCCGGCTCACCGCGCTCGGGGTCTCCCCCGACGACGAGTTCCTCTACCGGACCCTGATCGCCCACCCCCGTGCCACCGCCGCCGAACTCGCCGTGGCCACCGGCTGGGAGAGCGCCCGGGTCCGCCGCCGCACCGGCGCCCTGGAGCGGCGCGGGCTGCTGAACCGGGTGCCGGGCCGGCCCGTCCGGTACGCGCCCGCGCCCCCGGAGACCGCGATCGAGGTGCTCGCCCTCCAGCGGCGGGCGGAGATCGAACGGGCCCGGGGCGCCGCCGTGGCGCTGGGGCAGGAGTTCCGGGCGGTACGGGAGCGGCACGGCCCGTCGCTCCAGCGGCTGAGCGGGCGGGAGGCGGTGGAGCGCTGGCTCGCCCGGCTTCAGCGCACCGTCCCGGAGGAGCTGCTGGTCCTGGACCGGGCGCCCTGCCCGGTCCAGCGGGCGCTGGTGGCCACCGGGGTGCGCTGCCGGGCGATCTACGGCCATGGCTCGCTGGAGACCCCCGAACAGCTGGGCCGCTGCCGGGAGCTGGCCCGGCTGGGCGCGGAGAGCCGGGTGATCGCCGAGGCGCCCCTCACCCTGGTCGTCGCCGACCGCCGGACCGCGCTGGTGCCGACCGGCGGCGAGGGCGACGGGGAGGTGATCGTCCTCCAGGTGCCCGCGCTGCTGGAGGGGCTGGTGAGTCTGTACGAGTCGCTGTGGCAGCGCTCGGTCCCGCTCTGGCCCCGGGGCGGGTACGGGGCCCCGGCGGGGGCGGCGGGGCTCACCGGGGACGAGGAACATCTCCTGGCGCTCTCCGCCTCGGGGCTGACGGACCGGGCCATCGCCCGGCGGCTCGGGGTCGCCCAGCGGACGGTCGAGCGCCGGATGCGCCGGATCATGGACACCCTCGGCGCGCGCACCCGCCTCCAGGCCGGCCTCCAGGCCGCCCACCGGGGCGTCCTCACCCCCGCCACCCACGGCCCCCGCTGACCGGGGCCGGAGGCCCGGACCTCAGGGCGTGGGCGAGCGCAGTACCGCCAGGCCGTCGAGGACCGCTTCGAGGCCGAGGTCGAAGTCGGAGCCCCGGATCTGCTGCGCGGCGGAGTCCTTGCGGGTCTCGTACTGCCGCCGCAGCCGGGGGTACGGCTGCACCGCCGCCTCGGCGGCGGGCAGCAGTCGCGCCAGCCACTCCTCCTCGCTCTGCCCGCTGCGGGCGAGCTTGGTCAGCCAGGCCGCCTCGCTCGTGGTCGTCCCGAAGACATAGGCGAAGAGCGTGCTCATCGCGGTGCTTGCGTCGTCCGGGTGAAAGCCGCCGTCCTCGAAGAGGGCGAGGATCCGCTCGGACATCTGCATCATGTTCGGCCCCAGCGAGGCGCCGCTGACCTCACCGAGCACCGCCGCGATCCACGGATGGCGCAGGATCGCCGCGCGCAGGCTGTGGGCGCTGGTGCGGGCGGCGGCCCGCCAGCCCTCGGGGCCGTCCACCACCGGGATCTCGATCTCGCGGTAGACCTCGTCCACCACCAGCTCGATCAGCTCGTCCTTGTTGGTCACATGCGAGTACATCGAGGTCGCGCCCGCGTTCAGCCGGGTGCCGAGTCTGCGCATGCTCAGCGCGTCCAGCCCCTCGGAGTCCAGGAGCGCGATGGCCTCCGCGACGATCTGGTCCCGGCTCAGGGCGGGCTGCTCCCGCCGCTGCCGCTGCGGACGGGCCCATACGGACGGGAACGCCTGTCCCTTGGCTGCCATGTGACGGCCTCCTTCCCTCTCTGTGCCGGCTCGGTGTGCCGGGGCGGAACCAGCGTAACCCAGCGAACGCACGATGTACGGCCTTGCGTACACCGTGCGGCGACCGTACAGTGTTCGTAGAGCCGCACACCGTACGGAACGGAGTGCGCAACGCTCGTCCCCGTGCTCCGAAAGGTCTGGTCATGGAACGTCACCCGCGGCGCTGGCTGATCCTGGTGGTGCTCTGCCTCAGCACTCTGGTCCTGGTGATCGACAACATGGTGCTCACCGTGGCGATCCCCTCCATCGCGGAGGATCTGGACGCCAGTTCGCAGGACATCCAGTGGATCATCGACTCGTACATCCTGGTCTTCGCGGGTCTTCTGCTGACCGCCGGCAGCCTCTCCGACAAGTACGGCCGCCGGAAACTGATGATCATCGGTCTGGTGCTCTTCGGACTCGCCTCGGTCCTCGCGACCTACGCCACCAGCCCTGAGCAGCTGATCCTCGGCCGGACCCTGATGGGTGTCGGTGGTGCGCTGGTCATGCCGAGCACCCTGTCGATCCTGATCACCGTCTTCGACGAGGACGAGCGTCCCAAGGCCATCGCCGCCTGGAGCGCGGTCGCCATGGTCGGTCTGGTCGGCGGCCCGGTCCTCGGCGGCGCCCTCATCGCCCACTTCTCCTGGGGCGTGGTCTTCCTCATCAATGTGCCGATCGCGATCCTCGCCATCATCTCGGCGCTGGTGCTGATGCCGGAGTCCAAGGGCCCCTGGCGCAAGGCGGACCCGGTCGGCATGGTCCTCTCGATGGCCGGTATGACCGCCCTCGTCTGGACCATCATCGAGCTGCCCCAGGGCGGTCTCTCCCACACCGGCACCCAGATCTCCCTCGGTGTCACCCTGGTCAGCCTGATCGGCTTCGGCGTCTGGGAGACCCGCTGCGAGTCGCCGATGGTCCCGCTCTCGCTCTTCCGCAACAAGGTCTTCACGGGCGCCAGCTTCTCGCTGGTCCTGCTGACCTTCGCCAACGGCGGTCTGATGCTGGTCCTGACCCAGTACCTCCAGTTCGTGATGGGCTACACCCCCACCGAGACCGGGCTCGCCTTCACGCCCATGGCGGTCGCGGTGATCGTCTTCAACACCATCGGCGCCTCCCTGCTCTCCAGGACCGGCAACCGGATCATGGCCGTCATCGGCCTCCTGGTCATCGCCGCCGGGTTCGCGGTGCTGGCGACCCTCTCCGAGGGTGACGGCTGGGGTGTGCTGGCCACCGCGATGGTCCTGCTCGGAGCGGGCGGCGGGCTGGCGATGCCGGCGGCCATCGCCGCCCTGATGGGTGCGGTGCCGACCGAGCACGCCGGTGTCGGCTCCGCCCTCAACGACACCATCCAGCAGGCGGGCGCCGCCCTGGGTGTGGCGATCCTGGGCGCGGTGCTCTCCAGCACCTACAGCGACGAGATGGGCTCGGCCCCCGAGGCCGCGCGGCACTCCATCTCCGACGCCCTGGCGCTGGGCGACGGCCGGATCGCCGAGGCGGCCCGGGAGGCGTTCACCGCCGCGATGTCCGCCAGCTTCTGGGCGGGAGCGGCCGGTGTGGTCGCCGCCGCGGCCCTAGCCTCCTTCCTGATGGGCAGCCGCAAGCAGGAGCGCGCCGCCGCCGAGGCCCAGGCGGCCGAGGCGGCCGGGACCGCGGAGACCGTCCCGGCCGGCTGACCCGGAGGAGCAGAGCGCGAGCGTCCCCCCGGCCGCCCCGGGGAGCGCGGCCGGAGAAGGGCCCGTACGGCACACCGCCGTACGGGCCCCGCCGTGTGTTCCGGCCCCGGTGCCCGGCCGATTCACGGACGTGTTCCGGGCGCTTTCCGGTGGGTACGTCCGACCGCGTCCCCGGCGTGGCCGACAGGCCGATGATGGACCGGTCACGGTACGGCGAAGGGGAGAACCCATGGACCGGAGCGGCGCGTTCGGGGATCACGAGGACCCTGCGGAGGGCCCTGCGGAGAGGGAGGCCCGGGCCCGGGAGGCGATGGCGCGGGCGCTGGAATGGCTGGGGAAGGCCAGGGCCCCCGGCGCGGACCGCCCCGGCGCCGATCCGGATGTACGGGACCGGCTGATCGGCGAGCTGACCACGCTGGAAGGGGAGCTGACCACCGCCGGTGTCCCCGGCGACGACCCCGACCTCGCCGTGCTCCGCGCCCGGCTCGGCGGACTGTACGCCCAGCGCTATCTCACCGCCCCCACCCGCGACGACCGGACGGCGGGGCTGCGGGCCCTGCGCGCCGCCCGCGCCACCGGACTCACCGACGAGCACAACGAGGAACGCCGCTCCGCCCTCCAACTCCTGCTGCTGCTCATGCCCCCGGGCCTGGTCGACACCGGCGACCACCGGCTGCCCCGGCTCCAGGAGGCGTTCGAGCTGGTCCGGCTGCTGGCCGTCGGGGACCCCGAACTCACCGCCGACATGCGGGAACTGCGCACCCTGATGGACCGCTTCCGCGGCGAGACCACCCCCGAGACCGCCCGGTACTTCCACCACATGGACCGCGCGCTCACCGTCGCGGAGGGCTCGATGCTCCACTTCGACCTCGGCGAACTGCGCGACCTGGCCACCGAGATGACCTCGGGCGACGCCGACAACCCGCAGACGGGCCTGCTGAACGCCGCCCTCTCGCTGCTGGGCAGCACACCCCGGCCCGGCGCCGGGAGCGACGAGCCCCCCGTACCCCCCGTACTCCCCGAACCGCCCACCGCCGAGGAGGCCGCCGCCTTCTACCCGCTCGCCGCCGCCGGCCTGGAGATGCTCGCCCCCGGCACCCTCCGCCCCGACGAGATGGAGGGCCTGCTCACCCGCCTCGGCGACGCCCCCTCCGACGGCTCCGACACCCTGATGGCGATCCTCGGCCGGATGTCCCAGGGCCTGCGCACCGGCGACCCCGCCGCCCTCGCCGAGGGCGTCGACCTGCTCAACGGCGCCACCCCGGACACCACCGACGGCGGTCTGCTGAGCGAGGTCTCCCGGCTGGTCTCCCCCGGACTGCTCACCGCCGCCACCACCAGCGGCGGCAGCCTCGCCGACCGCGACCGGCTGCGCGGACTCCTCGACACCCTCCTCGGCCCCGACCCCGCCGCCGCCCGGCCCTCCGCGCCCAGCCGGAGCGTCGCCGATCTGCTGCTCATCAGCCGGGTCCTCCACTGCGAACTGCGCATGGCCGAGGCGGCCGAGGCCGGGGACGTCGACGGGCTCGAAACCATCCTGGACGAACTCCTCGACCTCCAGGAGGAGACCGGGGACAGCAGCGAGTTCTCCTTCATCACCCTCTATATGCTCGGGCTGCTCCATATGTACCTCGCCCGGTTCGACGGCGGGGTCTCCGCCATCCGCACCGCCTGCTCCTATCTCGACGAGGCCGTCGAGATGCCGGTCACGCTGCCGATGCTGCACCCCCTGCTCGACAGCGCCCGGCTGGCATCGCTGGCGCTCGCCTCCCTGGCCGACCCCGACCCCGTACGGCTCACCGCGGCCATCGCCCGGACCCGCCGCAGCCTCGACTCCCCCGAGATGGCCGCCTCCCAGCACCCCCGTACCCGCCATCTCATCGCCCTCTGCCTCCAGATCCTGCGGGCGGGCGACGGGGACCCCGCCCTGCTGGACGAGGAGATCGCGGAGCTGGAACAGGCCCGCGAGGAGCTGGCCGACGGCGGCGTCGCCGAGGTCGCCCAGCAGGTGCTGTGGGCCCTGGCGGAGGCGTACCGGCGGCGCGGCGACACCGCGCGCGGGGACGGCCCGGCCGCCGTCGCCGCGGCCCGGGACTCCCTGCGGATCCTCGCCGAGGACGTCCTGCTGCAACTCGGCCCCGAACACGGTCTGAAGGTCGCCCGCTCCGCCGCCAGCCGGGGACTGCTCGCCGCCTCCTGGGCCGCCGAGGCCCACCGCCGGGAACCCGCCGTCGCCCTGGAATCCGCCGTCGCCGCCCTGGAGGCCGGCCGGGCCCTGGTGCTGCGCTCGGCGGCGGCCTCCGCCGGGGTCGCCGAACAGCTCCACGCCCGGGGCGAGTCCGAACTCGCCGAACGCTGGCACGAGGCCCGCCCCCTGCTGCGCCCCTCCGCCCCGCCCGAACCCCCCGCCGAAGCGGAACGCGGCGCCCTGGAGACCGCCGAACGCATGCTCAGCTCCGGCTGGAGCGGCGGTCTGACCATCCCCAGCACCCTGCGCCGCCGCGCCCTCGCCGTGCTGCGCCGCCCCCACGACGGGGCCGAACCGGGGACCGAACCCCTGCGGGAGCTGCTGGACGGCCCCGGCGTGACGGAACTCCGCGACGGGCTGCGCGCCTGCCACGCCGACGCGCTGGTGTATCTGGTGCCCGGCCAGGGCGGAGCGGACGGCACGGCGGTGGTGGTACGCCCCGACGCCGACCCCGCCGTGTGCCGGCTGCCCGGTCTGGGTGCCCTGGGCCGGGCGCCGCTGGACCACTATCTCGACGCGGGCGCCCGCCGCTCCGCCGTACAGGAGAAGGGGACGAGGGAGGCCCAGGAAGCCGCGTACGGCCACTGGGAGTCGGCCCTCGACGCGGTCTCCCGCTGGGCGGGCGGGAGCGTCCTCGGCCCGGTCCTCGACACCCTGCCCCCGGTCCCCGACGGGGCACCGGCCCGCCGGATCACCCTCGTACCCTGCGGCAATCTCGGCGCCGTGCCCTGGCACGCCGCCCATCTGCCCGACGGCGGGGGATATCTCTGCCGGTCCACCGTCCTCACCTACGCGGCCAGCGGCGACGAGTTCCTGCGGTCCGTGCGCCGGGCCCGCGCGCCCCTGGCCGAGCGGCCGGTCCTGGTCGCCGACCCCAGCGACGAACTCCAGTGGGCGCAGGACGAGATCAGCGCCCTCCGTAACGGCCGCTATCCCGGGGCCCGGGTCCTCGGCTCCCACGACGATCTCGACACGGTGGCCGCCGGGACCCCCGACGACATCCTCGGCTGCCTCGACGGGACCGCCGCCGAGCCGCCCGCCACCCTGCTCCATCTCGCCGTCCACGGGGTGGCCGCGCCCAGCCCCACCGACTCCCTGCTCCACTGCGACCCCGGCGACGGCCCCGGCGACGATCCCGGCTGTGAATCCGGGGGCGGCTCAGGGGGTACGGGGCAGCTCACCGTCAGCCGGATCCTGGACCCGGCGGGCCACCCCCGGCACTCCCGCCCGGCGGCCGGTGCCCTGGTGGTGCTCAGCGCCTGTGAGACGGATCTGAGCAGCCGCGACCACGACGAGGCACTGACCCCGACGACGGCGCTGCTGGCCCGGGGCGCGGCGGATGTGGTCGGCTCCCGGTGGAAGGTTCCGGACAGCGCGGCCTCCGCGGCGCTGATGGTGGTCCTGCACCACCGGCTCGCCGTGGAGGGGCTCGCCCCGCCCGACGCGCTGCGCGCGGCCCAGCTGTGGATGCTCGACCTCGACCGGGAGCCGGTGCCCGGTCTGGACGGGGAACTCCTCGCCGCCGTCGAGCGCGACCCCGCCGGGCCCACCGCCCTCTCCTCCTGGGCCGCCTTCATCCACCAGGGCAATCCCGCTCCGGCCCCCCGGGACCGCGCACCCGCACGGTGAAGTGGACGATCCGCCGGCCGAAGCGGAGTTCGTCGCCGTCCCGCAGCCGGGCCCGCCGCCCGGGGCCGACCGGCTCACCGTTGACATAGGTGCGGTTGGTGCTGGGCGGCGACGGCTCCTCGACCCAGACCGAGCCGTCCGGATCCACCGTGATCTGCGCCTGCCGCCGGGAGATCCGGGGCAGCGCGCCGAAGGCGGCGGCGGTGGCCGGGGCCCACACGGGGTCCCGGCCCAGCCGGAGCGGGGCGCCGGGGCCATGGGTCAGCTCCAGGGCGAGGTCCGGGCAGCTCAGTACGGTGTGGGTACGGGGGGCGTCGCAGGTGGGGCAGTGCGTCTCGGCCGGGGCGACCGGCTCCCGGCAGTTCCAGCACTCGGCCGCTTCGCCGAACGGGCCGGGTGCCGGTGCCGGTGGCTCCTGCTGCTGCTCCTGCTGCTCCTGCTGCTCCGGTGGCTCCTCCGGAGGGGGGCCGTGCGCCTGGCCGGGCTCCGGCACCCGCTCGAAACGGGGCCCGCCCATCAGCGCCCGCCCGTCCGGCGGGCCCCGCCCACCCGCAGCTCCAGCGCCGGGGTGCCGTTCTCCCCCACCCGTACCCCGGTGACCGTGACCGCCGTCCCGGCCAGCACCTCCTGGTCGAACAACTCCCTGGCCAGCGGGTTGATCAGCAGGGTCTCCAACAGCATGCCGATGCCCCGGCCCCCGTTGTCCGAGTCGGCCGTGCAGCGCTCGGAGAGCGTCCGGCGGGCCTCCTCCGTCAGCCCCAGCACCACACCCTGCTCCTCGCGCAGCACCCGCTGGATATTGCCGATCTGCGAGTCGAAGATCTCCGCCGCCACCCCGGGCGCGATGTAGTCGAAGACGACGACGTTCCCGCCCAGCCGGTTCAGCAGCTCGGGCCGGCCGATCTCCTCCACGAAGTGGTGTTTGACATTGCTGAGGATGATCTTCTCCAGCTCGTCGTACGGCATCCCGGGCCGTGCCACCGGCCCGTCGTGCCCGGCCGCCTCGCCCCGCCCGCGTACCCCCAGATTGGAGGTGAAGATCAGCACGCACTCACTGAAGTAGGTGGTGACCCCCTGTCCGTCGGTGAGCCGGCCGTCCTCCAGGACCTGGAGGAACTTGTCCAGTACGGCCTGGTCCGCCTTGTCGATCTCGTCGAACAGCACCACACGGAAGGGGTCGTTGCGGACCGCCGTGGTCAGCTCGCCCCCCGCCTCGTACCCCACATAGCCGGGCGGCGCCCCCACCAGCCGGTCCACCGAGTGGGCCGACGAGAACTCGCTCATGTCGAAGCGCAGACAGGCGTCCTCGGTGCCGAAGAGGACATGGGCCACCGACTTGGCCAGCTCGGTCTTGCCGGTGCCGGTCGGCCCGGCGAAGAAGAGCACCCCGCGCGGACGGCTGCCGGAGTGCGAGGCCTGGGCGCCGGAGAGCCCGAGGGCCGCCCGCTTGAGGATGTCCAGGGTCTTGGCGACCGCCTTCTCCTGGCCCTTCACCCGGCCGCGCACATAGGACTCGCCCCGGCGGATCTGCTCCCGGACATGGGAGCGCTGCCAGGGGTTGTCCTCGACCCCGAGCTGATAGACACGGACGGCGTCCCGCATCGCGGAGAAGGGCAGCTTCCGGTCGACCGCCATCCGGGCGCTCTCCCGCATCGCCCGCAGGGTCAGCCCGGCGGTGCTGCGGGCGAAGGTGTCGACCGCCTGGGGATCGACCGCCTGGGGATCGGCCGGTGCCGCCCCCGCCGGCCGGGGTGCCTCCTTTTCCAGGCGTACGGGTTCCATGCGTACGGGGGTGCCCGCGCCCTGCTTCCCACCGCCGGCGGAGTCGGGGTCGGAGTCAGGGGCGGGGTTCGTGGGGTGTTCCTCGGCGAGCAGCCGGGCCATCCGCTGCCGGGCGCCGAGGTCGGGCAGCGGGACACCGATCGTGCGGACCCGCTCGCTCCCGGCCACCAGCCAGGTGGGCAGATCGCGTTCCCCCTCGGCGAGCCAGATCACCGGGTTGAAGAGGGCCCGCCCGCCGTCGGGGGCGGGGATCGGGGCGGCCTCCTCGGCGAGTTTGAGACAGCCGAGGAAGAAGTCGCGTTCCGCGTCGCTGAGGCGGGAGACATCGGTGGGGATCCGGCCCGCGTAGTCGACCAGCAGGGCCACCCGGTACGGGTCCTGGCGCAGCGGAGCGGGTGCCCGGCCGCCGCCCGGCGGGGCGACCGGCCGATGGCGGGCGCGCTGGTGCTGCCAGCCGGTGACGAGCGACCGCAGGACACGTTCCACCTCGGGCCCGGGGCCGGGGCCCGGACCGGCGGTGTCGCCCCGGCCCGGGAGCCCCGCCGGGCCGCCGGAGCCGCCGGAGCCGCCGGGTCCGTCCGCCGCGTTCCGGCGGGGGAGCAGCTCCCGGATCTCGTCCGCCGCCGGTCCGATGGCGACGGTGAACCCGTCCAGGACGTTGTAGCGGAGCAGCGCCTCGTACCCCTCGGGCCACAGGGCGTTCCACAGCACCTCGGTGAGGGTGTGGGCGTGGTCGCGGGGGAGGCCGCCGTGGCCCTCGTCGGGGTCGTCCTCGTAGCGGACGAGATGGATGTCGCGGATATTGCCGTGGACGACGTACTGGGAGTGCACGGCGAGGGTGCCGGTCAGCTCCTCGGCGAAGGCGGGGAGCCACCGTTCACGGGCGGGGCGGGGGGCGGTGGTCATCGGCGGGGCTCCCGGTCGTGGTGGCGGACGCGCGGTCCGTCGTCGCGGCGCCGGTCCTGCGGCGGGGTGCCGGGCCGGTCGGTGGAGTGGTCCTCCGTCCCGTGCCCGTGCCGGGCGGGGGCGGTACGCTCCGCCGCGCCGGGTACGGGGTCGAAGGCCAGCCCGAGGACGACATCCGCCTGGTCGAGCAGCTCCTTCAGGGTGTGCAGATGGCGGGGTGCCTCGGCGCAGCGGCGCTGGTCGAGGGTGCGGTCGTGGTCGGTCTCCGTCCCCTTGGGGCGGGGGCGGTGCATGGTGACCACCCGGGCGCGTTCGCCGTTCTCCAGCACCAGGCGCAGCCAGTGGTCCTCGCCCCAGCCGGGCGGGGTCCACTCGATGATCTCGGGGCGGGTGGCGGTGGTGTCCGGCCCGCCGGGGCGCTGCCGGATCCGGGCCCCTTCGGGGGAGCGCCGCAGCGCCGCGCGGACCACCTCGGCGGTGTAGATCCGCTGGAGTACGGCGGCCCGCTCGGCGACCCGGGCACCGACCCGCGCCCGTGCCCCGTCGTCCAGCGCCTCGCCCTCGTACACGACCCGCTCCAGCAGCGCGATCTCCTCCGTGACGTCGGGCAGCCCCCCGAACCCCGTACCGCTGGACCCGGCACCACTGGACCCGGCCGCACCGGCCCCGGACCCGGCCGCACCCGTACGCGCCGGGCCTGTGGTGGTCCGGGTGCCGCCCGCCGGGCGGGACGCTGCCCCGGCCGTACCTTCCGGCATCGCCCCCGCAGGGCCCCCACGGAGGAAGCCGAGTTGGAGGGCGGCCCACTCCCGGGTCGTCCGGCGGCGTTCGGCGGCGCGGCCTGCGCGGCCGGCGAAGCGGGTGGCCTCGCGCAGCAGGCGGCCGGCGGTGGCGGGGCGCCCGGCCACCGCCTCCTCGGCGGCGGTGGCGATCTTCTCCTCGATCAGCCGCAGGTCGGCTGCGTCTGCGTACAGGGGCAGCCCGGCGAGCAGTTCCTCGCCATGGGCCAGCACCTTCTCCTCGGTGAGCCCGTCGGGGTCCGGCGCGCGCGGGGTCCGGACGGGGGTCCAGCCCGGGGCGCCCGGGTGCGCGGCCCGTGCGTACTCCTCCAGCGCCACGGTCCGCCGCCGTCGCAGCCGCCGGTGCCACTCCGCCGCCACGGTGTCGGTGGGTTCGGCGGCCGACCGGTCCGCCGTCACCGCGCGGGCGAACGCGGCCTCGGCCCGGCACAGCTCACCCCCGGTGGTGGTGAGCCGCTCCCAGATCTGGTCCAGGCTCAGCCCCACGGGGTCCACCGGCGGGGGGACGGGCGGTCCGACCGGTCCCTCCGGGGCGGCCTGGGCGACCCGGCCGTACAGGGTCTCGATCCGGGCGTTGAGCAGGGCGGTGGCGAACGCGGCCTGCCGCCAGCACTCGGCGGCGCGGCAGGCGTCCAGCCGGCTTCTGCGCAGCAGCCGCTGGGCCTCGGCGGCGCGGATGGCGGCCCCGGCGAGCGCCTGGGTCCCGGCCATCGCGGCCCGCCCCGCGAGGAGCGCCCCGCTGAGCGAGCCGAGCCCGATGAGGGCGGGCACCAGCAGTTCCTGGGCCTGGTCGAGGGCGGCGTCCAGGACCCGGCCGCCGGTGTCGGTCAGGGAGACCTCCGGCAGGGCGAACTCCGGGAGCCCCGCGCCGATGTCCGTACCGATGCCGGTACCGAGGTCCGTACCCAGGTCCGTACCCAGGTCCGTGCCGAGGTCCGTGCCGAAGTCCACGCCCGGATCCATGTGCAGGTCCGTGCCGAGCCCGCCGCCGGTGGAGCCGGCCGCCTCCCCCGGTGCCACCGTCGACAGGTCCGAGCCCAGACCGGTCGGGAAGGTCAGATCCGGCATGACCGACTCCAGACTGGTCGGCAGCTGCCATGAGCTCATGCCCGTTCTCCGTTCTGTACGCCCTGTTCCGCCCGTTCCCGCCCTCCAGCGGGTCCGGCGGGTCCACCTGGTCCGCGAGGCCCGGCGGGTCCGGTGGGTCCGGCGGGGGGTCCGCCGTTGCCCCCCGCCCCGGACCGGACCTCCTCGCGCAGGCGCTGCCACCCGTACAGCCGCCACACGCTCCACCCCGCCAGCCCGGCCACCGTCAGCGCGGGCCAGAGCCAGGGCAGGTACATCACCGTCAGCCACATCAGCGCCAGCGGCAGGAGCAGCAGCAACCCCCGTACCGGGAAGCGCGACCCCGGCTGCCGTACGAAGCGGGCGAACGGCAGCGCACGGTCGATCAGCAGCCCGGCCACCGAACGGTCCGGGTGGTAGGCGGGGGCGCCGATGCGGTACGCCGTCCACAGCTCGATCGCCACCGTCGCGACCGCGCCCGGGACCGCCAGCATCCACGCGCGGACCACGGCCGGCTGGGAGGGCCGGCCCAGCAGATCGCCCAGTCCGATGAGGAGGAGCCACGGAATGACGAGCATCAGCGCCCCCGCGAGAGCCCAGCCGAGGGTCGGCAGGGTGTCCTGACGGCGTACCCAGCGGGCCGCCGCGTCCTCGTCCGCCAGCAATCCCCGGAGCGCCGCCTCCTGTTCGATCTCGTTCTGGGCCTGCCAGGACGCCCGCTCGGCCTCTCCGGCGAGCAGATCCGCGAGCTGGAGCCGGACCAGTTCCGGCACCGGGATCCGGCCGTCCGCCCCCTCGGCCCCGTCCCGGTCCCGGATCAGCCTGCTGTACCAGGCCACCGGCCGGGGCAGCGCCGCCTCGGTCCGGGCGGCCCGCTCGGCCAGCCGGTGGTACCGGCTGGTGGGGGAGGCGACCAGCGCCAGCAGCGCGGCGCGGCGGACGGGGGTGAGGGCGGTGTACCGGTGGATCTCCCGCTCCCTCGCCCGGAGCGAGGGGGCCTGGGCGATGGCCTCGTCCACCTGGTTCTCCCAGTGGGAGAGCGCGGCGATCCAGTCACGGTCGATCCCCCGCAGCCCGTCGCCCCCGGGCCGGTGGTCCAGCAGCGGCAGCAGGGTGTGTTCGCGCAGATCGTTCACCACGTCCAGGGCGAACTCGTCGCCGCGCACGGCAAGGTCGGCGAGTTCGGTGAGCCCCGCCCGGTCGATGGGGACACCCCGGTAGGAGGCGTCCAGCGCCGGACCGAGCCAGGAGATCAGCCGTACCAGGGTCGCGGGGCGGGGGGCCCGCTCCGCCAACAGCCCGATCAGTGCGTTCAGTTCGGTCCGGTCATGGCCGGGCGCCTCGCCGAACTGCCGGAGCCAGTTCGTGAATCCCTCCCGGTCGTCCCGCTTGCCGAGGGTCCGTACGGCGGCGCGCCAGTTCTCGCTGAACGCCCGTGCCAGCTGCTGCGGCCGGGTGTGCGGCTCGCCCAGGAAGAGGAAGGGTTCGACGCCGGGCCGTAGCGAGGGGTCGGAGACGGGCGGGGCGGCGCCCGGGTCCCAGGGGGCGGTCTGCGGGGAGTCGCCCGCCAGCCAGCGCGCCACCTCACCGGAGCCCCAGCGGTGGTCGGGGTCCCGGGTGAGCAGCCCCTGGCAGAGCAGGGCCAGCCGGGTGTCGGTGACCCGCCGCAGATCGATGCCCCGGGAGGCGATCTCCTCCTGGACCATCTCGGGTGTGGTGTACGGGATGGGGTGGCGGCCCCCGGCCATCTCCGCCGCGATCATCCCCAGGGACCACCAGTCGCCCGGCGGATGGATCATCTGGTGCCGCAGGACCGACTGCGGGGACATGTACGGCATGGTGCCGACCCAGCGGGTGCCCCGGGCGGACCGCTCCTCGGGGGCGTACGCGGAGACCCCGAAGTCCACGAGGGTGAGTTCCGGGTCGGCCGGGTCCAGACGGCCCAGGACGACATTGGCGGGGCTGACGTCCCGGTGCACCAGGCCCAGTTCGTGGAGGGTGGTCAGGGCCCGGTGGAGCTGGCGGACGACACCGGTGACGAAGGGGGCGGGGACGGGGCCCGGGTTGTCCTTCAGATAGGTGGCGAGGTCGGTCTCCCCGTACGACGGTACGAGGTCGTAGGGGTGGCCGTCGGCGCCGGTGGGGTCCGTCTCGGTGAACCGGGCGAGGTGGGGGTGGGGGGCGCTCAGCAGCTCCCACACCCGGGGCTCGGGGGCGTGCTCGTGGTCGTACCACTTGAGGACATGGGTCAGGCCGGTGGCGTCGGTGACCCGGAGGACGGCGGCCTGGTGCCGGTGGGCGGGCCTGCGGACCACGGCCAGCAGCCGGAAGCGGTGGCTCAGGGAGCGGGGCAGCCGTCCGGTGTCCCCGCGCGGCGGCACGGGGCGCCGGGTCCGGGAGGCACGGGCCGGGTGCCCGGTGTCCGCGCGGTCGGTGTCCGTGCGGTCGGTGTGCCCGGTGTCGGTGCGGTGGGAGTCGGTGCCGCCGACCCCCGTGTGTCCGGCCGCTTCGGGTTCGACGTCGGTACGGTCCGGGTCGGGTTCGACATCGGTACGGCCGGGGTCGGGTTCGACGTCGGTACGGTCCGCGCCCGGTCCGGCATCGGTACGGTCCGCGTCGGGCTCGACCTCCGTGAGGTGCGCGTCGGGCTCGACCTCGACCTCGACCTCGGTCGGCGGTGCGTGGCCGGAGGGCCCCTGCCCGGCGGCCGGCTCGTGGTCGTCGGGCTCGTACTCGGTGGGCGGTGGTGGCTGGGTCACAACGGTCACCCCGTACGCGTGAGGGCGGAGGAAGGGAAGGACGAAGGAAAGGCGGAAGGGCCGAAGGGGCGGGCGGCCGGGGAGCGGTGGCGGGCGCGGGGTGCCGCTACGGCTCCGGTCCGGCGGTTCCGCGGAGCACCACGGACACCACGGCCATGGGTGCGAAACGCCAATTTCCCCACGCCGCTTGAGTGTTCGATTCCCATCGCGCGGACGGGAATGCGGGGCAGCGCGGAACGCCGTCCGGGCGGAACCCGGTGGTGCAACCCGGGTGCCACAGTTGAATAGCGATGATAGCGAAGTGGCCGACCGCACGGGCCCGTTCGCCAGATTTCCCGAATTCCCCGCGCGTGATGGCCTCGGTGATACACAATCCGCTTTCCCGGGTCTGCGGAATGCCGGATTCTATGGGGGTCCGGGCATCGACCCCGGGTCGTTCCGTCGCTAGCCTGATGTCCATGAGTCAGGAGCAATTGCCGGCCGCTCTTCCCGCCTATGATCAACTCCTGGAAGAACTGCGGACCATACGCCGGCCCGGACTGGCCGGACTGCGCGGCGCCGATCATCCGGCCCTCCGCGCCGCCGCGCTGGCAGGGGGTTTCTGCGGGGGCCCCGACGACATACCCGCGGGGATCGAGGCCCTGCTCAAGGAGGCCGTGAGGTGCCTGGGCGAGGGTGATCTGCTCGGGCGCGCGGCGGCCCACACCTTCGGGCTGCTCCCCGACCGCCGGGGGGCGCCCGCGCCCGACCGCCGCAAGATGGCGGCGGCGGTGTACGGGGTGACGCCCGAGCGGTTCCGCAAGCACCAGGAGCCCCAGGTGCTCCAGCAGTTGGCCGAGGCGGTCCTGGTGGTGCTGCGCCGCCCCGTCGGCGCGGTGCCGGTCGCCCCGGTGGGCTCGGTGGCCTCCCTGGACCCCTTGGGCTCCTTGGCTCCGGGAGTCGGCCCGGAGCAGCCGCCGCGCCGGTTCGACGGGGTCCCGGTGGGCGGGGACGGCACGGTGACGCTCCATGTGTCCCCCATCGAACTCCTGCGGGACATCGACATCCTGGTCTCCTCGGAGAATGTCTACCTGGAGATGTCCAAGACCTTCCGCCCCACGGTCTCCGGCTCGCTGCGGCTGGCCGCGGCGGTGCGCGACCCGGCCGGAGAGATCGTGGACGACGTCCTCGTACGGGAACTCGGCGCCTGGCTGCGCGCCCACGGCCGGCCGGGCCTGCCGGTGCGGCCGGGGACGGTGGTGCCCACCTCGCCGGGGGCGCTCGCCGTCCGGGGCATCCGCCGGATCTACCACGCGGCGGTGGTCACCCCGCACGAGGACGGGTACTGGGTCAGCCCGGCGAGCATCGCCCGCTCGGTCGCCGCCTGCTTCGCGCTGGCGCGCGAGGAGAGCGAGCGCCAGGGGATCACGCTGAACTCGATCTGCTTCCCGCTGCTCGGGGCGGGCCGGGGCGGTCTCGACCCGGCGCTGAGCGCGACCTGGCTGCGCTGGGCGATCCGCGACGAGCTGGCCAAGGACCCGGGCCGCCGCGTCCATCTGGTGGTCCGCGACCGCCGTCTCGCCGACGCGATCCGCCCGCGCTGAAGCGGAGGCCGCGCCGCCCCGGCCCACCCGGTCATCCCAGTGCCACCGGTCCCCCCGGTCCGTACGGGTGCCGGACACCGGGGAGCGCCGGCGGGCCCCCCGGTGGTCAGGGAGTGTCGGGTGCGTCGGGTGGTGCGTCGGGTGTGTCCTTCCGGGCCCGGCTCCGGAAGGACCCGTCGGTGAGGTCGGCCGTCCGGGGAGGCCGCCGGCCGGGCCCCCCGGGGCGGATCCCCGCCGCGCGCAATCTCCGCTCCAGCGACGCGAGTTCACCGCGCCGGGGCACCCCGTACAGCCGTACATCGTTCTCCCCCTCGCCCCATGCCATCTGGAGCCGGGGCCCCGTGGTGTCCGTCCGTCCCAGATGTCCCGCGTACCGCGCCCGGCCCAGCCGGCTCAGCGGTCGCAGCCGCTGGTTCGCCGAGCCGCGCCACACCAGGTCGGTGGGTTCGGCCGCCCGGAACCTCCCGGTGATCAGCGCGTCGACCGAGCGGACCGCCGCCGCCCTGGCCGGGTCGGCGGCGATCTCCTGGTCCTCGTATCCCGTGTAGAGGAGCAGGTCGACCGGCCGGTCGGCGGCCTCGTCACGGACCGCCGCCGCGCCGTCCAGCAGCGCCGCGACCCCCTCCGGCTGCTCCAGCGGCTCCCCGCCGCTGACCGTGAGCCCGGCGGCGCCCCGGGCCAGCGCGGCCCGCCAGAGCCGCAGCAGCGACGCCACCGTCCGGGTCCCGCCGCCGCCCGGGTCCCAGGTGTGCCGGGACATACAGCCGGGGCAGGCCAGCCGGCACCCCTGGACCCAGACACCGAGGCGCGGTCCGGGGCCCAGCGTCCGTACCGGGAAGTGCGTCGCGCTGATCCGCAGGGCCGCCGCACCCGGCCCGCTCCCGTCGCCGTCCATTCCTTGATCTCCCCCGAAGCCGATCCCGCCCGATCCCGCCTGATCCCGCCCGTGGCCGACCGCTGCCGCCGGTTCCCCGTCCGTTCCCCGCCCGTTCCCGGGTTCCGCACTGTTCCCCGATCCGGGCCCCGGTGGCGGCCGTACCCCTTTCCTGGTTTCCCGGATTTCAGTATGACCTTGTGTCACGGACCCGCCGGGGCGTTTCCCGGGCGGCTTCCGGTCGGCTTCGGGGGACCCCCGGCAAAGAGACTCTTTCCGGGTACGGAGAGGGAGTGGCTTCGGTACTGTTCCCCTCGACCGGTGCGTGGTTCACCGGACCCGTGACGCCCGTACGAGCGAACGAGGGGCGGCAGTGCCGGGGAGGGAATCCATTCGGCATGCGCGGGAAATGTGAAACCTCGTCCGGCGCGGCAATTCCGGTGTCCGGAGGAATGCGGGGGAAGCAAATTCATGATCAGAACTGACAACGTCAATGGGGTGGCCCGCCGTGGCAGGCTCGGCCGTACCGCAGGGCTGCTCGCCGGGCGGCGCGGCCGGCGGGACGGCGCCCGGGGCATCCCCCGACTGCCCCACCACGACGGCGAACCCCTGGTCATCGGCCTCGCCGAGACCGACCACCTGCTGGTGACCCCCTATGTCACCGCGATCCGGATGGGCGCCCGCCGCAGCACCGAGCAGATGCGGGCCGCGCTGATCCGGCGCGAGCGGAACCGGATCGCCGTGCTGCGCGCCGAGTCCGTACGGGTGATCACCCAGTACGACATCCGCCGGGAGCCGATGCCCGCCGCCCTGGCCCGCTACGGCCGCTGGGTCGCGGAGTGGCGTACCCGGACCGATCTGTGCCGGGCCCATGCCCAGGCGGTGGTCGACCGCGCCAATCAGCTACTCGCCTGCTACTGGGGCGGGGTGCTGGCCGAGCACGAGACCCTGGGGCTGGTGGAGCGGCGGCCGGTCCCCGAGTGGCTGCCCGGCCGGGTGGAGCTGGACTCCACCTGGCGGCACCCCGATGTATGGCTGCTGGACGACGACACGACGGGCGCCACCGCGACCTCGCGGGCGCTGTGGCTGCTCGACCGCCAGGACTCCCCGCCCCGGCCGCCGCAGGACTCCCCGCCCCGGCCGCGGGGCTCCGTACCCCGGCCGCAGGGTTCCGCGTCCCGGCCACAGGGAGCGGCTGCCGGAGCAGGAGCAGGAGCAGGAGCCGGATCGGGTGCGGGTGCGGGTGCCGGTGCGGCCCGTACCGAAAGGAGGCGGTCGGCATGAGCGGTACGAGGCCCCGTGCCGGGTCCATGAAGGGGGCCGCCCTCGCCCTGGCCGGTTCGCTGGCCCTGCTCCCGGCCCTGGCCGGCTGTGGACTCCTGGAGGAGGAGGAAGTGAAGCGCCACACCCTGGCCTGCGGTGTGGTGCTCGACGGATCCGGCTCCGGGGGCAAGGACCGGAAGGGGTTCGACGCCGACGCCAAACTCAAGGACAGCCTGGACCGCTTCCTCACCGACACCGGCTGCGGCACGCTCTCCTTCGGGCCGATCACCCGGGCCTCCCGCTCCTCCAAGTGCCAGGCCAACCAGATGGAGCTGGACCCCGATCTGCCCGCCTCCCAGGACCGCGAGCACTTCCGCGGCAGGCTGCGCGAGGACGCGATGAGGGAGGCGAAGAAGATGCTCGCCTGCGCCAAGGGCGACCGGCCCGGATCCGATGTGCTCGGCGCCCTGGACCGGATCACCATCCACCGGCCCGACGACGGCAAGGGCTCCTACGCCGTCCTGGTGGTGAGCGACTTCCAGCAGCGCGACGACGAGTTCCGGATCGATGACGAGGATCTGACCACGGAGAAGAAGCGGGACGCGGCGGCCGGCCGGCTGCTCGACTCGCACGGCACCCCCCGGCTCAAGGGCATGGACGTCTACCCCGTGGGCTACGGCATGAAGTACGGCGCGGATCCTTCCTCGTACCGCCACTTCGACGCCTTCTGGACCGCGCTGCTGGAGGGGAGGCTGGGCGCCGATGTCCACACCACCTATCGCTAGGGACGACTCCGGCGACGGCCGTTCCGGACCGCTGGGGCGGTGGCTGCGCGGCCCGCGCCGGGAGCGGAGCGGGGACCCGGGCCGGGCCCGCCGGGAGCGTGATCGGAGCGGTGGGCGCGGACCCCGCCGCGACCGGCCCCGGGCCGGTGCCCCCTTCCCCGACGGAACGCTGCCCCGGCCCTCCCCGGTCGAGTCCGCCGCCGTACGGGAGAGCGGTGAGCACCGGCTGGTCCAGCGGGCCAGGAAGCACGGCCAGGAGGCGGCGGGCAAGGGCGTCTACGACCCGTGGGTGCTGGCCGGCGCGGACCAGGTGCCCTACTTCGCGGGTCTCGCGCACCAGCGGGAGCGGGTACGGGACCGGCTGGCCGTGGCCGCGGCGCTGGCCGAGGACGACGCGGCGCTGGAGGCGAGCCGGCTGCGGGCCGCCGTCACCGCCGCCGACGAGCGGCTGACCAGGGCGGAGGAACGGCGGGCCCGGCTGCTGGAGCGGCTGGCGGTGGTGATCGCCCAGCTCGACCGGCTGGCCCGGCGGGCGGACCGCTGGCACGCCTTCCGGGACACCCTGATGGACCGGTACGAGCGCCGCAGACGCCGGGCCGGGCTGCCGCCGGAGGGCTCCCCGCCGGAACCTTCCCGGGGCGGGTCCCCGCGCTGGCAGGCGGTCCCCGAGACCGGTCGGGGCGCGCAGGACCGGGCCGGTGGGCGGACGGCTCCGTCCGCCGCCACCCGGGCCGCGTGGGAGGGGGCGACCGCCCGCCCCGGGATGTCCCGGACCGGCCGGATCGGCCTGCTGGCGCTGCTGGCCCTGGTGGAGATCCCCGTGTACTACGTGGTGTTCCGCCGGCTCCACGACGGCGACGCCCCGGATGTCGCCCGGACGCTCTCGGTCAGTCTGACCCTCGCGGTCGCGACCGTGATGATCCTCGCCCCCCACTTCGCGGGGCGGGTCCTGCGGGGCCGGGGGGCGACCGGGGCGATCAAGTTCTCGGCCCTGCCCGCGCTGGGGATCATGGTGGCCTGGGGGTACGGGGCCTGGATGCTGGGGCGGATGCGGGCCGCGCTGATCTTCGCCGATCCGCCGCCGGTGATCATCAATGGCAAGGAGTACCCGGGGTCCAGCACGATCGACTCCCTGGAGCTGTCGGAGGGCAGTGTCTCGGTGATGTTCATCGCCCTGCTGCTGCTCTCCGGCGGGATCGCGTTTCTGGTCGGGCTGGCCGACGAGCATCCGTATCTGGCCTCGTACCGCCATCTCGTGGAGCGGCTGCGGGCCCTGGAGCGCACGATGGCGGCGGACCGGCTGGGCGCGGAGCGGGCCAGGGAGGCCCTGGTGTCGCTGGAGGCGCGGAACGCGGAGCGGCGGGCGGCGCGGGACGCGCGCCGGAACGCGGTCGGGAGTCTGTACGAGTCGGCCGCGGCGGCCTATCTCGACGGGGTGACGCTGGCGGGCGGCGACCCGGCGATCACGGAGGCGGCGGCCCGGCTGGCCCGCGTGTGGCCGTTGCTGCCGGAGGCGCCGGAGCGGACCGTTCCGGTATCCCCGCAGGAGGGGTCCGGCGCGGACACGGAGGAGGCCACGGCCGTACGGGGGTGAGGCGCGACGGACCCGCCGGTGCTCCGGGCGACCCCAGGGAGGGGCGGCCCGGAGCGCCGGCGTGACTGGCTAGTCCTTCGCCGCGTCGGCCTTCTCGGCCTTGTCGGTGTTCCCGGGCTTGTCGGTGTTCTCAGGCTTCTCAGCCTTGCCGGCGGCGTTGTCGGGCTTCTCGGCCTTCTCGGCCGTGTCGCCCTTCGGGCCGCCGGTGTCGAAACGGACGTCGAGGACGGCGTCCAGCTCGGCCGCCCACTCCTTGAGCAGGCTCCGGCTGGAGGCCTCCACGTCGTTGTCGAACCAGCGCTGCGGGGAGGTGTAGACGGTGACACCGAACCGCTTGCCGAAGCGCGGGGTGTCGATCTCGACCGCCTTGATCTCCGCCCAGCGGAACTCCGCTTCCTCGGTGTCCAGCCGGAAGGTGATCCCGGTCGCGTCGGCGACGATCGCGCCGCGCCGGTCGCTCACCTCGAACACGGGCCCGTCGTCGGTCTCTCGCTGCTTACCGGCCACCTCCCCCTCGGGGCTCTCGTCCTCTGGACCGCTGTCGTCCACCGCCGTCGTCTCCGCGGCGCCCGGCGGGATCTCCGGGGAGTCCCGGTCCTCCGGCGCCTCCCGCGCCTTCGCCGGCTCCTTCGCCGCACCGCCCTGCTCGGGGCGGGCGGGAACGAGCCCGGGGATGGACGCCGGGTCGACTCCGGCCGCGTTCGTCAGCGGGGTTCCCTGACCTATGTGCTGCTGCTCCACGGCGGCAGTATGGCGGAGATTGCTGTGCGGAGCACCCGCCGACGGGGTGGAGTCTTTGCTTCCGTTTACTTGATCCGCCCATGGGCGGTGGTTCCGGGCGCTTCGGTGGGCCGCTCAGTGGCCGGTTCCGGCCTTGCGGTCCGCGCCCCCGTCCGCATTCTGGTCCGGGTCCCCTTCGGGTACGGAGTCCTCGTACAGCCGGAAGAGCCGTGGCCGTGACCCCGCCCCCGGTGCCCCGGCCAGCCGGTTCCAGCACCGGTCCGCGAGGGTCCGGGCGCGCTCCCCCGCCCAGGGCCCGGGGAGCAGCTCGGGCGGGAGCAGCGGATCGGGCTCCATGGCGCGGGTGAACTCCGCGGCGAGGGTGACGGCCATCGCCAGCCGCTCCGTACCGGCGCCGTCCCCGTCCCTGTCCCCGGCGCCGTCGCCGTCGCCGTCGCCGTCCTCGGAAAGGGTGTCCAGGCGGGCGAGGTGGGTCCGGGCGAGGGCCTCAAGGCGCTCGTACCGTGCCGCGATCTCCGGCAGCGGCCAGAGCGCGGCGGCGAGTTCCCGGGGCTCGTCCACTCCGCCGATCCGCAGGTCGCGGCTGTCGGCCAGGGTGAGGGAGCCCGCCACTCCCAGCTCCCGGGCGCGTTCCTCGACGTACCGCCCGATGGGGTTGGGGGTGACGTACAGCCCGCCCTGGACGGGGGCGGCGCCCAGGGCGACCACGGTGTCCCGCAGGGCGTCCCGCGCGGCGCGGGCCGACTCGGGGACGGCGAAGGCGACCAGGCGCCACAGGCCGTCCCAGGGGGCGTCGCCGCGGTCCTGGCGGTAGGCGTACCGCACAAAGCCGGCGTCGGGCAGCAGGGCCGCCACCTCCGCGTTGGTCGCCCGCAGCAGGGCCCGGCGGCCCCGGCCCTCATGGGTGAAGCGGCCCTCGGTGACCAGCCGTTTGACGCAGAGGCGGACCTGCTGGTCGCTCATGCCCAGGGCCCCGGCGACGGTGTACAGCTCGCCCGCGTCGACCGTGCCGTCCTCGCGCACCAGGGCGTGCACCACCAGCCGGGTCGGGACCTCGGGGTACGGGGGGCGGGCCGGCCGTGCGGGGCGGGGGGCGGACATGGCCCCGAGCATAGACGGCCTCTTCCGCCGTCGGCGGAGGCCCGGATCTGCGGGGATTCCGTCGCCATGACCCCTCGCCCGCCCCTCTTGCGCTATGGTCTAACGAACTCAATACGATCGTATGGATGTCGATCGTTTGAGAAGTGATAGCTATTCTCAGGGGGTCAGTGGAGTGAGCCGGACAGAGAGCACGAGCACGAGCACGTTCAGGGACAGGGACAGGGACAGGCCCGGGGCGGTCGCGGGCAGGATCGGCCATCTCGACGCCGTACGGGGCTTCGCGCTCCTCGGGATCCTGCTGGTGAACATCACCTATCTCGCCTCCGCCCACCAGGGCGTGGGCGTACCGGACCCGGCCTTCGCCACACCGCTCGACCAGGCCGTCCGCTGGATCCAGACGACCTTCTTCGAGGCGAAGTTCTTCCTGCTCTTCTCGTTCCTCTTCGGCTACGCCTTCACGCTGCAACTGGACTCCGCCGCCCGCTCGGGCGCCGCCTTCGCCCCCCGGTTCCTGCGGCGGCTGGCCGGGCTGTTCGTCCTCGGGGCGCTGCACGCGGTGCTGCTCTTCCCCGGTGACATCCTCACCACCTACGCCGTACTCGGCCTGCTGCTGCTCGCGGTCCACCGCATACGGCCCCGTACCGCCGTCCGCGTCGCCGTATCGATCCTTGTCGTCACGGCGGTGGGGTACGCCCTGCTCGCCCTCGCCCTGCACCTGGCGGGCGGCGGCGGCCTCGACCCGGCCGAGGCCGCCGACGCGGCCCGGCGGAACACCGAGGCCCTGCGCGGGGACGCCGGATCGGTGATCGGCGCCCATCTGCGGCAACTTCCCGAGGTGGCCTATCTGCTGGTCTTCTTCCAGGCCCCGTCCGCGTTCGCCGCGTTCCTGCTCGGCCTCGCGGCGGGCCGGCGCGGCGCGCTGCTCCGGGTCGCCGACCACGACCGGACCCTGCGCCGCCTCCAGTGGGCGGGCCTCACCGTCGGGGTGGCCGGCGGGCTGCTGCACGCGCATGCGAGCCTGTCCCACCCGGGCACCGCGTACCAACTGCTCGCCCTCGGCGCCGATGTGGTGACCGCGCCGCTGCTCGCCGCCGCGTACGCCGCCGTCCTGCTGCGGCTGCTGCACCGGGGACGGCTCGGCCGTACCGCCGCGCTGCTGGCCCCGGCGGGGCGGATGACCCTCACCAACTACCTGGGTCAGTCACTGGTCTGTGCGCTGCTCTTCACCGGTTACGGGGCCGGGCTCGTCGGCCGGGTCTCCCCGCCGGCCGTGGTCCTGATCGCGCTGGCCCTCTTCACGGCCCAGGCATTGGCCTCCCGGCACTGGCTGCGCCGGCACCGCTACGGCCCGGTGGAGTGGCTGCTGCGCGCGGTGACCCATGCCGCGTGGCCGGCGTGGCGCACCCGGGGGTGAACGGGCGCGCCGGGGCCGGTTCCGTACGGCTCCGGCCCTGGCTTCTGGTCGTGGTCCGGTCCGGGGTCCGGGTCCGGGTCAGACCTTCCTGACGACGATCCGGTCGGGGACGAGCCGTTCCACGCCGTACGGGTCACCCGCGCGGTCGCCGCCCCCCGTACCCGTACCGCCCCTGGGGTCCTTCCCGTCTCCTTCCGTCCCGTCTCCTTCCGTGGTGGTGAAGACCGTGACCTGCCCCTTCTGCTGATGTGCGACGGCGGCGAGCACCGCGTCGATCGCGTACGCGCGGCCGTGCAGCCCCGCGTCGGCCAGCAGCCGGCGGGCGTCCCGTACCTGGTCCCTCCCGATGTCGGCCACGCCGATGCGGGAGAGGACCCACTCCCAGCGCTGCTCGGTGGTCCTGCCGTCATGGGCCGCGACCAGGGCCGTCGGGGATGTCACCACCTCGGCCTCGCCGTCGGCGGCCAGCCGGAGCCGGGCGATCATCATCCGGTCCCCGCCGACCGCGAGGGACAGGGCCTCGGAGTCGAGGACGAAGACCCGGGCCGGCCTGCCCCGGCCACCGTCCCCGCCCCCGCCACCGTCTCCGCCCCTGTCCCCGTCTCCGCCCCCGGGCCGGCTCCCGTCCCCGCTCACGCCGTCGCTGCCTTTCCCGCTGTCGCCGTCCCCCCGGCACCACGGCACCTGTGCTCGGCGTCGAGACCGTCCAGCTCGTCCCGTACCGCCGCGCGCTCGCCCGCCGTGACCGGCCCGTGCTCCTCCTCCAGCCAGCTCACCAGCTCCCTGAGCCGGTCGCGGTCACGCTTCAGGCGCAGGGCGTCGGCGACGTACGCCGACAGACCCCGCTCGGCCGTCTCCGCGCGGATCTCTTCAAGAAGATCCTCGGGGATCGTCACCGTCACCTTCTTGGTTGCCATATGAAAGACCATACTCCGCATATCTGTTGCCTTACCCGTTCCTCGGTGCTGAAGGGGCGTCGGACCGATGGCGTGAACCTGGCTGAACTGTAGGGGCGCGAAGTCCGCAGGTAACAGCGGTTCTTTCGCTGCGCGGAGGAGAAAAATTTCTCTACAACCTTTTGCGGCATACGCATGTCTGGCTAACGCAGGGATTGTGCATGAGTTCAGGAAGAGGAGCCCAGAACGTGACCGTGCGTTCCTTTGCCCGGCGGATGCGACCGCGCGTCGAGCGGAAGGCCGCCGAAAAGGTGTGGCAGCTGCGCACCATGCGGCGGCGGCGCAAGGCGGCCACCACGGACGCGGCGCTCCGCCCGGTCGCCGTGCGCGGCCAGCAGCTCTACGGACGGGTCGTGACCGACTTCAGCGCCGCCGGGGCGGCCGCCGCCAACCTCGATCTGGTCGTTGCCGCGCTGGAGCAGGAGGGCATCCCCTACTTCCTCGTACCGGCGTCGCGCATCCGCCACACCGTCGGGGTGCACGCCGTCGACCGCGAGCGTTTCCTCGTCGCCCTGGAGGAGCGGAACGCGGGGACGGCGGCGTTCATCGGCCGCCCGCTGCCCGGCGGACGGCTCAAGGATCCCGCGCTCTTCCTGGACGGCGCCCTGCCGCCCTCGCTGCTCAACGCCCCTGTCCTGCGGGTCGGGGAGAACCACCTCGGGCCCGCCGGGCAGCTGCTCGCCGGGCTGGAACTCGCCTGCGACATCGAGTTCTGGGAGGACGGGGCCGAGCTCCTCGCCACCGACGACGGACCCCGGCGGCTGGCCAAGGTGCAGCCGCAGGCGTCCGCGGACATCTTCGCCGAGTCCCTGGTGACGCCCCGGAAGAACGGCGTCACCGATGTCCTGCCGGCCGCCGAGCAGCAGCCGGCCACGGTACGGGTCGGCGACCGGGAGCTGCCCAGCTTCGTCCCGCTCACCCTGCCCACCGTGAACGATGTGACCTTCCCCGTCGACGTCGTCTACACCTGGGTGGACGGCGAGGAGCCGGGCATGCGGGCCAAGCGGGCCCGGTACCAGGAGAACGGCATCACCGAGATCCTGGACAAGGAGACCAACGCCTCCCGCTACACCAGTCATGACGAGCTGAAGTACTCGCTGCGCTCCCTCGCGATGTACGCCGACTTCGTCCGGCACATCTACATCGTGACCGATGGACAGAAGCCGCACTGGCTCGACGACCGGGCTCCGGGAATCACGGTGGTCGACCATCGCGACATCTTCCCCGAGGGTGTCCTTCCGGTGTTCAACTCGCATGCGATCGAGACCCGGCTGCATCACATCCCGGGGCTGGCGGATCACTATCTGTACTTCAACGACGATGTGTTCGTCGGCCGCCGTGTCACCGCCGAGCATTTCTTCCACGGCAGTGGTCTGATGCGGATCCCGGTGTCCCCGCTGAAGATAGGCGTGGGCAAGCCGCATGCCGAGGAGACGGCGACCAACTCGGCGAGCAAGAACGTCCGCCGGCTGCTGTTGGAGAAGTTCGGGCGGATGACGACGAACAACTTCATGCACACCCCGCTGCCGCAACAGCGGGAGACCCTGCGGACACTGGAGTCGCTCTTCCCGGAGGACATCCGCCGCACCACGGAGTCCCGTTTCCGCTCGCCGCAGGACATCGCAGTGACGGCCCCGCTGCTCTACCAGTACGCGCTGATGACCGGGCGCGGGGTGCCGGGGAAGTTCAACTTCCGGTACGTGAACATCAGCCGCCCGGACGCCGAGGCGCGCCTGGCCGATCTGCGCCGGACCCGCCGCTTCGACTTCTTCTGCCTCAACGACGTCGATGTGCCGCCCGAGGAGCGGGAGCAGGTCGGCGTGCGGATGAACACCTTCCTGGAGGACTACTTCCCCTTCCCGAGTCCTTACGAGAAGCAGAGGTGACGGGGGATGGGTGGCATGGACATCCGTCACCGCCTCGCGGTGCCCGCGATCCTGCGGGCCGTCCGTGACCTTCTGGTGGTCCTGAGGATCTGGCTGTCGGCCCGGCTCTGGGCGCTGCGCGCGACCGGGGCCCGGCGGCGCCTGCGGTCGGCCGTCCCCGGGCTGCACGGGATCACCTTCGGGCCGACCCGGCTGTACGGGCGTACCGTCGCCGGCTACACCGCCGAGGAGGCCGTCGACGCCGATCTGGAACGGGTGTGTGCCCTGCTGGAGGAGGTCGGCGTCCCCTACTTCCTGGTCCCGGCCGACCACGGGCACGGTGCGCCGCGGCAGGTCATCGGCGTGGAGGAGGCCTACCGCGCCGAGGTCCTCGCCCGGGCCGCCCGGCGCCTCGCCGACGCCGTCGGATATGTGGGCGCCGTCGGGGCGGACGGCAGGGTGACGAATGCGGTGCTCTGGGCCGACGGGAAGCTGCCCCGGGCGCTGAAGCAGGCCCCGGTGATCCGTACCGGCGTGGTGCGCCTCGGCCCGGGCGGGCAGGTGCTCACCGGGCTGGAGACGGGGTGCGACATCGAGTTCTGGTCCTATGGCCTGGTCTTCGGCAACGCCCCGGGCGCCGACCCCTCCTGGCTCACCGTGCCGGGCAGCCGGCTCCCGGACATCTTCGGCCCGGCGCTGGTCGCCCCGCGCCGCAACCCCGTGTCGGAGGTGCTCCCGGCCGCCGCCCAGCGGCCGGCCGCGGTGGCGGGCCGGCACCGCAGTGTGCCGACGTTCGCCCCGTTCGCCGAGCCCGGCATGGACGATGTGCTCTTCCCCGTCGACGCCGTGTACACCTGGGTCGACGGCGACGACCCGGCCCTGGCCGCGAAGCGCCGCGCCCACCAGGTGCTCACCGGCGATGTGATCGCCCCGCACGAGACCGGCGCGTCCCGCTACACCAGCCATGACGAGCTGAGGTACGCGCTGCGCTCACTGGAGATGTACGCCGGGTTCGTCCGGCATGTCTATCTGGTGACCGACTCCCAGATCCCGGACTGGCTGGACCCGGAGGCGGAGGGCCTGACCGTGATCGACCACCGGGACATCCTTCCGGCGGACGCGCTTCCCGTCTTCAACTCGCACGCCATCGAGAGCAGGCTGCACCGCATCCCGGGGCTGTCGGAGCACTACCTGTACTTCAACGACGATGTCTTCATCAACCGCCCGGTGCGGGCGGAGCACTTCTTCCACGGCAACGGCATCGCCCGGATCCCGCTCTCGCCCCTGAAGCTCGGCGTGGGCGCCCCGCACCCGCTGGAGCCCGCCCCCAACTCCGCGGGCAAGAACACCCGCGATGTGATCATGCGCTTCCACGGCCGCCACATCACCCAGAAGTCGCTCCACACCCCCCATCCCCAACTTCTCTCGGTGATGCGGGAGATGGAGAGCCTCGGCATCGAGGAGCTGGAGCAGACCTCCTACTCCCGCTTCCGCTCCACCGCCGATGTCGCCCCGGCCGCCACCCTCCACCACCACTGGGCCATCGCCACCGGCCGCGCCGTCGCCGCCGACTACCGCTTCCGCTACGTCCAACTCGGCTCCCCCGACATGCGCCGCCGCCTCTCCCGCCTCGCCTCCGGCGAGGACATCGACTTCTTCTGCCTCAACGACGTCGACACCCCCGCCGCGGCCCGCCCCGCCGCCCAGGCCGCGATCCACACCTTCCTGGAGCGGAAGTACCCCTTCCCCAGCCGCTTCGAATCCCTCCGCCCCCCGCCGGCCCTCTCCCCCCGCCCACCCCACCCGCCCCGGGGCACCCGCCTCACCCCTCGCCACTCCAGCGGGCCCGGTGCCGCTGGACATAGGCGAGTCGAATGCGGTGGCGCGGATGGACCCTCAGAGGTCCGAGGTCCTTTCCCGAGACGTGGTCGATGACACGGAGGTCGTCCGTGAGGAACCGGGCACCCCGGTCGAATCGGATGTGGCAGTTCGGGCAGAGACAGAGGACATTCTCGATACGGTCGGGACCGTTGTGGGGAGCCCCGAGTGCTTGGATGTGCGCGGCCTCACTGTAGGAATACGGCGGAACCGGCAGCTCGATCATGGTGCCGCAGATCTGACAGGTGTGGTCGTACCACTCCTTGACCTGGCGGACGACTCGGGAATCACGATCCTGGGCCCGGACCACGGCGGTTTTTCGCTCCACCAGGGTGTCGGGGAAGCCATCGTCGGTGTGCCCGGCTTCTCCAGCCTCCCCGGCCTCCCCGGGCTCTTTCTCCTCGGTCTCCTCGGACTCCCCGGAGGGGACCCGCATCGCCGCATCCAGTCGGGCGAAGGGCGCCTGGAGCGGGCCCGTGGCGAATCCGGACAGCTCCGAGGCGTCGAGGACGGAACGCCGCACCACGGACCAGGCCGCCTCGACCATGCCCGGCCGAATGGTGGACGACCCGTCGGCGACGGCGAGTGCGGCCGCCACGCGAAGGGCGTGTTCCCCGGCCCGAAGGGTGAAGACAGCCTGCTGTGCGTCAGGGGCGCCGGACAGAGACGACTCCAGCTCCCGGACCGGGGCCCACTTCCTCGCGGCGTCGACACTCAGCTCCACCCGGCGCCGACCGCCGAGTGCCCACACATAGGCGTCGATCAGCGCTACGGGTGGCTCCGCCGGGGCGGACAGCCCGGCGCCGGGCAAGCCGCGAAGCCTGAACGGGAGGAAGCGCGAGTAGAAGGCGTCGGTCTGATGCCCGCGAGGACGCTGCTCCCACTCGGCATCCGAGATGCTCCAGAGAGTCCCCACCATGGGCGGTACGCGGTCCTGCTCCTGCTGGAACGCGGTCCGTCGCTCCGTACCGACGCTCAAGAAGTTGCTTCCGTCCCAAGCCTTCTGCAGGGCGGAGTTGAGATAGTCCTGGAGCCGACACCTGCCGCCCGGGGTCCAACGGAACGGCGAACCGGTCAGCAGCGTGCTCCGCAGGGCGGAGGTATCCCTCGACGGGCGGCGGCGTGCCGAGTGCACCGCCGAGTAGAGGCGCCGCTCGTCGGTGACCTGTCCACGTTCCTCGAACGAGGTGAAGGCACCACCCATCCGCAGCGCGCGGACAGCGGCCTGCTCCGGCCTCTCGTACGAGCCCTTGCCGCCCACGAAGGCGGTCCACACCTGCGGCGGACGTATCCCCGGAAGGAACGAGCGGACCTCCACGGTGGGCGCGATGGCCGTGGACCACACGGCGAGGGCGGCGATGTAGACCTCCTCGGCGCACAGAGCGTCCTCCGGGCTCAGCGCCCTGGCGAACTCTCCGAGAGGTCCGTACAGGATGACTCGGTCGGCGGGCATGCCGTTCTCCTCCGCATGATGGTCCACGGGCCCGCTCTGTCCGTCGGCTCCGGACAGAAGGCAGCGGAACCACCCTCCCCCGTGCCCGGCCGCTCACGGCGGTGATAAGACGAATACCGAGACGACGAGGTCCGCGTACGGTTGACTGGGAGCCGTAGCCCTTGCCCCCTGACGGGACGATGGAGCGCCAGTGGCCAACCCCTCCGAACCGCAGCCCAAGTCTCCCGGCCCACCGCTGTGGTCACCGTTCGACGAGTACCTCTGGTACTCCTGCGACATCCTCGCGGATGTCCTCGAAGGGAAAGCGGCCGGCCGACCGATGGTGGCCACGACCGCACGGCTGCAACACGGCGAACGGGCACTCGCCGTCGGGCCAGGACAACGTCAGACCTGGAGATCCATCGGCGACGGCAGCTACACACAGAGCGGTGTCCTCGCCGTCGGCAGCACCGGCTTTGTGATCGGCTCGCTGGTGGGCTCGGCGATAGGCAACTCCGCGCGCCGTCGCCAGGCAGAGCGTGACGCCCAGCCCCGGTGGATCGTGGACGGTACGGGCGAGGTCACCATCACCTCGCGGAGGCTCCACTTCGCCCACGCCGCCGATCTCGATCTCCCCTGGAATTCGTTGAACTCCATCGAGCTGGTGGCCGCCGATGTCTTCCAGACGAGCTTCATCAACATCCGCGGTTCCCATTCCCAGATGACGGTTCGCGTCCGGACCCCCTGGGCCTCCCTCGCCTTCGCCCTTGCCGCGATCACCGCCTTCCCGGCCCACCCGCGCCTGCTCGCCCGCGGCTGGCTCCCCGCAGACTTCGAACAACGCTGCATCCAAGCAGGCCGCCCCTGCCGCCCGGCCGCCCACCTCGCCCTGCGGGCAAGCGGCACCTAGCTGCGCCAGGCGCCGAGCAGGTCCTCGGGTCCGTACACCGCCTGGAGTCCGGAACAGACGGCCCCGTTGCGCGAGACCGCCACGAGAGGTACCGGCTCGTCGGTGATCGCGGCCCGGTGTTTCTGCAACGCCGCCAGGTCATGGCTGTCGAACGTTGAGTTCTCCAGCCACTTGACCGAACCGAGGAACAACAGCTCCTTGGCCACCGGCTGCCGGTCCGCGCCCACCAGGTCGATCTCGATGTCATTGCTACGGGTCCAGTACCCCCCGATCGCGGGGGCCCCGGGCAGCAGCCCGTCCGGCAGAAGGCGGGCGAGGGACTCCCGGACGAGGGGTTCGATCGCCCGCCCCCGCCAGCTCGTCCACTGCTCCTTGATCCGACTCAGGGTGATGTCCCCTCGCATCCGTTCGATCTCCGCCATGTGGGGATCCAGGAACGCGAGCCAGAAGCGGAGGTAGGGATCGGCCACGCGGTAGCGGCGTTCCTTCGACGGCCTCAGCGAGAGGGGCAGCTCGGCCGCCACCACCCGCTTCTCGGTCAGGACATCGGTGGCCCGGGTGAGAGTGGTGTGGGCGATGCCACCTGCCGCGCGGGCGATATTGGTGAAGGTACGCTCCCCGCTTCCGATGGCCCGGAGGACTTCCCGGCTCATCGCCTGCGGCGGGAACTCCGCCGCCAGCGACCGCTCGGCGGAGACCAGCAGTGCCGAGATCGGGTTGTCCAGCGAGTCCCGGAGGAACTCCCAGACATCGGCACCGGGCCGCCAGTCCGCGCAGATCAGCGGAAGGCCACCGGTGACCAGGGCGGCGTCGAAGGCGGCCGCCGGCGCGAGCCCGAGCATCTCCCCGATGTCGGCGGGGTTCAGCGGCCCCACGACCATTTCCCGGCCCCGCTGGTGGAAGGGCCGGTCGTAGCTGTTCAGCGCCTCCATCATCGACAGGTCGGAACCGACCAGGAGGAGAAGCACGGGTTTGCGGCTGAGCAGGCGGTCCCATGCCCGCTGGAGCATGCCCTCGAAGGCGTCGATGCGCTCCATGAGGTACGGAACCTCGTCCATGACGACCACGCTGGGCCTGTCGTCCGGAAGGATCTCCGCGAGAAGCCTGAACGCCGCATTCCACTGCCCCGGAGTCTCCTCCGAGAGCAGCTCCCGCTCCGGCAGCGTGGACCTGGCGGCGGCGTCGAGCAACTCCGCCAGCTCGTCCTCCGCCGAGCCGCCCGCCGCGGTGAAGAACAGGTACGGCACCTCGGTGCGCCGGAGGAACTCTTCGACAAGGCTGGACTTGCCGACCCGCCGCCGACCGCGCATGAGGATGCACTGACCCGGCTTTACCGACCCGACGGCATCGTGAACCGACCGCAGGGCGTTGTCGAGCACGCTCAGCTCGCGATCCCGCCCGATGAAGCGCTGCATGGAAGCCTCCCGCGAGCAATACTATCGATAGAGATAGTATTGCTCGCGATACTCATGCTCCCCTCGGGCGTGGCGCACATCAGGCTGCACGTCGGGGGTGGTCGGCAGTCCGAGCTGTCCGGCAGCCCCTGGAATCACCTTGGCGCGCTCGTAATACGCGTCATACACTTCTGGTGTGGCCAAGACAAGGATCAGCATCAGTTTGGACAGCGCTCACGCTGAGCGCATCCGTGCCCACGCGGAACGGGCTGGCATGGATGTCTCCGCCTATCTCGTCAACGCGGCGACTCGGCAGATGGCCGAGGTGGAAGCAGCCGAAGCGCAGTTCGCCCGGCTCGACGCGGTGATTGCGGCGGCCGAGACGGGGGCTGCCGCACTGCCGCCCCTCGCGGAAGTGGTCGATGGCGACCTCACGGAGCAGGAGCGGAGAGAAGTGCAGGAGGCGCTGGGGCTCATCTACGGCTCTGATGGTCCCGCCGCCCGCTCCGGTGACGCCGCGTGACCACACGCGTGCCGGTCTACGACACCGGCATGTTGATCGCGCTCGCCGATCGCAAGGCGAAGGCGGTCCGTTTGCATGCCGGCCTTCAGGACGCGCCGCACCGAGCACTCGTGCTGGGGCCGGTGCTGGCTCAGGTCTGGCGGCCCAGCCCTGCCGTGGTGCATGCCTTGGCCGGGGTTATGAAGGAGTGCACGGTTCCGCAGGCCCGTAGCTCGGCCCCGGCCATGCGCCCCACCGCCGTGGGGCAGACGGTCTGCATCCTGTGCGCCACCGGTCCGGACATCACCGAATGGCAGCGCATCGGAAGTTCCCTCGGCTCGGCAGAGCTGCCCCCGAAGAAGCGCCCAGACGCGGTGGATGCACTGGTGGCGCTTACTGCCGCCCGACATGGCAGCGCTGTGGTCTTCACGAGCGATCCAGCCGATCTCAGCGCCTATCTGAAGGCATTGGACGCCCAGGACGTCCATGTGGTGCAGATCTGAGGAAGGGCGGTCCCCGGTCGAGCCGTAGGCGCGGAGGAACGAAGGGACCCCGCCCCACTGGGTCTCCGGTCGGTGCCCGCCAAGTGTGCCTGGGGCGGAATCGAACCAAAGAAACGTCGAAGGGCCCCACCTCGCGGTGGGGCCCTTCGACGTTAGTGCCCGGTGAGGCACTGGCGGAGGATACGAGATTCGAACTCGTGAGGGGTTGCCCCCAACACGCTTTCCAAGTTTGTTGGCACCGCGCAAGGTGGTAGCCGGGAGCGTTCACCTGCGTTCACGGCCTGTCGGTCGGGCGGGCGTCTCCCGCCTGCGTCTCAGGTGAACTTCCGTGAACGGCGCTGAATGAGACGGGAACTGAGACGGGCGGAGGGCCTGGCTTGGCAACATCTTCGCTGTTGAACAGAGGGTGGTGGCTCTGGCCCGCAAGAGTTCACAGGGTCGATGTCGACAGCGTGGTCCAACGCTCGCGGCGGCGCGGACGCCGACAGCTCGCCACTGGCCGTGGTTTGCCGCTTCGCCCGATGCGCTGGCGCCTGACCTTGGCCTCGGTAATCGATGTCACGCAGGGACAGACAACCGAGACTGCGCGACACTGAGTGCCATTTCTTGTGAGATCGCTGACAAAATAGGAAACGGGGGATATTGTTCCTCTTCCGCCTGATCCAGGAGTGGAAATTGATCTTGCGCGAGTTTTTGTATGTGGATACCGAAAAAGTCAGAGCGATGCTTGCGCAGCTTGACGGAGGGGTACCAGAGGAGGCGCGTGAAACCACTAGCAGTCAGAAAAGCAATACGGTAGGCCCGAGGAGTTTGGCTCAGCATCTACAGCTATCTGGTAGCGAGACGTACACGCAAAAATCTCTGGGTGATGCCATCTTTCCTGCACTGGAAGGAGCTTTGGAATCTGAGGGTTTGCTTCGGGACATTTCGGAAGAGGCGACGATTCTTTCTGAGTGGACGTCAGGGAATCTGAGAAAGATTGCTCCTCCGGGTTCCCTTGTTCGCGTTACGGCTAACGGGTCCCTATTTGATACTCGATACAGCGCGAGCGTTTTTGCCGCTTTCTCCTCTGTGGCGATTGGGCTTCAAGATATTGGAGCTGATATGGGCCCCGTTCAGAATGCGACCCCCGGGAGAGGTAGGACAGGCCAGCAAAAAGCTCGGCCAGCGAAGCACGGCCCAGGTGAGGGGGATCGTCAGTTGGAAGATGCGATCTCTGATTTTGTGGGGCCAGGGGGTGTGGACGGAAAATCGCTACGTGCTATTACGCGCATCGCCAGAGGGGTGTTTGCTCCGGGCTTGAATATAAATCTTTCTCCAGTTGCTTCGGGGGAAGTTCTGATCGGATCTCGCTTGCAGGAAGGGCGTCAGTATCTGGACAGTGAGCCGGATATTTTGTTCGCACGATATGGTGCGGAACGTCAAGAGTGGACAGTGGTTGGTAGCGTAGGCAGCTACGGCCCTGAAAACACAGATATGCCAGACCTAAATTTCTTGCATCCGAATGGGGCAGTCAATCGAGGTGCCTTTGCGGACGGAATTAATGCGCTCATGAAGCACCTGGGCGGCCTGGGTTTTGTTGACCTTCCTCAGTATCCTGGATTCTCGCTCATTCCATTTGCCGTCTATCGCACGATTCCTCGAAATGCGAGCTTGTTGGCTCTGCGTGATCAGTAGGTCCGGCGGAGCGGGTTTGGCCGGTGTCCTGCCTGGTTTGCGGGCCCCGGACTGGGGGAGGTGGCTAAAGCCGTGGAGCCGACCGCCCCGGCTGCAGAGGGGATCTCCCCGTTCATGCGTGCTGCCGCCCTGCGCGGCCGGCGACGCCGGGTCCGGAGCGGGGCGGAGACAGGAGCGGCGGGCCCGGCGGGGAGCCGGGCCGCGCGCGGCGAGCGGAGCGAGGCGCCTTGAACCAGTAGGGAAGGTTGTAACTCACATGTCCGCTGGGACGGTGAGGGTGAATTGGTTGAGGCGGGTGATGAGTTGGGCGGCGATGGTCCAGTGGATGGCGGGGCTGTCGAAGGGGATGCCTCTGGCGTCGACGGGCACGGGGTCGTGGCTGGGGCGGTAGAAGGCGCCGTGGACTCCCGCCGGGGTCCACGACTGGACCCGTAGGGTCACGTACCGGCGCCGCAGGTGGGGGCATGCTCTGGTGGCCAGGGTTGCGCAGGGGCGGCAGACCGGAGGATGTGCGGTCTCCAGTCCCTGGGGCCAGGAGCCCGGGTCGTCGGAGGCTTCGCCCAGGAGCCAGAGGACTCCGCGCTCGTCCTGGTCGGCGGGTTTGCCGCAGACCTGGCACAGCAGGTTGGCCATGGCCAGTCGCTGGCGCAGGGCGTGGACCTTGCCGAAGTCGGGCTTCCCCTTCCCCGGCATGGAGGGGATCCGCCGCCACAACACACCCCGGGGATCGCGGTCGTAGGAGCGCTCATCGGCATAGGCCAAGCGCCCGCGCCGCACCACCACCCGTACCTTCGACGGGGACTCCCCGGACCACTGCGTGATGTACGGAACGGGGCTCATCCGACACAGCACCCCGGGAGGCCGGCTGCTTCCGCAGGAGTGTCGGCGGAGGGTGTCAGCCGGGACGCGGGGGCGGTCCAGCCGATTCCGCCGCCCTCGGGGCTGAGCTGGTAGGTGGTGGTCCCCGTGTCTTCCGGGAGGGCGACCACGACACCGGTTCGGTTTGTGCCGGTGTCGTGGACGAGATCTCCGCGCCGGGGCTCCCAGGCGGGTTCGGAGGTGGCGTCCGTCATGTGACGGACAGTAGGCGCGCGATTACCACCGAATATGAATCAGGAGAATAGGCCCTGGTCATCCAGGTGGAAACGGTTCGACATCCCCCGCAACTCCTCGCGTGTCGAGGCGCGTTCCGCGCAGACGATCCTGCGGAGGGTCGCCCGTGCGATGGGGTGATTGCGCACCAACTGCGGTGCCAGCTCCTCGGCTCGGCGGAGCTGCCCCAGGGCCCGGTGGCGGTCGCCGTCCCAGAGCCAGGCTCGGGCCAGGTCCATGTGGTGGTGCCCCTGGCGGGACTTGGGCAGGGCCGCGATCTCCTCGGGCCCGGCCTGCTCGTTCAGTCGCAGGGCCGTCGCCTGGTCGCTCAGTTCCAGCGCGATGCTGATGCCGTGGATGGTGACATTGCCGGCGGAGAACGTCAGGGAGTGCCGGTCGTCGACGGGTTCCCCGTCCGGGTCACCCGTTCGGGTCGTGGCTTCGCGGGCGAGCCCGAGCCGGTGGGTGGCCTCGGCCGCGTTGCCCGCCCTGGCGGCGGAGACCGCTGCCCGGAGCTGAAGGGTGCCCCAGGCCCGTACCGCGAGCGCCTCGCCGTGCTCGTACTCCGACGCGATGCTGTTCAGGGCCTTGTCCGCGAGCGCGATGGAGTCGGCCCAGTCCGCGGTGGCCCACATGTCCCAGACCCGCATCCAGTCCGCCACCGCGGGCAGCACCGCGTCCCCGGAGAGCCGGGCCGCCCAGACGGCCCTCTCGCAGGCCGTGGCGATCAGTTCCGGATGCCCCAGGGCGTGCGCGGCCGTGTGGGCGAACTTGCAGCACACCGCGTAGATGCCGAACGCCTCCTCCCGCTCGTGGCCGGTCGACACCTCGGCCAGGGCGTGCGCCTCCCGCAGGAGGTCGGGCAGGCTCCGCAGGATCGCCACGCTCGCCGCCGCGTCCCGCAGCCGGTGCAGCCGCTTCAGCTCCTGCCACAGGACGGTGGACGGGCGAGGGGCGCCGTCGAAGACCGGCGTCAGGTCGTAGCGCCGCAGCTCCCGCAGGATGGACGCGGCGGCCATCTGCCACTGGTTCTCCGGGACGGTGCCGACGTACGGGCGGTCAATCAGATCGTTCGGGTGGCAGTGCAGCGCGGCGGCGATGCTGTTGATCAGCGCCGCCCGGTCCAGCTCGATACGGCCCTTCTCGACCTTGGACACCCAGCCCTGCGTCTTGCCGACCGCGGCCCCGAGGTCGGCCTGGGGCATCCCGAGGGCGAGTCGCCGGCGCTTGATCCGGCGACCGATGGCCTCTTGCTCTTCCAGTTCGTACGGCATGGTCGCAACGTCCTGTCCCGTGGAATGGAGCCTCCGGCGAACGGTACTCGCGGCCTGTGGGCTGCGTGGCCGTGTTGCCGCGTGGGGATTCCGCTCCGGCGGGACGTGGGATTTGGGCCGGTCGTCGACGATCGCTGCCAGTGGGGCGCACCCGGGGACGAGATCGCCCAGGGGCCTCCGGGACCGGGATCGCATACGTCGAAGGGCCCCACCTTGCGGTGGGGCCCTTCGACGTTAGTGCCCGGTGAGGCACTGGCGGAGGATACGAGATTCGAACTCGTGAGGGGTTGCCCCCAACACGCTTTCCAAGCGTGCGCCCTAGGCCACTAGGCGAATCCTCCGCCGCAAACAATACAAGACGTTGAGGTGTGCTCGCGAACTCGTTCCCACCCCCGTGGATCAGGTACCCTGTGCGGAGCCCCTCACGTGGCGCTATCTGACTGAACTCCCCCAGGGCCGGAAGGCAGCAAGGGTAGGTCGGCTCTGGCGGGTGCGTGGGGGGCGCTTGCGTTGTACGGGGAGGGGTCGGGCGGGGCGCGGGGCGGGGACGGTTGTCGGTGGGGGCCGATAACCTCGTAGGTGTGTCGTCCCTTGCGCTGTACCGCCGCTATCGCCCCGAGTCCTTCGCCGAGGTCATCGGGCAGGAGCATGTCACTGACCCGTTGCAGCAGGCCCTGCGGAACAACCGGGTCAATCACGCGTACCTGTTCAGCGGGCCGCGCGGGTGCGGGAAGACGACCAGTGCGCGGATCCTCGCCCGCTGTCTGAACTGCGAGCAGGGGCCGACACCCACCCCGTGCGGGCAGTGCCAGTCCTGTCAGGACCTCGCGCGGAACGGACCGGGTTCGATCGATGTGATCGAGATCGACGCGGCTTCTCACGGTGGTGTGGACGACGCCCGTGAGCTGCGGGAGAAGGCGTTCTTCGGCCCGGCGAGCAGCCGGTACAAGATCTACATCATCGATGAGGCGCACATGGTCACCCCGCAGGGCTTCAACGCCCTGCTGAAGGTGGTCGAGGAGCCGCCGGAGCATCTGAAGTTCATCTTCGCGACCACCGAGCCGGAGAAGGTCATCGGCACCATTCGGTCGCGTACCCATCACTACCCGTTCCGGCTGGTGCCGCCCAGCACCCTCCGGGAGTACCTGGGCGAGGTCTGCGGCCAGGAGGACATCCCCGTGGCCGACGGGGTGCTGCCGCTGGTGGTGCGGGCCGGTGCGGGGTCGGTGCGGGACTCGATGTCGGTGATGGACCAGCTGCTGGCCGGGGCGACCGAGGAGGGTGTGACCTATGCCATGGCCACCGCGCTCCTCGGGTACACCGACGGCTCGCTGCTGGACTCCGTCGTGGAGGCCTTCGCCACCGGTGACGGCGCCGCCGCCTTCGAGGTCGTGGACCGGGTCATCGAGGGGGGCAACGACCCCCGCCGCTTTGTCACCGATCTGCTGGAGCGCCTGCGTGACCTGGTGATTCTCGCCGCGGTGCCGGACGCCGCCGAGAAGGGGCTCATCGACGCGCCCGCCGATGTGGTGGAGCGGATGCAGGCCCAGGCGTCCGCCTTCGGTGCCGCCGAGCTGAGCCGCGCCGCCGACCTGGTCAATGTCGGGCTGACGGAGATGCGCGGGGCCACATCGCCCCGGCTCCAGCTGGAGCTGATCTGCGCCCGGGTACTGCTGCCCGCCGCCTTCAGCGACGAGCGCTCGCTCCAGGCCCGGCTGGACCGGCTGGAGCGCGGGGCGGCCACGGCGGGCCCGGCTCCGGTGGCGCCCGCCGTCACCTTCCCCTCCGACGGACCCGCCAGCGGCCCCTCCATGGGCTACGTCCCCGGGCCCGGCGCCGCTCCGCACATGCCGGGTCCCGACGGGCCCGTCCCCCCGCCCGTACCGCAGGCGCCCCAGCCGTCCGCGCCGTACCCCGTGGCGGAGGCCGAGCAGCCCGCCCCGGCGGCACAGCGCCCCGGCGCCTGGCCCGGGGCTGCCCCGGCCGGAGGAGCCGGAGGCGCGGCAGGAACCGCCGAGGCCCCGGCCGCGGCCGAGCGTCGCCCCGGTGGCTGGCCCACCGCCTCCACCCCCGGCCAGGGCGCCCGGCCCGCCCCCGCACAGCCCGCCCCCGCGGCCCGCCCCGCCGCCCCCCAGGCCCCGCAGCAGCCCGCCGGCGCCCCGGCCCCCGGCGCCGCCCAGGGTGCCGCCCAGGTCCGGGCCATGTGGCCGGACATCCTGGAGGCGGTCAAGAACCGCCGCCGCTTCACCTGGATCCTCCTCAGCCAGAACTCCCAGGTCGCCGGCTTCGACGGCACCACCCTCCAGGTCGGCTTCCTGAACGCCGGCGCCCGCGACACCTTCAACAGCAGCGGCAGCGAGGACGTGCTGCGGCAGACCCTCGCCGAGCAGTTCCATGTGCAGTGGAAGGTCGAGGCGATCATCGACCTCTCGGGCGGTGCCGGCGCACCCCCGCAGACCGCCGGTTCCGCCGGTGGCCGCCCCTATCAGCCCGCGCCCCCGCAGGCCGCCCCCGCCGCGCCGCCCGTACCCCCGTACCCGTCCCAGCCCCCGTCGGCTCAGGCACCCGCCGCGGCCCCCGCGCCCCAGCGGCCCGCACCCCCGGCGGCGGCCCCCGCCCCCGCGCACACCCCGCCCCCGGTCGCCCCCGAGGACGACATGCCGGAGGACGACGACCCCGATCTCGTCGACTCCGCCCTCTCCGGCCATGAGCTGATCGTGCGCGAGCTGGGAGCCACGGTTGTGGAGGAATACACCAACGAGTAGGGGAGGCCCTTTCGGAGGGGAGTACAGGGCCGCGCACGGCGCCGGTTAGGCTGACGCCCGTGAAGGTCCTCGTCATCGGCGGCGGCGCCCGCGAACATGCCCTGTGCCGCTCTCTCTCCCTCGACCCCGACGTCACCGCTGTGCACTGCGCGCCCGGAAACGCCGGCATCGGCGGGACCGCGCAGCTGCACGCCGTCGACGCCCTCGACGGCGACGCCGTCGCCCGGCTCGCCAAGGAGCTGGCGGCCGATCTGGTCGTCGTCGGCCCCGAAGCCCCCCTGGTCGCCGGTGTCGCCGACGCGGTGCGCGCGGTCGGGATCCCCTGCTTCGGCCCGTCCGGCGAGGCCGCCGTCCTGGAGGGCTCCAAGGCGTTCGCCAAGGACGTGATGGCCGCCGCCCAGGTGCCCACCGCCCGCAGCTATGTCTGCACCACCCCCGAGGAGATCGACGAGGCCCTCGACGCCTTCGGCGCTCCCTATGTCGTCAAGGACGACGGCCTCGCCGCCGGGAAGGGCGTCGTCGTCACCGATGACCTCGCCGCCGCCCGCGAGCACGCCCTCGCCTGCGACCGGGTCGTCATCGAGGAGTTCCTGGACGGGCCCGAGGTCTCCCTCTTCGCCGTCACCGACGGCGAGACCGTCGTTCCGCTGAGCCCCGCCCAGGACTTCAAGCGCGCCCTCGACGGCGACGAGGGCCCCAACACCGGCGGCATGGGCGCCTACTCGCCGCTGCCCTGGGCCGACCCCCAGCTGGTGGACGATGTGCTGGAGACCGTCCTCCAGCCCACCGTGGACGAGCTGCGCCGCCGGGGCACCCTGTTCAGCGGACTGCTCTACGCGGGCCTCGCCATCACCTCGCGCGGGGTGCGGGTCATCGAGTTCAACGCCCGCTTCGGCGACCCCGAGACCCAGGTGGTCCTGGCCCGGCTGCTGACCCCGCTGGGCGGTCTGCTGCTCCACGCCGCCCGGGGCACCCTCGCCGACGCGCCCCCGCTGCGCTGGCGCGACGAAGCCGCCGTCACCGTGGTGGTCGCTTCCCACAACTACCCCGGCACCCCCCGGACCGGTGACCCCATCGAGGGACTGGACGAGGTCGCCGAGCGCGACGAACCGCACGCCTATGTCCTGCACGCCGGGACCCGGCGGGAGGGCGGCGACGTGGTCAGCGCGGGGGGCCGGGTGCTCTCGGTCACCGCGACCGGATCCGATCTGCGCGAGGCACGGCAGCGCGCGTACGAGGCGGTGGGCCGTATCCGCCTCGACGGCTCCCAGTACCGTACGGACATCGCCCGCCGGGCCGCCGAGGTCTGACCGCAGGAACCCGCCCCGGGGCCTCCGAGGCCCCAGGAACCCCGTACACCCCCTGGATCCCCGTACACCCCTGGAAATCCTGGGCCCCGCCGCGTGCCCCGAGCGGGCAGGACTCAGGGGACGTACGGGGGTTCCTGTGGCACAGAACCACCGTCGAGGCATCCCGGGCGCGGCTCCAGCCCGGCTCCGGCGTCGCTCCAGGTCACCCAGGGCGCAGAACTGAACCACCGCCGCCCCCCATCCGTCATCCCCATTACCCGACGCCATTCCATCGGGTGACGGCTGAGCCATCCGGATGACGGCTGCCCCGACCCCAACTAGGGTGCGGCGCAGGCGTTCCGGCACTTGGCCCACCGGCATTGCGATGTCGGTGGCGGGTGCCACAGTGGGGGAGTGACCATCACCGTCGCAGGGCAGAGGGGGTGAGGACCGACCGTGTCCGTTATCGGGATCGGTGAATCCATCGGCGCACAGGCCGCACGCTCACGGGCGCTCGCCGTGCTGCGCGTCCGGGGCAGGGCGCTCGCCGTGGCCCTGCTGCCCGCGGCGGTCGCCGTCGTACTCATCGCGGGAGGCTCCACCGGCCATATGCGCGGCGGCGCCTGGGACACCGCCCGCTGGGTCGTCGGCCCGCTGGCCGTGGCGGTGCTGCTGTTCGCCTCGGCCGTCGCCCTGGTGATCGCCCGGGCCCGGCCCGCGCTCAGCCCCACCGTCGAGCTTCCCGAGCGCGCGGCCCCCGATCTCTACCGCCTGGTCAGGGATCTGGCCGAGCGGATGGATGTGCCCGCGCCCTCGGCGCTGGCGCTCACCCCCGACTGCGACAGCTGGCTGGAGGACCGCACCCACCCCGCCCACGCGATATCCCCCGCGATACGCGGCCGGCGTCCCGGGCGGAGTGCCGAGGCACCCGTTCTGGTGATCGGCTCGCCCTTCCTGTGGTGGATGCGCGTGGCCGAGCTGCGGGCCCTGCTCGCCCCCGTCGTCGCCGGGACCGGGCCCTCCGCCCACCCCGACATAGCCGCCGCCCGGCGCTTCGTCCGGGGCCTGGACGCGGCCGTCGCCGTGGCCTCCGCCCCCCGTACCGCCGGTTCGCTCCGGCTGCTGGGCGCGCCGCTGCTGGCCCTCGTCGGCCGGACCGCCCGGCTGCTGCTGCACGCCTGCCAGAGCTATGCGGGGGAGATGGAGCGGGGGGTCGCCGCCGCCGCCTCCGAGCGCGCCCAGGCGGTCGACTACGGACTGCGGATCGTCGCCCAGGAGCAGGTCGGCCTGGCGTACGCGGGGTGGGACCGGCTGCTGACCCGGGTGGCGCTCCCCGCCTGGCGCATGGGCCGCTGGCCCTCCCGGCTCGACGCGGGGGTCGTCTCCGCCCTCACCGAGCTGTCCCGCCGGGACCGCCTCGCCGAGGGCTTCGCCTCCCGCCTGGGGGAGCGTCCCGCCTGCGATCTCCTGGAGGAGCCCGGGGCGATCGACGAGGCCGCCTCGCTGCTCGCCGCCCGGCTGTTCCACGGCGGACCCGCCGAGACCGGGGCGAGCTGGTCCCCGGTCGACTGGCAGGCGTATCCGGAGGAGGTCGTGGACCGCAAGTGGCGCACCGAGGCGGCCCGGCTCCACCGGGTCCTGGACGACCTCGGTACGGCCCCCTCCGACGGCCCCGGCGGGCCGACCCTCGCCCGGGTGATGACCCAGCTCTCCGAGGCCGGCGCGGACGCGGGCGAGAATCTGGCGGCCGGGATCAGTGCGGCGGTCGCCCGCGAGGAGACCGCCCGCCAGCAGGCGACGGGCCCCGGAGCGGCCGCCGCGCAGGGTCAGAGCGACCCCGGCCGGACCGCCGCGCAGCAGCCCGCCCCGGGCCAGACCGCGCAGAGCCACCCCGCCCCGGGCCAGGCGGCCCCGGGCCAGATCGACCGGAGCCAGGAGGAAGTGCTGCACGGCTGGGGTCCGGATCCGCTGCCCCTCTTCCCCCTCCAGCCGCCCCGCAGCGGACGGGAGCTGCTCGCCGACCATGTCACCGCGATGGTGTGCTGCGCGGCGGTCGACACCGCCGGGGCCGCCCCGGGGCTCGACTGGCTCGACGGTCCCGCACTGCTGCTCAGGGGCAAGCGCTGCGCCGATCTGATGTCCCCGGTGCTGAGTCTGACCGAGGACGGCGATCCGAGGCCGCTGCGGGCCTGGCTCGCCGTGGCCGGGGTGCGTGCGGAGAAGCCCGTCCGCCTCGTCTGACGAGCCGACCGGCCGGGCGGGCCGCCCCAGGCCCCCCGCCCAAGGCCCCGGTCCCGCACCCCAAGGCCCGGGCCCCGCGCCCAAGGCCCCGGCCCGGCCCACCGGGGTGTCCGCCCCCGGGTGCACCGCCCCCGCCCCGCCCGCGCACCCCGGTGCATCGGGCACCCCCATGAATCGGTCACCCCCGTACCAATTTCGCGACGAAGGGTGACCATTCGCATGCGTTATGTGATGTGCTGGGATCTCGGCGCCTGATCGACGGGCGCGGGCGGCGGGTCATGGGGGCCGGGGAGGGTGCATGGGGGCGGAGCACATCAGGCGATGGGAGTCGGGCGCCCTCGCCCATGCCGTGTCGGACCCCTTCGGCCAGGGCCCCCTGCCCTGGCTCCGTGGCAAGGAGCACTACTTCTCCGACACGGGCCGTCTCGTCCCCTGGTACGCCGACTCCGGTGACTGCGGCCTCCGTACCCCCGACGACACCCGGCAGCAGATCAAGGGGTTCACCTCCGCCGGTGCCGTCTCCCCCGGCGACTCGATCGACTTCCACATCACCGTGAACCCACCGCAGCAGTTCTCGATCGACATCTATCGCATCGGCCACTACGCGGGCCACGGCGCCTCGAAGATCACCACCAGCCCCCGGCTCCCCGGTATCGCCCAGCCGCCGCCGCTCGCCGCCGGCCGGACGGTCTCCTGCCACCACTGGTGGCTCTCCTGGCGGCTCCAGATCCCCTCGTACTGGTCGGTCGGCGCCTATGTGGCCGTCCTCACCACCGCCGACGGCCACCGCTCCCACATCCCGTTCACCGTCCGCGACGAGCGCCCCGCCGATCTGCTGCTGCTGCTCCCGGACATCACCTGGCAGGCGTACAACCTCTACCCCGAGGACGGCCGGACCGGCGCCAGCTTCTACCACGCCTGGGACGAGGAGGGCCGGCTCCTCGGCGAGCGGGACGCCGCCGTCACCGTCTCCTTCGACCGGCCCTACGCGGGCGCCGGACTCCCGCTCCATGTGGGCCACGCCTATGACTTCATCCGCTGGGCGGAGCGGTACGGCTATGACCTCTCCTACGCCGACGCCCGCGATCTGCACGCCGGCCGGGTCGACCCCTCCCGCTATCGGGGGCTGGTCTTCCCCGGCCACGACGAGTACTGGTCGGTGCCCATGCGCCGCGCCGCCGAGACCGCCCGCGACCAGGGCACCTCCCTGGTCTTCCTCTCCGCCAACACCATGTACTGGCAGGTGGAGCTGGGCCCCTCGCCCTCCGGTGTGCCCGACCGGCTGCTCACCTGCCGCAAGCGCCGGGGCCCCGGCAAGTCCGCGCTCTGGCGCGAGGCCGACCGCGCCGAACAGCATCTGCTCGGTATCCAGTACGCGGGCCGGGTGCCCGACCCGTACCCCCTGGTCGTACGGAACGCCGACCACTGGCTCTGGGAGTCCACCGGCGCCACCGAGGGCGACGAACTGCCCGGCATGGTCGCCGGTGAGGCGGACCGCTACTACCCGCGCACCTCCCTCCCGGCGCATCTGCGGCGGGTCCTGCTGGCCCACTCCCCCTACCGCGACGCGGGCGGGGCCGTCCGCCACCAGGAGACCTCGCTCTACCGGGCACCGTCGGGCGCCCTGGTCTTCGCCTCCGGGACCTTCGCCTGGTCACCGGCGCTCGACCGGCCCGGCCATGTGGACGCCCGGGTCCAGCGCGCCACCGCCAACCTCCTCGACCGCATCTGCAAGCGGGACTGAACGGGCCCGGTACGGACCGGTCCGGCCGCGTCGGCAGCAGGACGGAACCCCCGATGCGGGGGCGGACGGAACCACTCCCCCCGCATACGGGAGAATCGGCCGCAGTCGTTCAGAACCACGGGGAGGAACCGTGTCCGGATTCGTAGAAAAGCCCGAACCGCAACAGGTTCCCGGCCTCACCCATCTGCACACCGGCAAGGTGCGCGAGCTGTACCGGAACGAGGCGGGCGATCTGGTCATGGTCGCCAGTGACCGCGTCTCCGCCTATGACTGGGTCCTGCCCACCGAGATCCCCGACAAGGGCCGGGTGCTCACCCGGCTCTCGCTCTGGTGGTTCGAGCGCCTCGCGGACCTCGTTCCCCACCATGTCCTCTCCACCGAACTGCCCGCCGGCGCCCCCGCCGACTGGGCGGGCCGGACCCTCGTCTGCCGCTCGCTGCGCATGGTTCCGGTGGAGTGCGTGGCCCGTGGCTATCTGACCGGCTCCGGACTCGCCGAGTACAACGACTCCCGGACGGTCTGCGGGATCGCCCTCCCCGAGGGTCTGACCGACGGTTCCGAACTCCCCGCGCCGATCTTCACCCCCGCCACCAAGGCGGCCGTCGGCGACCACGACGAGAACGTCACCTACGAGGAGGTGGCCCGCCAGGTCGGCGCCGAGACGGCGGCGCTGCTGCGCCGGACCACCCTCGACGTCTACGGCCGGGCCCGGGACATCGCCCGTGAGCGGGGGATCATCCTGGCCGACACCAAGTTCGAGTTCGGTCTCGGCGAGGACGGCGGTCTGGTCCTCGGCGACGAGGTGCTGACCCCCGACTCCTCGCGCTTCTGGCCCGCCGCCTCCTGGCAGCCGGGCCGCCCCCAGCCCTCGTACGACAAGCAGTACGTCCGTGACTGGCTGACCTCCCCGGCGTCCGGCTGGGACCGCCGGAGCGAGCAGCCGCCGCCCGCGCTCCCGGCGGAGGTCGTCGCCGCGACCCGGGCGCGCTATGTGGAGGCGTACGAGCTGCTGACCGGGACCGCCTGGGTCTGAGCGAACGCCCCGGGGTGTCCGGAGCACCCGGGTGACCGGTGGACCAAGGACGAGCCGTACAAGCTGACCCCCGCCTACCGGGCGCTGCTCGACGACGCGATCGCC
>NZ_JBEPCY010000039.1:0-82719 GCF_040299965.1 Streptomyces sp. NPDC000594 | reverse complement strand
TACACTCTTTTTGGTGAGTTCTTCTTTATCTGCGGGGGGTTCTAGACTACCGCGGCCCCCCCGGCGTCTGCCCGGGGACCCCCCCGCAAGGCGCGGGGCCGACCCTGGTGGAGCTGGTGCTCGCGGGCCGGATCACGGTGGACCCCGACGGCAGCGTTTCGGTGACCGACCCCGCCCCTGTCGGCCACCCCTCTCTGGACACCGCGCTCACCGACATCGTCGGCTGGAACAAGCCCGGCAAGGTCACCGCCTGGATCCAGCACCTGAAGAAGGACGCGGTCGCCGCGGCGGGCCAGGGCCTGCTGGACAAGGGCCTGGTCCGCGAGGAAACCAAGAAGGTCCTGGGGTTCTTCCCGGTTCGCCGGTACCCCGAGGCCGACGGCTCCGTCGAGGCAGCGGTGCGCGCGCGGCTCGACGCCGCCGTGCTGCACGACGGGAGCCCGGACGCGCGGACGGCGGGCCTGATCGCCCTGCTGCACGGCGCGAAGCTGGCCCCGCTGGCCTTCCCCGACGCCGACCGGTCCCAGGTCGAATCCAGAATGGCAGTGCTCGCACAGGGCCAGTGGGCGGCGCCCGCCGTCCGGCAGGCCATCGAGGCCACACGGCAGGCGCTGACGGCGATCGTCACCACCACCGTGGTCACCTCGGTCATCGCCGGCAGCTGACCGCGCCGAGGGTACCGGTGACACCCGGCTGACGCGTGCCGGGCACCCGGTACCCAGGGCCTCTCGTATGGATCGGGCCTCCCGCCGGATCGGGCCTCCCCGGGCCGCCGGACTCAAAGGGGAGAGAGCGGCGCACGCGAGCCCAGTGAGATCCAGCGAGAGGCCCCAGGCCTCGTACCGCTCGATCGTCGTAGTGGCCGGTCCCGTGCCGTCGACCTGTTCGGCGAGGTCGGTCAGGCCCGGCCACGGAGTGGGGATCGGCCCGGCTCCACGCCTCAGGGCGCCGGCGGCCGAACAGCCCGATGCCTGATCGCCCACGGGCGCACATCCGACGGCGGCACCGGCGTCCCCGGCCACTCGTCGGGCCGGAGCACAGCATCCTGGTGCGGCGCCCGGGGATTCCGTACGCCATGGCGCATCCCCGCCCGATCAAGGCGATCCACGCCGCGCTCTTCGCCGACGTCAGTGGTGCCCTCGTCGGGACGCCGTACCGGCTGGCCAACGGGCACGGCTGCTACCACCGGCCGGAGCGCCGCGAGGGCCTCTCCTTAAGGCGGCGGGAGGCAGGTCCGGGAGCAGCGGTGGTTTCACCCGGTGCACCCTTCGTGTGACGCCCGGCGCGGCCATGTTCATCGCGGTGGGCCGTGGCGGAGGGGGAGGGGGCGGCGGGGGCGCGGGCGGCGGGGGCGCGGGCGGTTCCGCCGGCACCATCCTCACCAGCGGTGCCTCTGGTGGCGCCGGCTCCCAGGGCGGGGCGGGAGTGGTCGCGCAGCCGGGATTCCTCACGCAGGTGCTCACCGGATCCCAGCGTGTGACGGTACGGGCCGGCCGGACCGGCGCCGGGGCGGCAGGCGGTTTCCGGGGTGGCGGAGGGGGTGGCGGTGAGAACGGAAAGCTCGGTCAGTCAGGCGGCGCCGGGGGTGCCGTGGGCGTTCCCGGCCCGGCGGCGGGTCCCGGGCAGGGCGGCGGGGCGTCCTTGGCGGGCAGTTGTACGGGTACGGGGGTGACAGCTCTGCGCGGGAATCCGGGCGGTGCGGGCATCTCCGGGAGCACCGGCCGGGAGGGCGATGTGGGCGGCAACGCGGCTCCCCGGCAGGGCGGTCCCGGTGGGCCCGGCGGCCGGGGCGGCACGGGCGGAGGCGGCGGTACGGCGGTCGTACCGCCCGCGAGCCCCATCGCTCCGCCCCCCGGTACGGGGGTCGGCGGCGCGGGAGGCGCGGGCGGCGACGGCGGTGCGGGCGGCCGGGGAGGCGACGGGGACCGGCCCAACGGGGCGGACCAGGCCCCCGGCAGCGGCGGCGGCCCCGGCACCGCCGGAGGGCCGGCCGGGTCCGGCGGCCCCGGGTATGTTCTGCTGACCTGGTGACAGAGGGCCCCGGCGACGGGACGGGTGGAAGGCGGTGGGTGTGACGCACCTGTCGTGGCGGGCCCGGTGAGGCGTGGGCCGTGAAGGGAGCCGTCGGGGAGCGGCTCCACCGGCCGGCTCCGGGTGCGCGTTCTCCCCGGTCCGGAGGCGGCGCGGGGTGCAGCCGGGCGGAGCCGGTCCGCGAGCCGTGCCCGGTCCCGAACGGACCCGGTCCCGAGGCCTTTGTCCTCCGCGAGGGCGGACTGGTCCACCGGCGGATCGGAGAGACCCGGGTGGTGCCCTGGACGGCGATCCCCGGTGTGACCGGGCGCGGCCAGGGCCACGGCCTGGGCCGGCTCCTGGGCTGGGACGTCCACCTGGTCATCCGGCTCCGTGACGGCGCACGGCTGCTGCCGACCGGCTGCACCCGTAACACACCCCGGCTCTCCGCCCCGAGGCCAGGCAGCTGGCCGACCGGGTGACCGTCGTACGCCGCGGCGGCCGCACCGTGCACACCAACGAACTCGGTGCCGACGCCCGGTGGAACCGTCCGGTCGGCGCGGCGGAGGCGCTGGTCCGCGAACGGGCCCGGCCGTTGAGCGCGGCCGAGACCGGCACGTTCCGCCGGCAGCTCGCCCGGCAGGAGTGCGCCGGCCCGGCCGGCTGCGGCCGGACCGGGCCGAGTACCTGGCACCGCGACCACCTGGGCCCCGCCCTGCGGGAGCTGCGGAGTTCCGTCGGACCCATCGGCGGCTGCACCAAGGGCGAACACCGCATCACCCACCGCATGCCGGGGCTCGTGCCCAGTGCGTGGAGTCACGGAAACGCCTGAGCGGTACTCACATGCCGTCGGTGCCGAGCGCTCCGAGGAAGGCGTGCCAGGCGGGTGAGGAGACAGTGAACGGGCGGCGGCCGCGGTCCTTGGTGTCGCGGACCAGCACGCCGTGCGAGACCGCCCGGGCGGCCTCCACACAAGCGTCCTCGAACTCGGTGCTGTAGGTGCTCTTGTGCCAGCCCTCGGGCGGGAGCGCCATGACAAACCCTCCTGGTCGCGGTGGAGATACAGAGCCGGGGCAACCCGGCCACGGAACACGGATCCTACGGAGCAGGGGAGAAGCGCGTGCCGGATCGGATGCGGAAGCCACGCTGGACACCGGCGGAGATGGACACCTCATTCCACACACCCGACGGTCGTGCCACGGACAAGTACACCGCCAACGGAGGCTCCCTGACGAAAAGGGGGCATGCGACGGGGTGGGCGCGGGAACGTGTGCGAGCGTATCCGCCTCCGCCCCCGAGGCGGTCCGGCTCAATGAGGAGCTGATGTGAACGGTCACCGCGGCGCTGGGCCTGATGTCATCGTCGTCGGAGCGGGTCTCGCGGGTCTCGCCTGTGCTCTGGATCTGTGCCGCGCCGGGCGCCGGGTGGCGCTGCTGGAGGCGTCCGACGGGGTGGGCGGCCGGATGCGGACGGACCGGCGGGAAGGCTTTCTGCTGGACCGGGGCTTCCAGGTGTTCAACACCTCGTATCCGCAGGTGAAGCGCCGCCTGGACCTGCGGGGGTTACGGTTGCGGCCCTTCGCTCCCGGCATCGTCGCGCACACACCGACGGGCCCGGTACGCCTCGCCGATCCGACCCGGCTCCCCGGGGCGGCGGGAACGCTGCTGCCCGGCGGCGTCCTGCCGGCCCGGGACCTGGCCGCCCTCGCCGCGCTCACCGCGAAGGACGTGCTGCTGCCCGCCCGCCTCCTCAAGAGCCGTCCCGACCGGACCACGGCCGCCGCCCTCGCGCGCGCCGGAGTGACGAACCGTACGGTCGCCGGGATCCTGCGGCCCTTCCTGTCCGGGGTGTTCCTGGAGGACCGGCTGGAGACATCGGACCGTTTCTTCCACCTGGTCTGGCGGAGCATGGTCAGGGGAACGCTCTGTCTGCCCGCCGACGGCATCGGAGCGGTGCCCGCCCAGTTGGCGGGCGACCTGCCCGAAGGAGTGCTCCGGCTGGATACGGCCGTGGAGGCGATCACCCCCACCGGGGTGCTCCTGCGGGGCGGCGGTGAGCTGGCGGCGGCCGCCGTCGTGGTGGCGACGGACGCAGCCGCCGCGGCACGTCTGCTCCCGGACCTCGCGGTCCCGCCCGGCCGTACGGTCACCACCTACTACCACGCCGTGACGCGCCCGCCGCTGACCGAGCCCCTGCTGGTGGTGGACGGCTCCGGTGTTGTGCTGAACACCTGTGTGCCCACCGCGGTCACTCCCACGTACGGCCCACCGGGCAGGGCGCTGGTCTCCACCTCCGTGCTGGGGGCCGACCGGCCCGGGGCGGGCGAGACCGTTCTGGGGCGCCTGGCCGAGCTGTACGGCACCGACACGAGCGGCTGGCGCCAGATCGGCGCGTACACCGTCGAAGGGGCGTTGCCCGCGATGGAGCCGCCGTGGCCGCTCAGCCGGACCACCCGGCTGGCCCCGGGCCGGTATGTGTGCGGGGACCACCGTGCGACCGGCAGCGTGCAGGGCGCCCTGGCCTCCGGTACCCGCGCCGCCCGGGAACTGCTCGGTGAGCGGGCGGGGCTGTCGACGGGACGACGGGGCGGGAATCCGCGCCCGCGGGCGGCCGGCGGACGGACGGGACGATGAGGGCCCGAAGCCGCGGCCGGGCCCGGCGAAGGGGAGTGACCGTGCGGCACACCGGCGCGCGGATACCGGTGGTGGCCGGCGCCGTCCCGGGTCCCGGCGGTCACCGGCCCGCCGAAACGTCCCGCCGGGGAGTGCGCCACGCCCGTGCCCGTGCCCGCGCCGTCGAACGGCGCGCGGCGTGAACGGGCACCCCGGCCTGTCCGGGGACCCGTGTGATGTAGCCGTCATCGGGGGCGGCGCGGCGGGACTCAGCCTCGCCCACCGGCTCGGCGCCTCCGCGTCCCTGACCGTCACCCTGGTGGACGCCCCCGAGGGACCCCTGCGGCCGGCCGAACGGACCTGGTGCTACTGGGACCGGGACACGGACGACCTCGGCGAAGCGGTCAGCGCCTCCTGGTCCCGGCTGCGGGTGCACGGCACCGACGGCCGGGCGGTGACGGTGGAGCCGGCCCCGCTGAGCTACCGCATGGTCAGGTCCAGGGACTTTGAACGGCTGGTCCACTCCCGGCTGGCCCGCTCCCCCCGCGTCCGCGTCGTGCGCGCCACGGCGGACGACGTACGGAGCACCGCGAGCGGCGCGGAGGTCCGCTGTACGACGCCACAGGGCCGGACGCTGCTGATCCGGGCCCGGAGCGTCTTCGACTCCCGCCCCCGGCGGGTGCTGCCACCGGCCAGAACCCTGCTCACCCAGCACTTCCGCGGCTGGTTCGTGGGCACCGATACGGAACGATTCGATCCCTCGGTCGCGGACCTGATGGACTTCCGGGTGCCCCAGCCGCGCCACGGGCTCGCGTTCGGCTACGTCCTGCCCCTGGCGCCCGACCGCGCACTCGTGGAGTACACGGAGTTCTCCCGGACACCGCTGACGACCGAGGCGTACGAAACGGCTCTGACCCACTACAGCCGCGACGTGCTGGGACTCGGCCCCCTGACAGTGGAGTCGGCCGAGCAGGGCTGCATCCCCATGGCCGACGCCCGCTTCACCCGGCGCGCGGGACCTTCCGTCTTCCGCATCGGAACGGCCGGCGGGGCGACCCGCCCGGCGACCGGATACACCTTCGCCGCCGTACAGCGGCAGAGCAGAGCCATCGCCGAGGCCCTGGACGCCGGGCGCGCGACCGCCCCCGCACCCCATGGGCGGCGGGCCCTGGCCATGGACGCCGTCCTGCTGCGTGCCCTGGACACCGGGAGGGTCGACGGCCCCGCGTTCTTCACCGATCTGTTCCGCCGCGTCCCGCCGGAGCGCCTGCTCCGCTTCCTCGACGGCGGCACCTCCGTCCGGGAGGAGTGGGGCATCGGCCTGCGGACCCCACTCCTCCCCATGCTCCGCACCGCTGTCGAAATCCCCTTCCTGCCCCGCCGCCCGACCGACCCCCGCCCCGAAGGACGTCGCCGATGACCCTGCTGCGCGACCACGACCTGGTGCTGGCCTTCGACCACGCCGCGCCCACCTACGACCGCCTCACGGCCCTCAACCCCGGCTACCGCGCCGGCCTCCTCCGTTCGGCACGCCGGCTGCGGCTGCCCCGGGAGGGGGACGGATCGCGTGTGCTGGACCTCGGCTGCGGCACCGGTGCCTCGACGGCGGCCCTGCTGCGGGCGTGGCCGCGCGCCCGGATCACGGCCGTCGACGCCTCGCCGGGGATGCTGCGCCGGGCGCTGGCCAAGCCGTGGCCCGCCGGTGTGCGCTTTCGGCACCTGACGGCGGAGGAGGCGGCGACGCGGGAGGAGGAGCCGTACGACGCGGTCTTCGCCGCCTATCTGTTCCGCAACCTCACCGACCCGGACGGAGTCCTGCGGGCCGTCCGTTCGCTGCTGCGGCCCGGCGGTCGGCTCGCCGTCCACGAGTACAGCCTCAGCGGTGCGCTCCTCCACCGAGCCCTGTGGGAGGCCGTCTGCCGCGCCGTGATCATCCCGGCGGGCAGTCTGACCGGTGACCGCGCCCTCTACCGGCATCTGTGGCGGAGCGTCCTCGACTTCGACACCGCGCCGGCCTTCACAGCGCGCCTCGCGGGCGCGGGGTTCACCGGCGTACGCGCGACCCCCCTCACCGGTTGGCAGACGGGGATCGCCCACACCTTCCTGGCCCTTGCCGGGGCCGCGGCGCCGCGGCCGGAGGGCGCCCGGTGAGCGGCTCCCGACCGGCGGCCCGCCGGGGACGCGACCGCCGGGCGGAACTCCTCCCGGCCCCGAGGGGCCGGGAGCGCTTCGCGCCCCGCGACGCACCGGCCGTCGCCGTGGCGGGCGGCGGCATCGCCGGCCTGGCGGCGGCGACCCTGCTGGCCGAACGGGGGGCCAGGGTGACCCTGTACGAGCGGGAGGAGTCGCTCGGCGGACGCCTCGCGGGCCGGCCCACCCGCCTCGGCGACGGGTCCGTGGTCACCATGAGCCGGGGATTCCACGCCTTCTTCCGCCAGTACTACAACCTGCGCGGCCTGCTGCGGCGGACCGACCCCGGGCTGGACCGGCTGCGCCCGCTGCCGGACTACCCGCTGTGGCACAGCGGCGGACTGCGGGACAGTTTCGCGCGGGTTCCACGGACACCGCCGTTCAGCGCGCTCGGCTTCGCCGCCCTCAGCCCGACCTTCGGCTGGCGCGACCTCGCCGCCCTGGACGTCCGTGCGGCGCTGCCCCTCCTCGACGTCCGCGTGCCCGAGGTCTACGAACGCTTCGACCACATCAGCGCGACGGCGTTCCTGGAGGGGGTCCGCTTCCCCCCGGCGGCGCACCATCTGGCCTTCGAGGTGTTCTCACGCAGCTTCTTCGCCGACCCGGGGGAGCTGTCGGCCGCCGAGCTGCTCCTGATGTTCCACATCTACTTCCTCGGCTCCGCCGAGGGCCTGCTCTTCGACGTACCGACCGAGCCCTTCCCCCAGGCACTGTGGGAGCCCCTCGGCGACTACCTCCAGCGGCTGGGAACGGACATCCGCACCGGAGCACCGGTGCGCGGCGTCCACCCCGAAGGCGCCGCGGGGGTGACGGTACGTACCGACAGCGCCATGGACCGGTACGACGCCCTGGTCCTCGCCCTCGACCCCGGAGCGCTGCGCGACCTCGTGGCCGCGTCACCCGGCCTCGGGGCCCCACAGTGGCGCGCGGACATCGCGTCCGTGACGACCGCCCCGCCCTTCCTCGTCTCCCGGCTCTGGCTCGACCGCCCGGTCCGCGCCGACCGGCCCGGATTCCTCGGCACCAGCGGCTACGGCGGCCTCGACAACGTCAGCGTCCTCGACCGCTACGAGGGGGAGGCCGCACGCTGGGCCGCGCGCAGCGGCGGCTCGGTGGTCGAACTGCACGCCTACGCCCTCGCAGAGGACGCCCGGCCCGAGAGTGTGCGCAACCGTCTCATGGAGAGTCTGGGCCGGGTGTACCCGGAGACGCGTGCGGCACGGATCGTGGACGCGCGGCACGAGTGGCGCTCCGACTGCCCCTTCTTCCCTGTGGGTTCCCACGCCCGGCGGCCCCCGGTGCGGACCTCCCACCCGAGGGTCGTGCTGGCCGGTGACGCGATCCGCTGCGACCTGCCCGTCGCCCTGATGGAACGCGCGGCCACCACGGGGTTCCTGGCGGCCGGGGTCCTGCTGGCGAACTGGGGGGTCCGGGGCCAGACCCTGTGGACGGTGCCCCGGTCCGGCCGCTCACGCGCCCTGCGGGCCCTCTCGGGGGCCGGGGCGCGGTGAACGGACGGGGGGCCACCCCGGAAAACGGGCGGGGCTCAGCCCGGGAACCGGCCCGTGCTGCGCAGCTCCCATCGCCGCTGCGCGTAGGCCAGGTCGTCGTGCCACAGCCTGGCCGAGGTCCGGCGCATCACGGGACGGAGGAGCGGCGCCACGGCGCGGGCCAGGGCGAAGCCCCGCCGGTCCGAGGCGGCGACGACCGCCTCGACCACGGCGGTCCTCGGCCGCGCGTCCGACGCCGGGGTCAGCGGCGTGGCGTGTGTCTCCACCACGGACGTCGACCCCTCGCCCCGCGTGATGCGCATGACCACGGTACGGGGCCCGGGAGAGGTGAATTCCGCCCGCACGGGGACCACCAGTCGGCTGGTCACCCGGAAGGACACGTCGACGACGAAGGCATCGTCCTCCTCGCCCAGGGGTGGGCGGGCCACCGTGAGGTCCACGAAGGAATACGGGTGGAACCACGAGCCGTGCCACGGATCGAGCCGGTTGGCGACCACGTCCTGCGGCTCGCACCGTCCGACCGCCGTGTACACGGCGTCCACCGCGCCGGCCGGTGCGGGACGCGCCGGTACCAGGGGCCGTTCCGAAGGCTCCTCGCCGCCGATGGCGTCCAGCCGGACCCACACCAGGACTCCGTCGTCGTGGACCGGGTACGGCTCCCATCCCCCGACCGCCCCGCCGTCCAGGGCCAGACCATGCCAGTGGCACACCAGCGTGCCGCACACCACCCGGCTTTCCCTCAGCGGTGCTCCGAGGTGAGGGCAGGCACCGGGGCCGGCGCGCAGGTCGCCGTCCTCCGACCGCCACAGCACGATCTCGACGCCGCCCACCGTCCTGCCGCAGGGGCGGCCACCGGGGTGCACGTCGCGGGAGGCGCCGACGACGAACCAGTTGCCGGAGGGTCGTGCCGAAGCACGCTTGAGTGCTTCGGCGATCACGGTGGGGCGCGCCTCGCGCCAGGTCGGTGGCTGGTTCGCCCAGGTGGACCGGCGGCGCCGCCGCAGAGGTGGTGACCAGGGCCTTCGGCGCGCCCGGTCGCTCATGTCACGGACCCCTTCCGCTGGGACATGGCGTCGCCCGTGCCCGGCGTCCCGGTACGGGCACCGGCGCTCAGGCGGGCGAGGGCGATCTGCAGGACTCCGGTGGCGGCCCTGGTCGCGCGCCGGCGGCGGGAGACCACGGCGCGGCGATGTACCACGGCGTACCCCTGTCGTGCGATGGCGTCGAGGATGCCGGCGTAGAGGGCGAAGGCGGTGCGGATGCACGGACGCGTCTGCGGGTCGAGCATGGCGATACCCGGTTGTGCCATGCGGTACACCCCTCTCGTCAGGGCTTCCGCGGCGACCAGGGCCGAGCGGATGCGCGGGTCGGTGCGGCCGGTGCGGCGGCTCCACTCCAGCAGCGGCCGGTCCACACCGTGGGCCGAGAGCAGATCCGTCGGCAGATAGACGCGGCCGCGGTCAAGGTCTTCACCCACGTCCCGCAGGAAGTTGGTGAGCTGGAAGGCGATGCCGAGGGCGGCCGCGTGCGGCGCCGCCTCGTCGCGGTCCACGACCGTGCCCAGCACGGGCAGCATCTGGAGACCGATCACGGCGGCCGAACCGTGCATGTAGGTGCGCAGGTCGGCGTAGGTCGGATAGTCCGTGATGTGCAGGTCGCTGCGCATGGAGGCCAGGAAGTCCGCGAACAGGGTGTGCTCGATGCCGTACCGGTCGGCGGTGGCCACGACGGCCCTGACCACGGGGTCGTCGCCCCCGCCGGTCCGCAGCCCGTGCGCGAGGTCGCCCTCCAGACGGCGCAGCAGCCGGTCACGTTCACCGGCTGTCCGGTGCCCGTCGTGGTCGTCCACGATGTCGTCCGCCCGGCGGGCGAAGCCGTACAGCGCGTGCACGGCGGGCCGACGCTCCACCGGGAGGAGCCGGGTGGCCAGGAAGTAGCTTCTGCCGTGGCGGGCGTTGAGCAGCCGGCAGCGCTCGTAGGCGGCACGCAGGGCGGGGTCGGTGACACCGGCGGCGTCCAGTTCACGACGGGTCACGGGCGGCCTCCGCGGCGGATTCGCGATCGGCCCGTGCGATCGGTGCGGCGGTCCTGGCGGCCTGTGGTGCCGGACGGGCGTACGGGTGCGGGGTCCGGGGCGGTCCGGTCACGCGCGCGGCGGCGAGTTTTCCGCTGATGAGCACCGTCGGGATGCCGACACCGGGGGTGGTGCCGCTGCCCGCCAGCACCACGTTGTCCACGCCGCGCACCAGGTTGCGGGGGCGGAAGGGGCCGGTCTGGGCGAAGGTGTGGGAGACCGAGAAGGGGCTGCCTCCCGCAAGTCCCTGAGCGGTCCAGTCCAGGGGCGTCACCAGGAGTTCCTGGCGGATGCTGGCGGCGAACCCGTCCAGGCCGCGGCGCTCCAGTTCGGCGACCAGGCTGTCGCGGTAGCGTGGCCCCAGATCGCGCCACTGCGGGCCGGAGGGTCCCACGTCGGTGTTCGGGCAGGGCGCCAGGACGTAGTGCAGGTGCCCGCCGGGCGGCGCCAGGCCGGGGTCGTGCGTGGTAGGGCGAGTGATCAGCAGCGACGGGTCGCTCATCAGCCGCCCCGAGCGGGTCAGTTCCTCGAAGGTGTCCTCCCAGGCGGCGCCGAAGGACAGGGTGTGGTGGGCGAGACCGGGCCAGGTACGGTCGGTCCCGGCGTGCAGGACGACGGCGGAGGGGGAATGGCGCAGTCGGACCGGCCGTCTGGGGGCACGGCCCAGGAGTCCGTACGCCGCGGGCAGGCCGCACGTCAGCACCACGGCGTCACAGGGAATGCGTTCGCCGGAGGCCAGGCGTACCGCGCGGACCCGGTCCCCCGACTGTTCCAGGGCGGTGACCTCGGCCGACCAGCGCAGGTCCGCGCCGGCCCGGGCCGCGGCGGCGGCCATCCCGCGCGGCAGGGCGTGCATGCCTCCTCTGGGGAACCAGACACCGGCCACGGTGTCCATGTAGGCGATCACCGCGTAGGCCGCCAGGGCCCTGGCGGGGGCGACTCCGGCGTACAGGGCCTGGAAGGAGAAGACACGGCGCAGCCGGGGGTCCGCGAGGAAGCGGCCGATGCGCCCCTCCAGCCGGCCGAAGCCGCCCAGCGCCGCCAGCCGCGCCAGGTCCGGGTGGAGCAGTTGGAGGGGGGAGTCGAAGTTTGTGTCGATGAACCGCCTCATCTGGGCCCGGTACAGCCGTTCCAGCCAGGTGCGCAGGGCGCGGTATCCGGCTGCCTCGGCCGGCCCCGCGAACCTTCTGACCTCGTCCTCCATCGCCGCGCCGTCGGTGTGGACGTCGAGTGCGGTCCCGTCCGCGAAGCAGGCGCGGTAGGCGGGGTGCAGGGGCGTGAGCGCGACATGCCTCGCGAGGCTGTCCCCCACGGCGGCGAACGCCTCGTCGGCCAGATGCGGCATGGTCAGGACCGTCGGCCCCGTGTCGATCTCGTAGCCGCCCAGTCGTACGCGGCCCGCCAGACCGCCGGGCCCGCCGTCCCGTTCGACGACGGTCACCCGGCGGCCCGCGCCCAGCAGGTGCAGCGCACAGGCGAGTCCGGAGAGCCCGGCTCCCACCACGACCACATGATCGGCCGGTCCCGGTACTGTCCTCACGCGGCCTCCCCGGCACGGCGCGGCGCGAGCCCGGCCGCCCGCTCGACCAGGGCCTCGAACTCCCGCCGGACGGTGGGCTCCGCGCCGGTCCGGGCGAAGTGCCTCAGGCTCGCGTCGGCCAGTTGCGTGATCTCGGCCTCGACGGCGGCACGCGCCCCGATACGTTCCAGGGCTGCGCGCATCAGTCGTACGGTGCCGGGTCCCGGGGGTTCACCCGGGACGAGGATGTTCGCGGACTCCCGGTCGCCGAGGGCGTCGGCCAGCCGGGCTCCGGCGGCGAGCAGATAGGTGGGTTTACGGGTCCGCAGGTCGTCGCCGGCCGGCTTCCCCGTCAGGTCGGGGTCGCCGAAGGCTCCGATGATGTCGTCGCGGAGCTGGAAGGCGAGGCCGGCACAGCGTCCGGCGGAACGCAGCGCCTCCAGGACGGAGGCATCGGCGTCGGCCAGGATGCCGCCCAGCGCGAGGGGACGTCCGACGGTGTACAGGGCGCTCTTGAGGGTGGCGATGGTGACCGCGTCCTCGACCGCCAGGGCCCCGGTGGCCTGAGCGTGGAGGTCACGGTACTGCCCGGCGACCATCTCGCCGCGCATCTCCTGCCACTCGCGGTGCAGTCGCGGCCCGTGCGGCGAGCCGAGCGCCGTCTCGGTCAGCAGATCGTCCGCCCAGACCAGGGCGAGGTCCCCGGCGAGTACGGCCGCGGAGGCCGCGAAGGCGCCGGGCGGGCCGGTCATATGCCCGGACTCGTGCATCCGGGCGAGTTCCACATGGACGGACGGCGCGCCCCGGCGCAGGGCCGAGTCGTCCATCACGTCGTCGTGGATGAGAGCGCATGCCTGGACGAGTTCCAGGGCGGCGCCCGTACGCAGCAGAGCCGCGAGGTCTCCCGCCCCGCCGGCCGCCCGCCATCCGCACCACGCGAACGACGTGCGCAGCCGCTTGCCGCCGCAGAGGACCAGGGCGGTCACGCGTTCGGCGATGTCACGGGCGAACACCGGGTCCGTGGCGCGGGCCCGTTCCAGCGCCTCGTCAAGGACGCGCCCGAGTTCCGCTTCCGCGGCCCGTGCCGCGTCGCGGGCCGTGAGCGGGCCGTCGGCGGGCCTGACCGGTTCGGCCCCGGTGGGCCGCGGTCCCAGCATGGGCACCCCTTCTCGCTGGTGGACACCTCTGCACCATGTAGTTCGCCCGGGTACCCCGATCCGCATGCGGAATGCCTACCCAACCGGGAGAGCCGTCCGGGCGAGGCAACTCCATTGGCCCAGCGGCGCCACCGACCTGGCGGCGCGGCGTTGCAACAGGGCGGTGGGCCGGCCGAGAGTGCGCACCTTGGCGCGAAGGGGTCGGGTGGTCGACCGGAACCCCATCGGCGATGACGGTCCGGCGCACGTTCCGGTCCCCGTCGGGGTCGTGGTCACCCATGACGACGTCGAGCGAGACACCGTTGTCGATCCCGGCGCCAGGGGGCGAGGGCGGTCTTCAGGGCGCCGAGGCCCTACGGGTCTTCGTCCGTGCGCGCTCGTAGGGCGAGCGGGTCGGGAGCACCGGCTGGTCCGGTGCCGCCTGCTCGGGGGTCGGGCCACTCATCGGGCTTCCTTCCGGTTCGACCCGTTCAGTGTCGTCCCCGGGCGTCCCGGAACCAGCGCAGGACGCCGGCGCGGCTGAGCCGCCACTCCGGGCAGCACTGGGTCAGCACATGGGAGGCGAAGTCGAAGCTGAGCGTCGCCTGGAGGACCGGGTCAGCGGGCCGTACTGCAAACCCGCAGGTCCAGGGATCACCCAGACCCAGGGCGTCGGCGAGGACCGCGTCGGAGGCCCGGCCGGGGTCGAGGCCGGCTGGGCACCCGGGACAGCAGCGCCTGTGCCTCCAGTCAGGCCCAGGCATCGGAGAGGCGGTCGACGAGTACCTCGGTGTCCGGCTCGTCCTGGAACGCCTGGCGGGCCGAGCCCATCGTTCCTCGGTACTGCGGGAATCCAGTGCCGGCGGCGAGGTGCTTCAGAAGGAGGAGCGCAACGTCCCGGGTGGGCAGTTGCCGGATCTGTTCCGCCGGAACCGGCGGCGTGGACGTGTACATCGTGGGCACACGCTACGTCCTGGCACCGACAGCCAAGTGCCGTACCCCGCCCGGGGGGGGACACCGATGGGCCGAATCGGTGACGGCGCGTATCGGTGCTCGTCCTGCCGGATGGAAGGTGCGGCCCGGCAACAGACCGGAGGCACCGACAGGGAGCGGCACATGGCGTACGAGGTGATCGAGTGGAGTTCCGTACGGAACTCCACGCCCGCTGGTCGGTGTTCTTCGACCACCTCCGAGTGCCCTGGGCGTACGAACCGGTGACCTTCTACGACAGCGGAGGCGGCCAAGCCCGATGTCGTACTGCTCCACATCGGCACCAACGACATGGGCCGGAACAACGCGGTCGCGTCCGCACCGGCCAGGCTCGCCACCCTCCTCGACCAGATACACGCGGCCTCGCCGCAGACCACCGTCGTCCTGGCCACGCTCGTCCCGTCCACCTCACCGGTCGTGCAGGCCCACATCGACACGTACAACGCGCAGCTCCCCGGGATCGTCAAGGCCCGGCAGGACAAGAAGCACAAGGTCGCACTCGTCAGCATGGGCGCGCTGACCAACGCCGACATCAACGACCGGCCGCACCCGGACAACGCGGGCCACACCAAGACGGCCGCCGCCTTCGCCGGGGGCATCGACACGGCCGCCCGCGACGGCTGAATCAGCGAGCAGGTGACGGTGCACCCGGCGCCCCGCGCGCCGGTCTCGGTGACTACCAGGTCGACGTCAACGGCGACGGGTACGCCGACTGCCTCACGGTCGACGCGGCGGGTGCCGTGCGAGCGTGGCTGAACAAGGGCGGCACGGGCACGGCCGGCTGGACCAGTGCCGGGCAGATCGCCTCCGGTGCCGATGTCCAGGGCTCCTCCAGGCGCCTCGCCGACATCGACGCCGACCGCCGGGACGACCTTCTGGCGGTCGCGGCGGACGGGCGAACTGTCTGACGGCGGCCGCGGACGGGTGGGCACCTGACCGATGTCGGGAAGGGCCGCTCGTTCGTTGTTCACGTGGCCGGTACGGGCCGTGGCCTCGCCCCGGCGGCGTCCCGGTACTCATGGTGGTCCGGGGCCCTTCGTAGCGGCTGAAGGCACGCGGCGAGGTCATCCGCTGATCCGCGCGTTCTCCGGGCAACGGCCCCATCGACCCGGGGGGCGGGTCCGTTCGAAGACCCCGGCGCCGCCATCGTTATCCGGCTCCGTCCCCCGCCCCCGTCCAGGAGCCGTCGGGCAGACCCTAGTAGACGCCGCCGGGTGATCCTGCCCGGCGGCCCCGCCCGCCGCGGGACGTCCCGGGGGAGCCGTAGGTGTAGGCGCTGCGGACATGGCCGTCCGCGGCATGGACGACGACCTGGGCGGGAGTGTGTTCCTTCGCCCGCTCGCGGGCGGCGTGCAGGGCGCCCTTCTGCGTATGGTGCGGCTCGCGCAGTACCCGGCGTCCTTCCCGGCCTTCGACCTCCCAGCGCACCCCCGCCGCGGTCGCCCGTGCCGTGGATCGCTGGACGTGGTAGACGGTCTGCTTCGCTGCCATGATCAGTTGCCTCGTCTTCGGGCGGGTTTTCGGCGCCGCGACGGCGCCGCCTTGTCGGCCGGGGCCCTCTTCGCGGCTCGCTTCTTCGGGGCTCGCCGCTCCGGGGCGGGCATCTCGTGCACGGTTACCACTCCCTCGGCCGACGGTGCTCACGAGTGTCGGCTACCGGCTCCTCCGACGCGGCCATCGGCTCGACGGACGCCCGCTCGATGAGGGCGACGATCCCGATCGCCTTCGCGGCTCGGCAGCGGCATCCCGGTAAGGTCCTCGACGGTGCCAGGGACGACGTGATTCCTGCTGACCCCGTGCCTTCGGGCTGCACACCACCGTGACCAGGCCGACAGCCATCGCGCCCAGGCCGGACGGGACCGTCCGGACCACAGAGGGACAGGGCGTCACACACCCTCTCCAGGCTATGCGGCCCCAGCCCGTGATCGCACGCGCAATGACGGCGACGGGAAGGTGACCGTACGGGGAGTGGCCACCGATCCCACCCACCCGGCCGCCATCTGCGGTACGTTCCGAACGACGCGGCCGGGCCCTCGCTCGTCCTGCGCGACCTGCCACCCACCGGAAGGGAGGTGGCGATGGCCGCCCTGCCCTACTGCAAGGTCGACGTCCCCATACAGCACACCACCGGACGCTCCGGCGTGCGCGTGTGGCTCAGCGCGCTCACTGTCCAGTGAGCCTCCTGATCTGGCCGGTTGAGTGCCCGGCGTCGTGAGCCGATAGCCCCCCAGGTACTGGCTGCGCGAGCCACTGGATTGGTCCGCGTGGGAACGTGGGGGCAGAGTTATCGGTAGGTGGGTCCGGCGGAGCTGAAGGTGCTCGTCCGGGCGGGTAGTGAGGGTCGGAGCATCCGATCGTCAGCGGACTTGGACGAGTGGGTCTCCGCGCTGCCCCTGAAGGAGCCGGCCCAGCCCTTCACCTTCGTCGTCGATGGCGGCGGGGAACTTCCGCAGGAGTGGAACATAGGGGAGCCCGGGTGACTGGTCAGACAGCGGAGATCACATCGCGATGCGCGTGCGGCAGCGCAGCAGTCCGACAGGTGAACCAGTTCATCCTTCACGATGATTTGTGGTGGGACTCGGAGTTCTCTTGCGGGTCCTGCGGCACCAGCTTGTGCGAACACGCCGGCCGGGGACCAGCGCCTGCTGATGTCCGGGAGGCCCTACTCGCAGCGCACGGCCCTGTCAGGCTCCGGCTGGTCGGTCCGGTTCCCGATCTCGTGCCGGTCTTGAAGGTCCTTCGGGAGATCTCAGCGGCCTCGTTGTCGCGCGCTCGTGAGCTGGCTGGGGAGCTGAGCCACGATGGCCTGGTGGGAACCTTGTCGGAGATGGAGTTCCTCAAGACCCGGTTGCATCTGCGCGGGGTTCACGTCGCCATCGATCAGTAGCTGTACTCGGAGAAACCGATAACTCACGGATACCGGGCGCTGGTGAGCACCGCCTCGCCTACCCCGCGCCCGACGCCCAATCCCTGTGGACCAGTACCTTGACGCCGCCCCCGTCCCGGACGACGCCGCCCGGACAACCGCCCGGTTCCGGGCCATCTCCTCCCCCACACCACCGCGACCACCGCGCGGCTCTGTGTCGACACCCTCGAAGTCCTAGGTCGTCTCTTTCGGATCTTGCTGGGCTCGCGTGCCCTGGCACCGCACCTCGCCGCGTTGTCGTCAATCACCAATGGCCCCCTGGGCCCTGGCGGGCCCGGGAGGTACCCCCACCGCAGTGGCTCAATCCTCCGCCTTGCGATGCACGTCACCAGACCCCGCTCCCTGATCCAGCCTGATCCGAAAGAAACTCCCTAGGCGACGTCGCCCACGCCATGGTCCCGCCCGTCAACGGCCGCAGGGCCGGGCGGTCGCGGTGGCCCCTCATCGCACCGGCGGACGAGCGGGCCCGTCCGCCGGGCGCGAGCGTGCGGTGGAACTCGGCGAACACCGTCGGCATCGCGCGTGACAGCGGCTCCATCTCGGCCGGAGGCGGCACGCGTTCGACGTCATCGGCGGCGATGGTGTCGTACGACTCGCGGACGGTGGCCAGAAAGGAGGCTCGGCCATGCGGGCGACCCTGGGCCAGGCAACTGAACGACCACGACGGGACCTCCGGCCGACCTGCGCGACTCCTGGGCGGAGAGCCCGGGGCCGGCTGACCGTCGTCTCCTCAGACGGGCTCCGGAAGCGGACCAAGGTGCTTGATCACACGCTCACGGAGCAGGAGGTACTCCTCCCAGCGGCGGGGCAGCGGGCCCGGCGGCCGTACGACGACACGAGCGGACGTGATCGTCTGCCCGCGCCGGAACTGCTCGCGGGTCAGGTCGAGTTCCACACCGCTGGGCAGCCGGTTCCACCAGTGGAAACCGTGCTGGGTCCCGTCACAATGCACCTCGCCGACCATGAGATCACCGCCGAAGACATCGTTGACGATCAAGGCGGTGATGTCGCAGTGTCCCCAGGCCGGGTTGTCCGGCTGCCAGTCGGCCCGGTCGTCGGGCGAGCAGATGTCGGCGGCCCAGCCGGCACGCAGGGCCCTGTCGAGATCAAGCAGGTTCCAAGGGGTCATGCCGGCAGCATCGCAGCCGCCACTGACATCACCGACGGCGCAGGCGCCACGGCCCGGCCGTCCCCACCCTGCACGGATGCCGCCGAGCGGAGGACGAACAGTCATACCGGACAGGTAGATCCTCAACCAGAGTGACGACGGCTTCGGCGAGGGTGCTCAAACCGGTCCCGGTCCCGGGTGATCCGGTCCGGCCGGTGCTACTCGTAGATGCGCGCGACCGAGAGTTGCAGGGCGACGGAGCGCCAGGTGACCGGTGAGAGTTGGGCATGGCGTGGCGAGTCGGCGCCCACCCAGGAGGCCCAGGAGGCGAGCCAGTCGTGGAGGGTGCCGTGGGCCCAGGTGCCTCCGTCGCCGGCCCATGCGCCGCGTTCGGCTCTCTCCTGCATTTCGCGTCGGTCCCGGGCGAAGTCCATGGCGAGCGTCGCGGCGTACATGCTCAGGTCCCTTGGGGTGTCGACCTCTTCGTGCCGGGTGCCGGAGTCGGCGAGTACGCAGTTGTACCCGGGCGGGGTCGTGCGGACCCGGTCGAGCTGATGGGCCAGTCCGCGCCAGCCGGGTCGGCCGGGGGCTTCCTCGTGCAGCAGGTCGGTGCCGTCGGCGCGGCTGCCCAGCAGGCGCACCCAGCCCCACAGGAAACCGTCGATGCTCCGGTGGGTCCAGTCCAGGGCTGCGGGCGCCCCGGAGCCCTCGCCGCCCTGGGCACGCTCGCAGTCGAAGGCCAGGAAGCGGAGGTAAGAGGAGAAATCCGCTCGGGAATCCACCTGCTGCCAGGAGTCGAGGTTTCGAGGTGTGGGCACATCGAGAGGCTACGGTCCCGGCTCACCCTCGTCGACGGCATTGTTCGTGGAAGCCGGTTTCATCGAGGTCTGTGACGCGGTGCCGGACCGGCTCCTCCGAGACAGCACGGCGGGGCGGCCATAGGGGTGCGGCTCCATTGACCACCACCACGTCACCAAGACGCCCGTACGGTCGGCCGGGCTTTCTGTCCTGCTGCCCGTACCGAACCGCCGTTCGCCTACGGCTGGTCGAGCACAGCCGTCACCGGCATCGCGAGGGCATGTGCGAGAGCGCTGGTCACGGGAGTGATGTGGTGGGGCAGGTGCTGTGCCACCCAGTCGGAGGCCACGGACAGAAATCGGGTCAGGTCGCGTTCGGCGCTGTCCATCAGGTCGCGGAGTTCCCGCACGGACAGCTCGATCACCGGGCTGTCGCGCTGCTCGACATCGACGGTCAGCCGGACCGTATCGCCCACCCGCTCGGCCATGGGGTCGGGGTCGTGCCCGAAGGACGCATGGCCGATGCCGTCGGTGACGTCACTCCAGGCGCGCCACTCCTCCAGCCCGTTGCAGCACCCGGGCAGGAAGACGATTCCCTTGCGGCGGTCCGTGACCCGCATGCCTCCGGCCGCGAACGGAGCGTCGAAGGTCAGAAGTCCATGAAGGAACGACCCGAGCGGGTCCGCAGGCCGGGGCGGGCGGTCATCCTGTACGGGATCGATGTCGTTGCAGGCGGCGATGCCCATCACGGCCGTCCCGATCTCCGCTGGACCGAGCTCGCCGCTGAGCGTCAGATAGCCGTGCCGGTCCACTCCGGCGACCGGCCAGAGGTCGAAGTCGGACGGGTGGGTCTCCAGCACCGGCTGCATCACGATCACCTGGAGATTGTTCCGCACCCTTCCCCGTACCGCCTCCGGGTTTACGCCCGCCGCGCAGGTGCCCGGACCGATCGCGACCTTGCCCATGTCGTCCGACAGCGGACGGTGGGAGCGCGCCGACGTCGTCGCTGATCCACGGGCGAGGCGCCACGGGCATGTGTTGGAGCGCCGATACCTGACCCGTCAGGCGTCTCACCTCAATCGATACGCCGAGGAGCGATGCCCAGGACGATCTTCTCCAGTGCCTCCCGGGCCGGGCCGAACGTCGCCACCCAGGCCTCGACCAGATAGATCTCGCTGGTCTCGTCGATACCGAGGAGGAACCGGCCCTCTTCCAGCTCACCGATGGGGAAGATGTCCCGCCCGAGCGTCGCTCCCCAGTCGGCGAATCGATCCTCTTCGCCCACCGCGAGTTCGGGATCAAAGGTGAAGGGCGCCCGTGCGCAGGTGATGCCCGGCCCGCTGGTCCGTACGTCCAGGCCGCCGAACTCGGTCAAGAAGCGTTCGGCGGCCTCATGCATCCGGACCAGCCCCGTGGCCTCCAGCATCTCGCGCCACCGCTGAACCGGAACGCGGCGCCCCGGATGCCATCCGGCCGCCCGCAGCGTCTCCTCGACCTCACCGGCATCGCGCCGGACCGCCGCCGCAGCCTCGACCCACGCCTGATCCACGGGTACGTTCTCAGGCCAGCCCGGCCGCCACCGGGCGAGCCATGCGTCGAAGTCCTCCCGCAGGAACCGGCGCTCCACGGGCTTGAGCCGCACCTGCGGGTGTGCATCGGCCCACCAGACCTCGAACTCCGCCACGGTCCCCACCTCGGGCCAGCGCTCCACGGCGGACGGAAGCAGCAGCACGTCGACAAAGCCTCCGACCGGAAGGCCGATGTCAACGAAGATCCCCGTCACGCCCGGGTTCGGGACCGCCGCCACCGTCCCTGAAAGCCTCTGCCCCAACCGCAGGCCCCTGCGGGCCTGGATCCACTCCTCGACGCTGACCATGAAGTACATCCTCGCAGCGGTGGACATCATCGCTACGGGGTGAGCGGTTACGACAGTGCTGTCGTCCGGCCCCGGTCGGCCATGAGCACACCGGCCTGCACCATGAGCCTTCGCGGGCGAGGAGACGGGCGAGGTGCTGCTCCGGAGTGATGGTCGCCAGCCATGGGAAATCGTCGTCTCCCGGGTCCGGGTCGGCACCGTCCTTGGCGAAGATCTCGACCAGTTCGGCCGGGTACGGCGGCCCGGACCTCTCGGCCGCGAGCAGGGCGGCGGCGAGTCCGACCTCGGGCAACGGGCTGTCGAGGGGCTCCAGCAGCCGGCCGAACCGGTTCAGGACGCCCAAGGCGTTCAGCTCGGTCAGCGAGCCGGCCTCGGGAACGGGAACGAAGTGGTTGCGACGGTAGTAGCCGATCTGGCCCTCGCCCCCGCCCTTCTCGTGGGCGCTCTCGATACCGGGACAGCAGGAGAAGGGGTTGATGGCCTGTGGCCGCCCGGTCGCGGCGGCACCGGCGCGGGCCGGGGTGGAGCAGTGTCCGTAGAGGCAGAAGAAGCCGGAGAATGTGCCTGGATCACTGTGGCTGGGGTGGTGCGGCAACGGGTCACCGCACTCCGGGGCCAGGGCCTCGGCCCGGACGGGTACGCCCTCGACGGGGCCCTCGATGCCCTGGGACAGCCGGCGCCGCAGCAAGGGTGCAGCCGAAAGCGGCGGCCCTGGGACGTTCGGCCAGGTGGTCCGCTGCCCCGGGATGGCCCGGTCGGCCTCGGCCAGCGGGAATGCTGGGCCTTCCCGTGCTTTGCCGCCAGGGGTTCGTACGGCGCGCCGGGGGTGGATATCCGGGTAGTTCGGGGAACCGTACGCGGATGGGTGCGGTGGGTCGGCACACTGGCCTGGTGACTTCCTGGATGCACCGCCGCTGGCTGGGGCTGTGGGCCCGTCTGCACCGCGATTTCGACAGCACCGACCCCGTCGCGAAGAGGTCCGCCCGTGTCACCTGGTCACTGCTGACCGCAGTCGCCTGCGTGGTGCTGGGCCGCACGGTCACCTGGGCCTCCCAGGCCGTGGGTGCGTCCACCGCGACGACAGGGTGGCTCGGCGTGTGGGTCCTGCTCGTGGTGTTCACCATCGCGCTGTCCGCCGTCGCCGCCGGACCGGGCCGTACCCGCCGGCCGGTGCTGATCGCGACCGGTCTCGTGACCGTCGTGATCCTGCTGACGGCACTGTCCTGGCAGCCCTGACAGCAGAGGTGCCCGACCGGTCAGCTCGGCAAGCTGGGTCTGCTCGAACCCCAGATCGGCCAGGAGGGCCCTCGCCGCGCCCCTGCCGGGGACGCACCAGTCCCTCGGCCTCCGGGACGCTCATCGCCCGGTTCACCAGACTGCGGGAGGCCCCGTACTTCAGGGCCACCACCGTCCACCTCGCCCATCTCGGACACCGGGCCGGCGACCACCCCGGCACAGGGGAACGCCACACATCACATGACCCCGCAGCACGGCCTTGTGCTGCGGGATCAGCCGGTAGTGCCGCGCTGCCGGTACGCCGCCTGAAGCTCTTCCCTGGTGAGGGCGTCTTCCGCCGGCGGATGGGACGCCCCGACCGGTCCGCCGTAATCGGAGAAGACAGCGGTGAAGGGAAATTCGCCGCCGGTCACACGGAACTTGTGAACCGTCGCCGGTTCCCCGGCGGTGATGTAAAGGCTGCTGGCCGTGTCCCCCGTCCGTTCGGTGAAAGCCCAGAGCCGCCGCCCGTTCTGGGATACCAGTTCGCCCTCCGGTATCTCCTCCCCCTCGTCCAGTTCCGTGGGGAGCTGCTTCCAGACCTCACACATGTGAATACCCCTCTGGACGGCGGGCGCGGACGGTACGGCCTCGGTCCAGCGATCCCCGAACAGCTCCACATCCGCCTCCACCCGCCCAGGGTCCCGGCTGTCCCGGCCGACTGCCCTGAGCAGAGCCTTGCTCATTTTCAGATAGACGGTCTCGTCACGTGTCCGCATGAGCCGCATACTGCCCCGGCCGGGGTGGACGACCTCGCTCACACACTCCTTGCCACGGCTGCTCCGTACCGTGGCGCGCATCGGCACCCCGCCGTAGATCATGGTCAACTCAATGGTGGTGGACGGGGCCCGCCGGAAGGCCTTCAGTGCAGGGACGGCCGTGGTCTCCCAGACCGCCGGGCTGTTTCGCGCCTGGCTCTCCCCCGGCTTCCTCTCTTCCTCCGCGCGCTGCTTCTGGGGCTTGCGCGGTTCCTCTCCGGTGTCCGCGGCGCAGCCGACCGCGCCGAGAGCGAGGAGGACACCGGCGGACACGAGAACCCGGGCAGCGCGGGGCGGGACCATGGGCACAGACAGACCTTCCAGGGGATGCGGGGCGAACACAGGTTGCAACGGCCGCTGGTCCGACCCCGCGATGAGGTGGCGCCGGGGACGACCGGTGAAGATCTTCGCACCCGGCGAAGTCCAGCATGTCGCCCGGCCTTCCCCGAAAGCCGGGCGGCATGGGTACCCACGTCCGCTCCTCCCTCCCCCACCCGGACCACACCGCCCTGATCGACGTGACGCCCTCGCCTTCTCCGCCCATCCCACCACCCGCACACCCTCATCTCCTCCAGAGGGCCCGGACCGGGGCGTGACGGACCCCGGACGAGATCACCATTCCAAGAGACCTGCGCGGGTGCCAGGACGCGCAGGGCGGCCTTGTCCCGCGCGTGCCGGGAGTGCGTGACCTTGCTGTTCGAGTACAGCCCGAACAGGATCTGCCACCGCGCGTACCAGGGGCCGTTCGCGTCGGTCTCGGCACCCGCAGTGCAGGCGTCGTCCAGGATCCGGGCGAAGACGGCGTCCGGGTCCGCCCCGGTCACCCTGTCGGGTGCTCGCGTCCGGTGAGAACCGCCACGGCCCAGGTTCCGGTGCGCTGGAACGGGTGCATGATCAGCTATACCGGGGCGGGCGCGGCGGCGGTATGGGTCACGGAGCTCTCCCGGGGGGCGGCTGAACGGACCAACACCACGGACCCTGAGAGGTTACGCCCGCCTCTGCGGCCGGCGGGAACCGGATATCAGCCGGACCGGGCGGCTGCCCCAGGGCTGCACCTCACCGCACACACCAGCGACGCCGCCCGCGAACTCCCCCGCCTCACCGCCCCTCCAGCAGCGCACCGGCGCCGTCCCGGTCTCCAGCCTCGCCGCCGGTGGACACGGAGGGAAAGGCCGCGCTGCCCGCGTGCTCGGTATCACCGACGTCCAGGTCGGGCGCATCATCCGCGAGGACGAGCGGCGCCGCGCCGTCGTACCCGGCCGCGCGATGGAGTCGACCAGCGTCCGCGCCGACTTCCCTCGCGATGTCCCGGACGGCCCCGAGCTGCGCGCCGCCACCACGTTGCGGCTGGCCACGGAGCTCGGCTCACGCCTTCGCTCCCGCGAGCAGGCCGCGCGCACCGTGATGGTCACGGTCCGCACGGCCGACCTGCACGACCCGGCGAAGACCCGGACGCTGCCCGAAAGCACGCGGGTTCAGCCTGGCGAACGGGGCTGTCCAGGACGGCTCCGCTGCCGTGATCACACCAACTACAGAGTGATCGCTTCAAAGATCGACAGCATGGCACGATGACCACCATGTCAGGTCAAGTCTGGTTGTCACTCACATCGTTGGGCGGTGTCGTCCTCGGCGGCATACTGTCCTACCTGGTCCAGCACAGGACTCAACTCTCCGCAGAACGCGCTGAACAACAACGGCAGCAGAACGCCCTGTCGGAGGCTCGGCGCGCGGAACGGCTGGCGCTGCTGGAGCGGTTCATCGAGGTGTCGGCAGAGGCGGAGCGCACCGCATACAGCCGGCCTTCCGAGTGGGAGGACACCGATGCCTGGTACGTCACGACCCGGGACGTGACGTACCGCTTCTGGGTCGCGGACCGGCTCATCCGCATCCAGTTCCCCCCACCCGTGTACGACGCCGCGCACGCGCACTTCCTCGACCTCAACCGAGCTGTGTGGGAAGGCCTGCCCGACGGCGAGAGCGTACGGGACTACCTGGAGGGCAACCGGTCGGCGTTTCTCGACACGGCCCGCGCGGCGATGGGGTAGCCGGTCCCTCGGTCAGGGCATGGACCGCAGGGGCGGGTGCTGCGTTGTCATCCCTGAGGGCTGGAGCAGTGGCGCGGGTTCGGGGCCAGGGTCTTCGGCGACGACGACACCGGCGGCCACGTGATCAAATCCGGCCGGCCAGCGAGTGCGCTCGCTGGCCGCCGCGCCGGTCAGACGTGCCTGGAGAAGGTCGGCTGTGCTCAGGTCGGAGCCACGCAAGTCGGCCAGGCGCAGGTCGGCGCGGCGGAAGACAGTGCCGCCCGCGTCGGCCTTCCGCAGGTTCGCCTCGCGCAGGTCGGCCTCGGTGAAGTCCGCGTCACGCAAGTCCGTTTCGACCAGCCGTGCGCCCCGCAGGTCAGCCAGAACGCAGCGGGCCCGGCGCAGGATCGCTGTCGTGAGGTCGGCGTGCCGCAGGTTGACCGCGACGAGGGACGCCTGCGTCAGGTTTGCGTGGTACAGGCCCGCCGCCTCCATACAGGACCGGTCCAGGTTGACCTCGTGCAACCACAGTCCGTCGCAGTCGGCCCGGCGCAGGTCCGTGACGCTGAGGTTGACCCAGGACTGCTTCCGGGGCTGCTGCAACAACACGCCGAGCCCGGTCAGCGCCACCTGTGCTGCGGCGGCACGGACCTCCAGCGGCACGACGTCGTTGATGGGCACGTCCGTCGCTGGAGCTTCCGGTCCGGCGGGCGGCCAGGGCAGGTGTGTACGCAGGTAGGCGGCCTGAATGGAGATGACGGCCTCGCGGTCGCGAGCGGAGTGCTCCGCGATCCGCCACAGCGCGTGGAGCCCGCCGATGCGCGTCTCCAGCTTGTCACTGCCGAGCTGGTCGACGGCTGTGCTGAACCGGTCGGTGACATAACCCTCCTGGGTGGCGTGCAAGCCGTCCTGGCTGACCCGCAGTTGCCGCCAGGTGGCGTACGCGCCGAACAGCAGGACCATGCCGCCCACGGCCTGTAAAAGTGTCGTACGGACGTCGTTCACCGCTTTGAGCCGGTCCTGTGCAGCGACGCTCGCCCCGGCGAGATCATGATCGACCACCACACCGGGCAGGACGACGAGCACCGCGCCAAGAGCAGCCAGCCCCGCTGCCCCGGCCAGCACGGCCCCGATCACACGATGCCCGGCCAGCCGGTCGCGCCATGGCCTGCGACCGCGGTCCGGCTCCCCCATCTCCATGGGCATGGGAGCCTAGGCGCGGCTCAAGAGACGATCAAGATGCCCGACTTGGCGCGGCGCCATTCCACCACACGGTCCGGACCGCCCCGTGCTTCTTCTGCTGGTCTTGGAGTTCGTCGATGACGAGCCGCAGTCGATCGGCGTGCGGTAGTGGCCGCACGCGGCCGGAACGTGGCCCGCCGTCAACCACTCACTACTGGCCGCGGTCCGCCCCGCAGCGGGGGCACGGCCTCGTGGTCCAGTACGCCCGGCCGACCTGCTGGTGCAGCGGCCGACGACCACGGTTCCCAGCGGGCGCCAACCACGTGGCAGCCTCGATCAAGGCCAGCACAGCGCGTCGGGCCCACCAGGGCGGGCGCACTGCCCAGAGAGGACGGTCAGTACGGCGGTTGCGACGGCGACCTGGAGGGCGATCATCAGGACTACAGCAGTTCGTGCGGTTATGAGGGGTTCCTGGCCACGCTCGGGCGGTGATGTTGTCATCGCGGCCCGCCAAGGCTGTTCTCCCGGCGGCGCCATTCCTGGCCCAGCCGGATGAGCTTGCGCCGACTGCGCTCGCCCTGGTGTTCATCCTGCTGCACCAAGGCCGGTGCTTTGGTCCACGGCAGAGGCAGAGGGGGGTTCTCCGCCCAGGCTCGCACGACAGCCTCCTCCTGCTCATTCAGCCGGCTCACGGCATATCGCACCGGAGCGGTCTCGAACCGCTGCGCCCACGGCACGAGGCGGGGAAGCACCAAGTCCTCCGGCCCCGGCACCACGTCCGGCTGCTGCCAACCTCCTGGGATGTATCCGATCGCCATACCCCTGACCTGATGTTCGTACTCCCGGTCGCATGCCCGACGTGCGTACCAAGTAAGGCCCCGGCGGACCGACTGGCCATCAGCTAGGTCAGCTTTCTACTCCCATCTGCCCTCAAGCATGGCGACCGCGGTGAGCCTGCCTGGCAGATCTGCGGCACGGAGCAGCGATGCTTGCGCCTCGGACAGCCGGGAGGCCCGGTCCAGTCCAGTGGACAGCGCCGGAAGCATGCTGCCCGCCGACGATTTGCCGATCACTTCCGTGAAGTCCGGCAGCTGGAGGAGCGGCTGAAGGGATTCACCGACTCTGTCCAGCCAAATCCCGCACTTCTCCTTCGATTCCCCAAGCGGCGGAGGAGAGCCGTCGAGCGGAAAGAGACGTCGGAGCCCTGGACCACCGGCAGCGGCCCGGGGGTGACTGGCACCCGACTCATCCGTGGCACCGGCTTCGGTCAGCGACGTCTCCGGCAACACAGCATGCTTGAGCTGCTGACTGTCGCCGTCCACTGCCGAGCCCAGTGGGGAAGTCCCAGGCACGATCGAGCCCTCCTGTTCAGCTTGGGAAATTCTCTTCACCTACCCCTGACGGGAGACCGTCGAGACGGCAAACTTTTCCGCCGAAGTGATGCACGTCACACGGGGAGCGCACTCCGCCACCGTGTCGCGTCCTCGCCCGCTCGATCAGCGGCGCCGGGTGGGTTCTGCTGGATCCGGTCGGGTGGGACCTGGCCGGACCGGCCCTTGCGAAGGCGTCCTGGCCTCTAGCGTGGCGGGTATGACGGAGACGGCGTACTCGATCGCGCAGGCGCGGGAGCGGCTTGATGCCCTTGCCCGGGAGGTCGGCGCCACCGGCATCCGTGTCGCGCTCACCGGCGATGACGGGCGGGCTGTCGCGGCCCTGGTCAGCCCGGCCGATGTCCTGGAGCTGGAGGAGCTGCGGGCGCTGGCCGCCTACCGCGACCGCCAGGCGCTGGGCGAGCAGGCCGGGGTTCCGCACGAGGAGGCGGTGCGGCGGGTGTTCGGCGGCGGGGGCGCGGCATGAGGTACGAGGTCATCCGGGAGCCCGAGGCTCTCTCCCGGGCCGAGCACTTCGCCAAACGCGATCCCGGCGGAGTCCAGCGGGTGTTCACCGCCGTGGACCGGCTGACCGACAACCCCCGGCCGGGCAGAGCCGACCCCCATCCCACGACAGCGGGCGGCCCCGGGACCCCTCGGTCCGTGGCGAACGGCCGCCCGGTAGAGGCGGTGCCGGCGAGGTGCCGTCCACGGCGGCGGGACCGCACGGACGGCTGCTGACACGGGGTCGAGGTCGACCGGGAGGTCGGGGGCAGTATGTTCCCCAGCGGGCGATGGGTGCCTGGGAGGGCGTTGGCGAGATCGAGTTCGCGGGGACGGTCGCGGCTTCGCCCCAGTCTCCGAGCCGGATGAAGTCGCCGTTCCAGACGGCGTTGCCGGGGTAGGCGTCGCCGTGTGAGCCCGCGGCCGAGCGGGGAAGCGGGCCCTCGCCGTCGTTGGCCCGGTGCCTCAGTCCAGCGGCCCTTCGACGGTCACCCCACAGGCTTGGCCTGTTCCGGCCGTAGCCGCAGGTCCCGCGCGTGCGGGGGTGGGCCCGACAGCCCACCGGATACCGCGTACGGGATGGCCACCGGCCCCGTCGCCGCGCTCCTCAGCCCGGCCATCCACCAGCCGCCCCCGTACGCGCAGCCCGGACGTACAGTCGCTCCATCCGTCCCAGTAAGCAGATCAGAGATCGTATTTCCGCTGGTGGCACCGGGAGGGACAACGACAAGTGGCCGGTACGGGCCGTGTCCTCGGCCGACGGCGTCCCGGTGCTCATGGCGGTCCGGGACCCTTCGTACGCCCGCGCCGTCCCCGTCCATGACCTGGTAACGGCCCCGCCCGGGCCGGAACCGGGCCCGGAAGGTGGGCCGGGGCGGCGGTGCGCCCCGGCAGGTGTCGCCGGGGCGCGTGTCGTCGGAGGGATGTCGCTGGAGGGATGCGGTCGGGGCGGATGTCGCGATCATGAGGCAACCTTTCTGCCCCGCTCCTCCTCTCCTGTTCCGACGAATCATGGGGTGAACGGCCTTACCGGCAGGGCCGGTCGGGTCGCTCCGCCCTCACGGGAGATGAGGAAGATCATGAGAGTGAACACCGGTGTGGCCGGGCTCGTGGCCGCCGCGTGCGCGGGCGTCCTCCTGACGGCGTCGCCGACCACCGCGGCCCCCCGGGCCACGACTGGGCCCCACTGCGTCGCCCAGGCCGCCACGGGCGAAACCACCTGCTACGACACCTTCCGCGAGAGCATCGCCGCGGCGACCGGCGGCCGGATCACCGACGCACCCGCGACACCGCAGGAGGCCGCCGCGGACAAGAAGTTCCTGGACAAGATGAACGTACGCCTCAAGTCCACCGACGACGCGTCCGCCTCGAACCGCACCAATCCCATAGGCCCCAAGCCGTTCCACGGCGCCATTCTCTACGAGCACAGCCACCAGGGGGGCCGTTCCCTCACGCTCCGCACCGCGGACACCGAAGCGTGCATGAACGACGGGCGATGGGACGGCCAGGGCGGCCGGCTCGCCGACCACGGCTTCAACGACCTCACCAGCTCCGTGTTCGTGTCCAGGGACTGCCTCCTCGAACTGTATGCGAGCAACAACTTCAGAGGGATACGCAACCTCTACGACACCACGGAGTGGATCGGCGAGGCCATGAACGACCAGGCCAGCTCCTACCGACTGAAGGCACGCGGCGAGGTCATCCACTGATCCGCGCGTTCTCCGGGCGACGGCCCTATCGGCCCGAGGGCGGGCCCGTACGAGGACCCCGGCGCCACCATCGCCATCCGGCTCCACACCCCGCCCCCGTCCAGGAGCCATCGGGCAGACCCTCATAGACGCCGCCGGGTGATCCTGCCCGGCGGCGGCAGTTTCGGATGAGGAGCTACCCCCTGCGCGGGCAGGACGAGTATGGGACGCATCGTCCGCCGCGTGCCCCTCGACGAACTACCCCTGCGCGGGCGAGGAAGACACACTTCGTGACCTGCGGCGTTGTTACGTGATCATGCTGTTCTTCTTTACCTGCATCTGGGCGGACCCATACTGTGAGCGTCTGCTGTGCGGCAGATTATCTGTCGGAGCTGAGTCGGCGCTGCCGGTTCGCCGGAACGGGAACCGGCAGCGCCGATACCGGAGCTTCGGGGTCATTCCGGGCTGGGCGGTCGGCCGACGTGCTACTCCCTCTCGGCCAGGAACCGTGACCCTGAGGCCTTCGCCGCCCACGGCCAGGACGAGGGCAACACCGTGCGAGGACGGCGGACAAGGGCTCTAAGGGCGCCTTGATGCCTCGATCCGGGACCGATTCCCGCGCGGGCGAAGCAGAGCGTGCCCGTCGGTGGTCGTGGGTACGCCGGGCAGAGCGTGGCAGCGACCCAAGCGACGGAGCGCCAGTATCTGCACGGGCAGGACCGAGGCCTCCCGTCATGGACAACTCGGCCTGCCCCCTCGTATGGGGCTGATGATCATCACGTCCCATCCTGGATAAGCGGTGCGGATACCCGAACTGGTCGACGCGATGGCGTATGTGGACAGCTGCCCCTGTCTGGGCGGGGAGGAGATCGCTTTGGCCGCCCAGAACGGCTACGGCACCGAGCCTGCTCGTCGTCAAGGTCCACGGCCTGGCCGTCGCCGAACACACCCGCAGCCAGGGCATCGCCACCTTGGCTGCTTAGGTGAGACCGGAGAGCGATTGTCAGTGGCTTCGAAGAGCGGTTGACGGCAGGGCACTCTGAATATGTCGCTGAGAACTGAGAGCACCGGAGTCGGCTCGGTGGTGTGCGGTCCGACCGCGGAGGGTGTGTGGAGGTCAGTGGAAGGGTGCGTCGGAGTGCGGCGTGATCCGCTCATGGAGCATGTCATCGACCTTGATCAGGCAGCCGCAGTAATCGCTGAGCGGGCTGCGCGATGGGTGGTGGGCGGTCTCAAGGTTGGGCAGGTGACGTGACGGGACGAAACTGCGCCGTGGCCTCGGCGGCTTGAGACTGACCGGGCGCTCGTGTGTGATCCCGACTCGTTCGGTGTGCTCATCTCCGGCCCGGGGGATGCTGGGCTGTCTGTGGTGCTGTTCCGGGGCGGGTGGGCTGATGTGGACTACTTCGACGGCCTCGACGACGCCGGACCGATACAGGCGTTCGACATCACATCGGCAGCGGCCTTCGGCACCCAGCTCGATCAGTGGGTGCCGCGCGCCTTTGGGAACCTCAGTAGAAGCTGGTGTCGGCACCACCTTGGTGATCAGCTGGCAGTGGCTTGCTGCTCTGCGCGGGCGCGGGTGGTGGCGAGGCGTAGGAGTCGGTTCCTGTCTCGATGATGTTGCTCCCGAAGGTGAGGCGGTCGACGATGGCCGCGCAGAGGCGGGGGTCGGTGAAGGTCTTGGTCCAGCCAGAGAAGGATTCGTTGGAGGCGATGGCGATGCTGTTCCTCTCCTCGCGTTCGGTGAGGACCTGGAAGAGGAGTTCGACGCCGCGGCCGTCGAGTTCCATGTAGCCGAGTTCGTCGATGCATAAAAGATCGACGCGGCCGTAGCGGGCGATGGTCTTGGTCAGCTGCTTCTCGTCGGCGACATCACTCTCCCGTGGAAACAGGCGCTCTCGTAACTCATCAACAAAGCCACCACCTAACTGCTCAAGCGGGCCTGGCAGATCTATCACCAGCATGGCTACCGTCTGCCCAACGGTTCGTACGAAGCCGACCCGGCCTCGGCCCCTGCTGCACCGGGCTGCCCAAGGCACCGGTCGCGCCCTTCGTCCTGTTCCCGCTGTGGTAGTCCCGCTCGGTCTCAGAGATCCGGCCGAAGAAGGCCCGCAGGGGGTCCCGCCCGGTCTGGAGGAGGCCGTCCAGAAGCTGCTGACGTTCCTGTGCGAACTGCGGGTTCAGGTTCCGCAGCCAGCATCGACGAATCCCTTCCCGTACTAACCCGAGGCCCGAGGCGAGCCCCACGAGCGGCACCGGGCCCCGATGGCCATCACGGGCGTCGCGCCTCGGCGGGAACGCTAGCCGGCCAGTGTGGAGCTGGAGCTGATTCAGCGAACCATGGGGATGCAGGGCGGCTGACGGCACTTGGGATTCCTCTATGAGGGCCGTTCCTGGGCCGTTCGCCGTGTCCGGCGCGGTACGTGCACTTCGGCACCCGATAATCGGATGGCTTACGGCGAACGGCACGTGCACCCTGGTTCCGTGCGAGAACAGCAGGAACAGCGAGTACAGGAACAGCAGCGGTCGCAGGAGCCCACGTACCGGATCCGGGCCGTCCATACGGAATCCACCATCACCGTCTACCAGGCGTACCCGCCCCACATCGGCGGGCCCGCCGCCCGAGATGGCCGCTTTCCGGCCGCCTGGAAGCGGGACCGGATGACCTGGATCAAGCCGTCCTTCCTCTGGATGATGTACCGCTGCGGCTGGGGCCGGAAGGAAGGCCAGGAGACCGTCCTCGCGGTGGAGATCACCCGCGAGGGCTTCGCCTGGGCGCTGGAGTACGCCTGCCTCTCCCACTACGCGAGGGGCCTGCACCCCAGCCTCGCCGACTGGAAGCGCACTCTGAAGCGGGCACCGACCCGTGTCCAGTGGGACCCGGAACGCGACCTCCACCTCCGGCCCCTCCCCCACCGCTCCCTCCAGCTCGGCCTGAGCGGGGAGGCAGCACGGCGCTACGCGGACGAGTGGATCGTCTCGGTCACGGATGTGACGGGTCTGGCACACGAGGTGCACGGGCATGTACGGAACGGAGAGCTGGAAGCGGCGAAGGCGCTGCTGCCAGCCGAGCGGGAGTACCCGGTGAAGGAGGGGGCGTTGAGCCATCTGTGCCGGTGAACGATGCAGGGCGGGACGCGGGCGCCGTCGCCGCGCCCTCCGGCACCGTGAACGGTGTCGCGTGGGCGGGGCATGTCTCCGTGCTGTACGGGGCGAAGTCCGGGGCCCCGTACCAGCGGCGGCAGCTCATCCACCAGGACCAGCCGGGTATCCCGGGCGGAGCCGAGACAAGGGGACGGCTTCGGTGAGGCGCTCGCCACCGGCGATCTCGACCAGGACGGCTATACGGACCTGATCGTCGGCACCCCGGGAGAGGGCCTCGGCTCCAATGGCCCCGAGGCTGGCACAGTCATCGTGATCTGGGGCGGGCGTAAGGGTCTCGCGGACTCCGCGACGCTGACGGCGGGCCCCGGGCCGCACCTCGGTGCAGGGACGCATCTGGCGGTCGGCGACTTCGACGGGGACGGCGCCCACGATCTCGCTACCGTCGAGAACGCGGGCTCCATGATGGCGCTCTCCGGCCCCTTCAAGCGCGACGGCAGCCGCTCCGACTACGGCCATCTGAAGACCGGCGGCTACTTCACCATCGGCCTCGCCGCCGGGGATGTCGACCGTGACGGCCGCACCGACCTGGTCGCCCCGCGCCGTCACATCGAGGACCCCGACTCCCGTCATCTCGCGGTGTGGATGGGTGGCCCGAAGAGCGCCGGCCCCGAATACCGGGTGGTCACCGGCGCGAACGGCCTGGCCCTGCCCAGCGGGGACCACCTCGACCTGGGCGATGTGAACGGCGACCGGTTCGCGGACATCGTCATGGGCCGCCGGGACGGCTCCGACAGCGACCGCGACCTCCCGCCGGCGAAGGGCGGCATGATTACCGTGGTGCCCGGCTCCGCGCAGGGCGTGCAGGGCGCGAAGGCAACGCACCTCAACCAGGACAGCCCGGGGATCCCCGGCGTCGCCGTCGACGGCGACTGCTTCGGCTCCGGGATCTCGGTCGCGGACATCGACGGCGACGGGTACGAGGATGTCTCCGCCGGGATCGAGGGCAAGGACGTGGCCGGCCTGGACGGCGCCGGGGCGGTGGTCACCCTGTGGGGCTCGGCGAAGGGACTGACCGGTGCCGGGGCCCGGCTGTTCAGCCAGAGCACGCCCAGCGTGCCGGGCGCCTCCGAGCGGTTCGACCGCTTCGGCGCGAACACCCGGCTGCTGGACCTGAACGGCGACCACCGCGCGGAGCTGATCACCGCGGCGACCGGTGAGAACGAACGCGCGGGGGCGCTCTGGGTGTTCCGGGCGACGTGGACGGGGATCACCGCGAGCGGTTCGGTCACCTTCGGCAACGGCACGCTCGGCGCCCGTCGCCGCGCCGGACAGCCGCTGCACCGTTCTCGCCGCACTGATCGACGGCGTCGCTGCCGCCCCGTCCCTCGGCCCGACCCTCGGGCGGTACCAGGGCGCCGGGCCGGACCCGGCTCACGGGCTCTCCGGCCCCGACACCGCTGCTACTCGCGCCGCCCGTGGGACTGCACCCCGCAGTGACCTACCCCCTTGTGCGTTCGGGTGGCACACCGTTGTGGACAGTTGCCGGGCGAATGCTGCGATATCCGGCAATGCCGGCTGGTAGCCGTCCGAGGTATCCACGGTCAGCGTGGGGACGTCCAGGGAGATCGCCATGAAGGATTCGAGAGAGTGCTCTCCGGCAGCGATGGCTTCAAGCAGGTCCTGGTCGCCGCGGGCGGCCCGGTGCGTGTCCTCCTTGGCGCGCTGGATGATGCGGCCGTGGGCGAGGTCGGCCGCCGTGGTGGTGCAGCGGATGACGCGGAGGGACGCGAGGCCGGTGAGCGGCTTGAGGTTCGGCGGCGCTCGGCCTGATCGCCAAGAACAGCGCCGGCCCGAACGGGGAACGCTGCCTACGGCGTGCCGGGAAGCCGGACCGTGACGAGGAGGCCGCCGGCGGGGCTGGGGACGAGGTCGAGGGTCCCTTCGTGGGCACGGACGATGCTGTGCACGATGGCCAGGCCGAGGCCGGCGCCGGCGTGTTCGTCGGTGCGTACGCGTTCTGTTCCCCGCTGGAAGGGTTCGATGAGGGTCGGTACCAGTTCCGGTGGGAGTCGGCGACCCGTGTTCTCGACTCGCAGCACGCTCGTGTCGCGGTGCGCCTCGGTGTGGATCGTTACGGTGCCATCGGCGGGGAGGTTGTGGACGATGGCGTTCTGGACGAGGTTCGTCACCGTCCGCAACAGGAGCTCCGCAGAGCCGCTGGTCCGAGCCGGTCCGCCGGTGACATCCAGCGTGATCCGGCGCTGTTCGGCGAAGGGAAGCAGCGTTTCGGCGGCTTCTTCGGCGATGAGGGACAGATCGACGCTCTCGCGGGTGAAGTTTCCGCGGTCGCCGCGGCCGAGCAGCAGGAGGGCCTCGGTGAGGTCGGTCGCCCGCTGGTTGATTGCGTGCAGACGTTCGATGAGGTCGTCCGGTTCCCGCGTCGGGTCCTTGCGGGCGACATCGAGGAGCGTCCGTGAGATCGCCAGCGGGGTGCGCAGTTCGTGGGAGGCGTTCGCGGCGAATCGCTGCTGCTCGGCGACGTGGGATTCGAGTTGTTCGATCATCGAGTCGAACGCGTCGGAGAGTTCACGGAATTCGTCCTGGCGGCCCTTCATGCCGATCCGGTGGGACAGCGATCCGTTCTCGGCTGTCCGGACCGCATCCGTGATCTGTGTGAGTGGTGCGAGCATCCGGCCGGCGAGGATCCATCCCCCGACCAGCCCGAACACCAGCAGGAAGCCCATCGCCGCGGCTGCGGCGGGGCCGAAGACTTGCAGGAGGACGTAGCGGTTGGGTGCGACCCTGAGAAGACCCACATCGCTGTCCGGTACGTAGCGCAGGAGGAACCCCCACACCACGGCCAGCAGGAGAACGCCGGCGAGCAGAACGAATCCGGCGTAGCTGAGAGTGAGTTTCCATCGGGTGCTGAGCCCCGGGGGTCTATGCATACGGACTGCCGGGGGCGGCGATGTCCCGGTCCGGGGCTACGGTCTTCATACCGGTGTCGATCCGGTAGCCGACGCCGGGCACCGTGGCGATGACCCATGGTTCGCCGAGCCGTTTGCGCAGCGCGGAGACGGTGATGCGCACGGCGTTGGTGAAGGGATTGGCGTACTCGTCCCAGGCCCGTTCCAGCAGTTCCTCGGCCCTGACGACCCCGCCCTCGGCGGAGACGAGGACTTCCAGCACCGCGAACTGCTTGCGGGTGAGCGCGACATAGCGCTCGTCGCGGAAGACCTCCCGCCGGAACGGGTCGAGCCGCAGGCCCGCGATCTCGCGCACCGGAGGCCGGGCGTACCCGCGTCTGCGGTCCAGCGCCCTCAGCCGCAGGACGAGCTCCCGCAGCTCGAACGGTTTGGTGAGGTAGTCGTCGGCGCCGAGCTCGAAACCGGACGCCTTGTCGTCGATCCGGTCGGCAGCGGTGAGCATGAGGATCGGGATGCCGCTGCCGGAAGCGACGATGCGCCGGGCGACCTCGTCGCCGGAGGGTCCGGGGATGTCACGGTCGAGGACCGCGATGTCGTACGAGTTGAGGCCGAGCAATTCCAGGGCCGCGTTGCCGTCGCCGGCGATGTCGGCGGCAATCGCCTCCAGCCGCAGACCGGCACGGACCGCCTCGGCCAGATAGGGCTCGTCCTCAACGATCAGTACGCGCATGCGTGAAGCCTATGGTCGTCACAGAATCGGCGCCGACGGGTGCCCACCGGACACGCCACGCGCCCTGTCGCCCGGCGCGGGGCGAGGCCGGTCCGACGGCACCTCCGCCGCAGTGCGCCACCAGCGGCGCGACGCCGGCCCGAACAGCACGGCGCCGGCGGCGTTGACCAGTACGTCATCCATCGACGACACCCTGTCCGGCCGCAGGACGTACTGTGCCGTCTCGACCAGGACCGAGCAGCTCGCCCCGAGCACCAGGATCCGCCGCACGGACGCCAGCGCCGCGAACCGCATCGGAGCGAAGAACCCCAGCGCCGCGAAGATCAGCAGGTTACCGCCGATCCCGACCGGCCCCATCGTGACCAGGTCCCGCAACGGGATCGGACTCACCCGGCCGGGGACGACGCCGCCCCCGGGCCCGGTTGCAGGGTCAGCCACACCATCGGCACCGTCCCGTAGACCCATGCCCACCTCGGCCAGTGGCATCCGCCGCGCCGACGTGACACCGTCGGCGCGCCGCGGGCTCGCCGGAGCCCGCACCACCGGAGCGGCTTCCCACCTCAGCCGCCCGCCCCGCCGGAGGGCGCAGCGCCGGTGATGGCCTGCGTCTGCCGGTCGAGGATGTCCACCAGGCTGTCGGAGTCGCGGTTGATGAGGGTGACGGCGACCCAGCCGGTGTACGGGTAGATGCTCCAGTTGGCGCCGACACCGGGGTTTCCACCGGCACGCTGGTACTTCCACTGGCCGTTGACGATGTTGATCGCGAGCCCGTACGCACCGAACGACGTCGGCCCGTGGGGGGTCTTGGCCCCGAAGAGCACGTCGGCCCAGGGCCGGTCCAGCACCGTGCCGTCGGTCAGCGCCTGCGCGAAGCGGACCAGATCCGGCGCGGTGGCGAAGCCGCCGTCCCCAGGGGCATCGATGAAGGTGCGGCCCGGGTTCTTGCCGAGTAGGTACGGGTACGGGCTGCCCTGGTCCAGGTTGCGGAGCGCGTCCACCACGCTGCCGTCGGCCAGTTCCATGTACGGGTGCGCGATGTGCGGGTCGGTGAGCCACTGCGGCCTGGTGCAGAACGCCGAGCTGGTCATGCCACAGCGCTTGAAGACGTTCTTCTGGACGTAGTCCCAGTACGTCGTGCCGGCCACGGCCTCCACGATCAGCGCGGGAATGGTGGCCTCCGCCTCCGCGTGGCCGGTGTTGGGAGTGCCCGGGACGCCCACGAGTTTCGCCTGCCGGGCCCGCTGCTCGTAGTGCCCGTGGACCTCGTCCCGGCTCTGGAAGACGCGTTGCACGTCCTCATCCGGGGAATCCAGCCTGGACGTGCCGGACAGCAGGTGGTGGACGGTCACCTGCTCGGCGATGTCCTTGGCGAAGCCGGTCAGGTGGGCGCCCACCGAGTCCGACAGCCGCAGCTTGCCCTGCTGCGCCAGCTGCAAGATGGCCACAGCGTTGAACGGCTTGCCCGCCGAACTGAGGCTGAACGCGATGCCCTCGCGGTTGGCGATCCCCTTCTCCTCGTCGGCCATGCCGTAGCTGCGGGACAGGACCGTGCGGCCCCGGTGCGACAGCAGCACCACGCCGGAGAACTTGCCCTCGGCGGCCAGCCGCGCCACGTATCGGTCGAAAGCTCCGCCGGGCAGGGTGTCCTGCGGGATCCGGTCGTCCTCGGACGCGTCGGTGGGGGCCGCGTAGGCGTGGCCGATCCCGGCGCCCACCAGCGGCACGCCCGCCGCCACGCCGACGGTAGCCAGCCCGCCCCATCTGAACAGCCGCCGGCGGTCGACGCCCCGTACCGAATCCGAATCCATGATCACGGGCCTTTCCCGGTCGAACAGATCTGGCGCCAACAGTGATGCGCTGTGGTTCATGCCTCCACTGAAGACGCAAGGCTGTTGCGTCGGCGTATGCGATTTTCGATACGCCCGCGATACACGGAATCCCCAGCCGCGATCCGGGTACGACGAGACGGCATGACCAGTCGCGTTGCTTGATCCAGCCCACTGCTCCACCGCATCCCGGGCGGCGGTCGGCCGCCTGGCCCGCGGGTTTCCGAGATCGCGCTGTACCTCGCTGTACCTCGCTGGCGTCGCTCGCGAGCCGGGCGAACGTCGGCACCCGTGGCGCCGCGGTGCGCCGGGCACGCTCGCAGGCGGATTCCGCCAGGGTCACGGTGCCGGCGGGGCGGCCGAGGAGGAAATGCTGGAGTGCGGCGGTGGTGAGGACGTACGCATCGGTCCGGGCATCGCCTCCGGCGCGGGCCAGGCGCAGGGCCTGGGCGAAGCGGCGGCGGGCGGTGGCGTGGCGGCCCATGTCGACGTCGGCCCAGGCCGCGATCCGGGCGAGCTCGGCGACGGCGCTGAACAGGTCCCGGCCCACCGCCCCGGAGAAGCGCCCGCGCAGCAGGAGCATCGCCTGCTGGAGGCAGGCGATGAGCGGGATGGTGCGGGCCACGTCGAGTGCGGCGAGAGGGTCTCCGGCGTGGTTCTCGGCACGAGCGACCCCTGCGCGCGGCGTGCCGTGGCCGGGACGGCACACATGGCGAGGAAGGGCCCGGGCGATGAGCGGCACACCATCCGTCGAACCCTGGTCGACCCAGGTGCCAGAAGTCCCGAGGCTCAAGGGCGGCGCGCGGTTGCGGCCCGGACACCTCTTGGCCGGTGTTTGCGGACTGCCACCGGTAGGCACTTCAGTTGGCATGGGCGGGAAGGCGGACGACAAGGCAGGCCCCGGGAGCATGGTCCTCGATGTCAATGCTGCCGTGGTGGGCGGTGATGATGTCGCGGACGATGGCCAGTCCGAGTCCGCTGCCGCCGGTGTCTCTGGCGCGCGCGTCATCGAGGCGGGTGAAGCGGTCGAAGACGCGGTGTCGGTCGGGTTCGGGGATGCCGGGCCCGTCATCGGTGATGACCAGTTGCGCGGTGCCGCCGCCGGCACGGAGGCTCACCTCGATCCGCCGGACGGCGTACCGGAGGGCGTTGTCCAGCAGGTTGCGTACGACGCGCGCGAGGGCGTCGGGGTCGCCATCCACGCGTGCCGCGCTGACAGCGTGCTGGTCGATGATGAGCTGCGTGCGCTCGCGGGCGCGGCTGACCTCGGCGAAGACGATCTCGTCCAGGTCTGTGGGCTGCTTGCGGAGCCGAGGGCGGGCGTCGAGGCGGGCCAGCCACACCAGGTCGTCGACAAGGCGGGCGAGCCGTTCGCAGTCCTCCGCCAGTGCCGGGGCCAGCGTGCGCCAGTTGGCGGAATCGGGGTGCCGGGCGGTGATCTGGAGTCGGGTGTGCAGGCTGCTCAAGGGGCTGCGCAGCTCGTGGGCGGCGTCCGCGATGAACTGGCGCTGCCTTTGCGTGGCGGCTTCCAAGCGCGCGAGCAGATCATTGAGTGTGGTGGCGAGCCGGCCCAGAGCGTCGGCCGAGGGAGGGACATCGAGGCGGCGGCTGAGGTCGGAGGTGGTGATCTCGGCGGCTTGTGCGCGCAGCACCTCGACCGGGAACAGCGCACGTCCGGTGAGCACCCATGCGACGCTGGTCAGCGCGGTGATGACCAGTGGCACGCCGATGGCCAGACCGCCGCCGAGCTGGGCCAGACTGGCGTCGACGTCCTCGGTGGGCACGGCCGCATACACGGTCACCGGATCCTTTCGGGTGCCGGCCGGTACGGCTACGGCACGCCAGGTCGTGTTCTCGGCGTGGGGCAGGTACCGGAGGCTGCGGGCATGCGGTTCGTCGGAGGCGGTCGGTGGGAAGGCGAACACTCTGCTTTGGCCTTGCAGGTTCGGTGAGCTGGACCGGACCGAGCCTTGTTTGTCGATGACCTGGACGGTGATGTCACGGTCGCCGGGGGAAGGCAGTGCGGCAGGGAGTTTGCCCGAGTCGACGATTTCCGCGACGGCCTGGGCCCTCTGCCACGCGGCCTGGTCGAGGCCGCTGGTGAGGCTGATGCGCAGCCAGGCGAGCAGCGCCACGGAGGCACCCACCAGCCCCACCGTGATCACGAGCGCTGCGGCTGTTGTCAGCCGCAGCCGCAGCGACCGGCGGGACCACCAGTCCCGGATGGGGGTGCCCATCGCGTCACCTGTCGCGCAGCCGGTAGCCGGCCCCGCGAACGGTCTCGATCAAAGGGCGCTCGAAAGGGACGTCGACCTTGCGTCGCAGGTAGCCGACATAAACCTCGACGATATTGAGGTCGCCGTCGAAATTCTCGTCCCACACATGGGCGACGATGTCGGTCTTGCTGACCACCTCGTCGCGATGGCGGAGCAGGAATTCCAGCAGTGCGAACTCCCGTGCGGTCAAAGTGATTTCCTGTCCTGCGCGGCGGCACCGGCGAGAGGCGGGATCCAGAGTGAGGTCGTCGGCCGCGAGCACCGCCGGCCGGGCCGGCGCCCCGCGTCGCAGCAGTGCCCGCAGGTGCGCGACGAGTACGACGTAGGAGAACGGTTTGCTCAGGTAGTCGTCGGCTCCAAGGTCGAGGGCATCCGCCTCGTCGTACTCCCCGTCCTTGGCGGTGAGCATCAACACCGGGGTCCATACGTCGGCAGCCCGCAGCCGCTTGAGGATTTCGTACCCGGACAGTCCGGGCAGCATGATGTCCAGCACGATGACGTCCTGCTGCTGGTGAAGGGCGCGCCAGAGGCCGTCCACGCCCTCGTAGGCGATATCGGCGACGAAGCCCTCCTCGGCGAGACCGCAGGCGAGCCCGTCGGCGAGACCGCGTTCGTCCTCGATGATCAGCACCCTCATGATCGCCTCCTACCACTCTGTGCCGCACCGTAGGGGGTGGCTTGCTGAGAGGGGGCTGAGAGCCGGAGCGGTTCTCAGCCCTCTCTCAGGAGCCTGGGCGCAGGCTGTGTAGTGCCCGCGGGGGTGGCCGCTCCTACAGGACGAGGACAGGCGCCATGACCAACCATCGCACCAGGCGCGAACCGATGCCCGGCACGATACGCCGACGGGTGGGGTCGGCAGTGCAATTGCATGATGATCGGCCCCGGCCGCGCCTCGCTCAGGAATTCCTCCAGCATGCCATCTGGAAAAAACAGGCCTGTCCGCGCAATATGGCGGCCATTATGGTCAAGTCTTTCTCGCGATACCCGCACGAGGGCCCTGCGTGCGGACCTACCGAGACTTTACCGCCAGCGTGTTGCATTCCTGGGGAATATGCGACGAGGAATGTCAAGCCGCCGTTCTCGTGGTCAGCGAACTCGCCGCCAATGCCGCGCGACACGGTCATGCCCACATGGCCCTTCACCTGCGTATCGGCCAGCGCTCCCTTCTGCCACCAGGTCCTCGTGGCGCTGCCCCACAACCGAGGCCGGACACCGCCAGAGGCGACTGGTGATACGCCCACCACCGCAGGCCCCCGAGGCGGGTCAGGCAGAGATTCCCCGCCCGCCCGGACCGCCGTAGCGCACCGACAAAACTGAAGGGAAAGGAGACACCGGCATGACTGCCACCGTTTCCGTCCAGCCCAACGTGGCGGCCTCCCCGGCGAGGTATGTGCTGCGGAAGCTACCGCTCGTGACGGCGCTGTTCTGGGCGCTGAAAATCATCGCTGTCACCCTCGGAGAAACCGCAAGTGACCAGTTCGCGATCGAACTCAAAATCGGTTACGCGACCTGCGCGATCATCTTCTTCGTATTCTTCGCCATCGTCGCTCTCCTGCAACTGCGAGCCAAACGCTTCCATCCGGGTCTCTTCTGGACAGTGATCTTCAGTACCAGCATCGTCGGCACCTCGATATCGGATCTCATGGACCGTGGAATCGGCCACTCCAGCACCGTGACAAGAAATGGGATCGGCTATGGGCCCGGCGCCATCATCCTCACCAGCATTCTGGTGGTCATCTTCCTGGTGTGGTGGCGAACCGGGCAGACCTACGACGTCGAGAAAATCGCCACCCGCAAGGGTGAGACCCTCTACTGGATCGCGATCCTGGTGTCCAACACCCTCGGTACCGCCAGCGGGGACTGGCTGGCCCACGGCACCGGACTGGGATTCCGCAACGCCTTCTTCGTCATCTCCGCAATCATGCTGCTGCTGCTCGCCGCCCACTATCTGACCAGCATCAACAGCATGGTGTTGTTCTGGGTGGCATTCGTCCTGACCCGCCCACTGAGTGCCGCCGCTGGTGACTCGATCACCAAACCCGTCAGCGAGGGAGGACTCGGGCTGGGCACCCTGTGGGGCTCGGTGATGCTGGTGGGAGTGCTCACCGCATTGATCGCCTACCAGACCTGGCACATCCGGCGTCACCCGCTCGACCTGTTGCCCGCCCCGACCCACAGGATCACGGGACAACCGCAGCAGCCCAACGGGCAGGTCGTCCTGGCCTACGGCCCGCACCCCGGCCAGATCGTCCGGACCCCGGAGGCAGCACCCCGACCTCAAAGGCAGCATCCCGGCTGACGCCGGCAAGCCGAGCGGTCGGCACACTTCATCCGGCCGCACTTCTCGCCCCAGGGAGAGGGCGCCGGCCCCGAACACGGTGAACAGGCTGAGCCAGGCGGCCGCCACCAGCAGCAGCAGGCAGCGCGGCACGATGACCAGGAACGCCCAGACCACGGCCAGTACCAGGGCCAGGATCAGCCAGTGGCCGCGTACCGAGGGGCATGGAGGTCCGTGAGCTGTGCGCTCTGTCCGCCCCCCTCCTTCCTCCTTGCCGGGGCATGCGCCATCCGCAGACCCGAGCGCGGTCGACCTCGGCCGCCCGCAGGTCCCGGTCGGAGGGACCGTGTCGTACCTCCGTGGTACTCCTGTCCCATGAGCCAGTTCCGCGACTTCAACCTCAAGCTGCTCGTCATCGAGGAGCTCATGTACGGCCCCGAACCGCTCCTCCCGGTCTACGATCTGCCCGCACGGCTGGCCGGACGAGGGATCGGCGACCCCGCCTCCTATGTCCTGGAGAACAGCCTCCACACCGAGGTACTGCCGGAGTCCCGGGCCCACTTCGAAACCCTGGAGATCCCGGCCGAGCTCCTCTCCCGCGTCGAGGAACTGTGCTTCGACGCCGACGCGGACGTCTTCACCCACTGCGCCCCCGCCTGGGACGGCGAGGACGATCTGTTCGACGTCCGCTCGCTCGACGACCTCGCACTCCTGCCCAACCTGCGGGAGGTCACCTTCGTGGAAGACGGCGTCCTGACGGTGCCGGACGCGGCGGAGATCTTCGCCGCACGCGGCATCACCACCGACTGAGCCCGGCACCCGTTCATCGCCCCCGGGCCCCGGCCAGCGGCGCATGGATCCCGACTGACCCGGACCGCCAGGAGGACCCGGCGCCGACATCGCTGGAGGAGACCCGTGCCAGCAGCGCAAGGTCAACGAGGCCACCCGCCTCGCCGCGATCTCACAAAACCCGAGCCTGACCTGTGTCCCCTCACTCACCAGGGCCTCCCCCTCGACGTCGTCGCGCTCGACCATGCTGTGCGGGCACCACCTACCCCGTCCTGACCAACGACCACGGCACGGTTACGCGGATGGACGTTCCCGCCCGCTCAGCACGTGCCCGGCACAGCGCGGCGGCCTCGGTCGCCGCGGCCTGGCGGCGGCGTTGGAGGCGGGCCTGGTCAATCGGGGCCGACGCATCGTTGGGGGCGACGTCGGGCTCGGGGAACGCCCGGCGCGACGTTTCCCGCATCGCCTTCGTCTGCCGCGATACCCGGATCCACCCGGGGCGGTGGCACGGCCTGGCGTGCGCCTCGATCGCAAGGCGGTAGCCGTCCGACGGGATCCGGCGCTCCCCCGGCGCGAGGGGCACGGCCGACTGTGGGGCCAGGTCGGCAGCCACCTTGCCGGGGCTGGCCTTCATTGATGGGGGGCCAGGACGTTCAGGGTGCGGATGTTCGCGTTCGGCACCCGTTTGTTGGCCGCCGCGATCAGTTTCGGCGCGCTCCGGCGCAGCTTCGTGCCGACAGCCAGGGCATCGGGGCCAGGTCCAGGCGGCCGGTGTCCGTGTCGAAGGCCACGGCCTTCACACGCCCGGTGAGCTCGGGCATGACTGCGGCGAGGATGGGGGTCGGAGTAGGCGAGGACGATGCCGCCGGCGGCCGGGGTGACCAGGCCGGCTCGGTCATCATCCGGCCGATCGCGCTGCCCAGTCCCAGCGGCTCGCGGCCATCGCGCCGTACGACGGTGGTGGTGCGCCGCTTCGACTTCCTGGTGGCGGAGCCGTTCTTCTCCGCCGCCTCCCGGGCCGCAACCAGGACCCAGCGGGCGAGGTCGACACCGCTCAGCTCGCTGGTCATGCAGTCACCGCCCCGGTGGCGTCGCCGTCCAGCGGGCGCGCGGCGAGCTCAGGCAGCCGCTCCGCCCACGACGCGGTCTGCTCGGTGGGGGCGGCGGGCCGCTCGCGCAGCTGCTCCATCCGTACGCCCAGGAGGTGCTGCGCAGTGCGTTCCCGGGCCGCTTCGGCGGCCTTCGTCGCCGCGAGGACGTCCGCGCTGTTCGGGTTGTGCCGGAACCAGAGCCATCCCTACTGGTCCCGTACGCCCGGCGCGCTTTCGCTCGCGCTGATGACGAGCCGCCTCGGCGCGGGCGGGGCGAACACCTCGTGACCTGCGGTGTTGTCACGTGATCATGGAGTTTTCCTTTACCTGCATCTGATCGGCTCTTTCGCGTGGAGGTCTGCTGCGAGCAAGGTATCTGCCGGAGCTGCCTCCGCGTCGCCGGTTCACGAGAATCGGACCAGCTGATGCCGGAACGTCGTACCGGCTGTGGCCGGCGCCGAAGCGGGAGTTCGGCTGCGCCGGAGGTCGCGCCCGGTCACGCCGTGCCCACGACCCGACGGCCGGGCGGGATCAGCAGGCCACGCCGGGCCGTCGGGCCGCGGTGGCCCTGAGCAGATCCCGTACCAGGTCGAAGTCGATGCTCTCCGGCCCCCGGAACCGCAGACAGCCCTTGCCCATGTCCTGTCCGGCCAACCGCTCCCCGAACGCCTCGCGGACATCACCGCGCAGGAGGTAGAAGGAGATGTACCGCTTCTGGGCGGCGAACGCGATCTCCGCGGTACCGTCCCGCCGGTAGGCGGGCATCCCGTACGCCATGACCTCCTCGAAGCCCACCAGCTCCGTGCGACACAGCTCCCGCAGCCCGGTCAGCGCGGCCCTGCGCTCCTCGGGGACCTCGGCCAGGTAGCCGTCGACATCACTCGCCGCACTCTGCACCATTTAGTCAGATTATTGGGCTTTGACAGCCGGATCAACCACCGGGGTCACCGGTTCAGGGGGGTGATCGGGCCAGGGGACGCCGGTGGCAACGGTGGCAGTGCAGTCGACGCCGGGCACTGAGAACCCGTACAGACGCCGCACCTCGGCCCGGAACCATTCGACGTCGGCGAGCTCCCAGCTGTCCAGGCGGATCCTGCCCTCGTCGTCCAGATCGAGCGGGGCGGCTCCGGTGAGCTGGTCCCACAGGGCCGCGAGCCGGCGGATCGGCGGGACCAGGCCCTCGCCGAGTACGCCGCGCAGCAGGCCCGAGTACAGGCCGATACCGGGGATGGCGGTGGAGGACTGGGTGAGGGCAGCGGCGTTCACGGAGGTCACGGCCCTCCCGCCCACCGTCTTGCCGAGCCGTTCGTCCAAGTGCGGGCGGCGGCCTCCGACTCAAGGAGGCCCGCTCGGCTGGTGTCGATCTCACCCGCTATGCCGCTTCCGGTAAAGGGACGTGAAGCCCGACGTCTGCAGGATGGAAGCCCGCGGGTGGAAGCCCCTGACCGGTAGCACCAGGTGAACCGTGTTGTTCCGGAGAACCAGAACGATCAGGGCCGCGTACACCGGTACGGCCGAAGCGTTACGTCGTTCCCCTGGAGGGGAAACGCACAGGTGACAGGGGCGGCGAGCGGCACGGACACAGTCGCTGCATGCAGAAGTCGTGCAGAGACGTCATGCGGAGCATCGCAGATCTGCGATGCTATGCAGCCGCCGGAGCGGAGAGGCCGGCCCCGCTTGGCCTCTGACAGCTGACCTTGACCGATTGCCAAATGATCTTGAGTGCCATTGCGGGCCGTTCGCACCGGGCACTCTGGCCAAGCGTGCCTGGGCCGACTCGCCGGGCGAGGCCGGCGTCAGGTCCTGCTCGACACCACGTGCACGTTGTCGAGATGGAGGCACAGTGCCCCGTCGACCGGACACTGCAGGCCGACCGACAGGCGGCGAACCCGGCCGTCCGCGGCAAGGACAAAAGCGACCGCCACCTGAAACACGCGGTGTCCGGCGGGGCATGCCGGGTCCGCCGATCTGCGGAAGAGCTCGCGCGGCCAGGGCAGTGGAGAGACGGATGGCGCGAGCTCCCAGGCGGATCCGCCTGCGTAGACATCTCCGTCCACTAGGCCGACCGGCAGGCAGCAGCCCTCGCAGAAGCACTCGTCTCCGGCCACTTCGAACTGGTCCCAGTCGCACCATCTGCAGACGACGGTCGTGATCACAACCCGCCCGAGCGGCTCCCGGAGGGCGGTCCGGCCCAGCAACGACACCAGGCCGTCGCCTTCCGCCATCGCCTCGCCCGGCGATCCGGTACTCCACACGCCTCCGTCTGCCACGACAGGGATCCTTGCACGGCCAGGGATGACAGCTCCACAGGTCAGGCACGTCTGCCGCCAGCCAAGATCGAGTGACAAACAGTCAAGATCCCGTGTCAGAGGACAGGACCGTCCGTCACAGGCATCCGCTCACTGCTCACAGGGTCACGCCACAGGGCTTTCACCTGCGGAGACGCCGTGCGCGGCTCACAGTTGCAGCCAGTCGTCACAGGCTGCTGCCGGTTGGTTCAGTGTCTCCTGACACTGAACCTGGACGTCTGTCACTGAAGTTGGACAGCCACGACGCTCCTCCCCTTGGCCCTCGGCCGACCGGTGGGGCACAGGGAAAACGGGTTGCGGCCGGGCACGGAATCAGCTTAGGTCCGTGCTCGTGACTACCTTGAGTGACCTCTTCCGGCCGGACCGCTATCCGCTCTCCTCTCGCTATGACCCCGCATGGCTGCTTGACCTCGACATGGGGCCGAACCCGCTGTGGATGCTGGAGGACCTTGCTCACGATCTTGACCTGCACCCGGGTATGCGGGTTCTCGACCTTGGCTCCGGCAAGGGCGCCACGTCGGTGTTTCTGGCACGCGAGTACGGAGTCGAGGTCGTCGCCGCCGACCTGTGGATAGCCCCCGAACAGGCGGCAGCCGTCTTCGCTGAGGCGGGTGTCGGAGACCGGGTGGAGGCTGTGCGAGCAGAGGCGCACACCCTGCCGTTCGAGGAGCAGAGCTTCGACGCGATCGTCAGCGTGGACGCCTTCGAGTACTTCGGCACGGCAGACAGCTACTTGCCCTACCTGCTGCGGTTTCTCCGGCCTGGCGGGCAGCTGGGCATGGCGACCCCCGCCATGACACGGGAGATCCGTGAGCTCGGCACGATCCCGTCCCACATCAAGAATCTGGTCGGCTGGGAAGCCATCGCCTGGCACACGGCGGAGTGGTGGCGCTTCCACTGGGAGATCACCGAATTGGTCACGGTCACATCCGCGCGTCTGCAGCAGAATGCCTGGCGGGACTGGCTGCTCTGGGCCCAGGCAGGCGCTGAGCATCACCCCAACGGTCAGAGTACAAACCAGCCTGTCATCGAGATGCTCACCGCGGACGGCGGCGAATACCTCTCCTTCGCTCTGGTAACTGCACGTAAGAACTGAGCGAAGCCTGCGATCGGTGCGCGGGCTCACCGATCGTTCCCATCTCGACCGTTCGCACCCCCCTCGTCGGCCCAACTTCGGTGACAGACGACCCAGGTTCAGTGTCAGAGGACATTCAGGGAGGTTCACCACCAGGGCAGCAGGGAGATCGTTGACACTCCGCTTGCGGGGAGTGTGACACGGTTGGCGGGCCTCGGTGTCAGCTTGCTATTTAACCTTTGGCGGGGCCTCAGTGAGACCGGTAGGTTCTCCGCAGTGACCTTGATGGAGACGCAGGGCCTCGTGTTGATGACGGACGAGGCGCAGTTGCGCTGGATGGCGCTGGGAGACACCACCCGGCGGCCGCCCGTGGTCATGCTCCATGGCGGTCCGGGTCTGCCGGACTACTTGGGCGATGTAGCCGCCATGATCGCGGACCTTGCGCCCGTGTACCGGTATGACCAGCGCGGCACGGGCCGGTCACCGTGGCGGGGGCGCCATTCTCTCGCCCTGCATGTCGACGATCTCGCCGAGCTGCTCGACGCATGGGACGTATCTGAAGCCGTGCTGATTGGGCATTCCTACGGCACTGACCTGGCGAGCCGGTTCTGTCTGGCGCACTCTGACCGGGTTGCCGCGATGCTGTTGATGTGCGGGCCGTTCGTCGGTGATTGGCGCTCCGGGGACCGAGCGGAGCGTGATCGCCGCATGTCCGCGACACAGCAGGAGCGGCTCCGCGCTTTGGAGGAGTTGCCGGACCGCACGGAGGAACAGGAAGTCGAGCTGCTCACGCTGGCCTGGTTCACCGACCACGCCGATCCCGAACGCGGGTGGCACTGGGCCGCGCAGGGAGCCCAGCGGCGTCGCCCCGTCAACTGGACCATGAATGGCGAACTGGGCAGGGGAGAACGCGCGGACCCGCTCGATGATCATCTTGCCGAGCTGCGCGCGTGCCTGCCCGCGCGAACGGAACTCCTCGGTGGGGCTGACGATCCCCGCCCTGTGTCGGCTCTTGAATCACTTGCGCTCCGGCTCGATCTTCCACTGACGCAGGTCGAGGGCGCTGGGCACGAGCCCTGGCTGGAGCAGCCTGACGCCGTGCGTGCGCACCTTCGGCGATTCGTGCACGGCACGGTGGGCACATAGGGTCTCGCCGGTTTGCCGGCTGACGTCATCCCCAGCTGTCGGCACCGCGGAGGGGTCCGGTGTCGAAATGGGCCTCGAACTGGGCTGCTCACCTGGGCATTCGCCGGACGTGGGGGCCGGCCTTCGTCTGATCATGTGCTCCGACCAAGACGAAGGCCGTGAGAGTGAGTCTGCTGCCTGACATCGGTCCTGGGGAAGTGTTCGCGAAGGCGTCACGCTTCCGGGACGACCTGTTCGACTGCCTGACCTCGCGTGGGGACGAGCTGTTCGATCTCACCGACGCGTTGCTGTGTGCCGACGGCCCGGTGAGAACACCGGTGGACCTGACGCTGGTGGCCGAACACCGGCGCGGGCACGGCGCCCTGTACGACGCGCTGAACAACGGGACCATTGACGTGCCCCGGCTGCGGCAGGTCATGGCCGGCCTGCCCATGCCCCAGGCCGCCGACGGACGCCTGGTCCTCGCGGTAGACGTCAGCCACTGGCTCCGCCCTGACGCCCCGACCAGCGCGGACCGCCTCTTCTGCCACGTCTACGGCCGCAGCGGCCGCTCCTCGGACCAGCTGATACCCGGCTGGCCGTACTCCTTCGTCGCCGCCCTCGAATGCGGCCGGACGTCCTGGTGCCAGCTCCTGGACGCCGTCCGCCTGGGACCTGCCGACGACGTAGCCGAGGTCACCGCCGCCCAAGTCCGCCGAGTGGTCACCGACCTGATCGAGATGGGCCGCTGGCACACCGGCGACCGGAACATCCTGATCGTGTTCGACGCCGGATACGACGCGCCGCGCATGGCCCACCTCCTGCACGGTCTGCCGGTCGAGGTCCTCGGCCGGATGCGCGCGGACCGGGTCATGCGCCGCCCGGCTCCCTCCCGCGAGGAGTACTACCGGGCCCACCCTCGCGGCGGTCACCCGCCCAAGCACGGCAAGGAGTTCCACTCCACCAAACCCGGGACCTGGGGCGAACCCGACGCGGCGACCGTGCAGGTCACCGACCGGTACGGCACCGCCCAGGCAGCGGCCTGGGACCGCATCCACCCGAGGCTGACCACGCGCTCCGCGTGGATCGACCACACCGGCCCCCTGCCGGTCATCGAGGGCACCCTCATCCGCCTCCAGGTCGACCGCCTCCCCGGCGGCGGAGACCCGCTGCCGGTCTGGCTGTGGTCGTCCGCCACCGGCCTGACCGGCGAGGATGTCGATGTCCGATGGCAGGCGTTCCTGAGGCGCTTCGACCTGGAACACACCTTCCGTCTCATGAAACAGACCCTGGGGTGGACCCGGCCGAAGCTCCGCACCCCCGAGGCCGGCGACCGCTGGACGTGGATCGTCATCGCCGCCCACACCCAGCTCCGCCTCCTCCGCCCAGCCGCCGCCGACCTCCGCCATCCCTGGGAGAAGCCCGCCTAACCCGGCCGGCTCACCCCGGCCCGCGTCCGCCGGGGGTTCAGGAACCTCCGCCCGAACCTCGCCTGTCCCGCCCGTGCGCCGAAACCCTCACGACCGGGCCCCGGACGACCACCCGGCTCGAAGAACAGACAGCCCGCCACCCGCTACGACGTGGGCAAAACAGCGAAACGACCAGAAAGCATCACCGAACGAAACCGACCTGGACCATAAAAGACAAGGTCAGAAGCCGTCCCACATCCCCTCGCGTAGCAACGCTCGGTAGCGGGAGCGCCAGGTGATTTGGCTGTTGGTGGAGAGATCTGGTGACAGTTGTCAAGGCGGTATGACCGGACGCGTGTGGATATGGCGGGTAAAGCTCTGGGGGACTCGTGTACGGCTGTGAATGATTCCCCGGTCTGGTGAAGCTGACCTGAGGGAGACCCATGCCGTCCATCACGCCGCAGCCGGAATACGCCTACAAGGTGGGAGCAGTCCGGGAACCCCCAGTCTCTCCCAGACCTGGCATCTCCTCGCCCTGGACAACGACAAGTACCTCTTCGCGCAGAAGCTCGGTGGACGGGTACTGACCACCGACCGCGGGCGTGTCCTCCTCCAACCGCCCTACCGCGGGACCGACCAGTACGAGATCAACCGCCAGGTCTTCGTGCTGAGGCCCGAGGGCAACGGCTACTACTCAATCCGCGAACTCAACTACGCTATGAAACTTGCCGCGTGGGGAGAGGGCGTCCGCCGGGTCGCATGGCACAGCTGGGCCGGACTCGCTCCGGCTGGCCGGGCCTCGACCAGCGCCTTGCGCACCACCTCACCATGAACATGGGCGGGCAGCCCCCGCGCCACTGCTCGCCCCGCAGCAACTGGGCCAGCACCTCGTCCAGATCCGTCTGCCCCGTCGCCACGGCGGTCTCGATCCAGTCCGCCGTCGCCCGTAACTTCTCCAGCACGGTGCTGACCCGCTCGTGCCGGTCGGTGAACTCCTGCCCCCGCATCTTCGGCACCAGCCGGGCCGCGCCCGCGATGAAGCCCTCGCAGACGGCCATCAGATCGGTGAATTCCATCTGACGGTGCCACCGGCGGACCACGCGGTTGCCGGGTCGTCGAACCGCTCACCGTCCCCACCGGCCTCTTCTTCGTTGTCGCGGGCCAGGACGTCCCGGTACTCCTCGTCCAGTTCGTCGTCCTCGTCGGCCTGCTCGAACTGGATCTCGTTCACCATGTAGCGGGCATCCGTGTCCCGCATGGCCACGAACGCCACTTCCCGGCGCTTGAGCAGGTCGGCCGCCACCCGGCAGGCCACCGCCTCGTCCCGCACCAGCTCCGCGACCGCCTCGACCTTCTCCTCCACCGTGACCGCCGTGGACGTCTTCCACCCGACCACCCGCTTCGCCGCCTCCCCGTCCCACGACCGCCGCCCCGTCCGCTCGTTCAACGGCGGATGCGCGATCACCTCGAACGGGTCCGGCGCCGATGCCAGGATCTTGTGGACCTCCCACGACACCCCGGCCACCCGTCGCTCGGCCGGCCACTTCGCCGCCACCCACCGATACGTCCGCACCGTCGCCACCGACAGACCCACCTCCTCGGCGAAGACCTTCAGCGAGTCCTCCACGCTCTGCCCATCCTCGGGAACCCGCAGATGACCGCCATGCTCACGCATCGGCTCGATCTCCAGCACAGCATCACCCAAGGCCCACTGGGCAACGGAATGGACTTCGACCTGACGAAGCGACGACGCCACCAGCTCGTGATAGCGGCTCGCGCTGACACCCCCGATCACAGCCACGGCGGATCACCACCCACCAGCAGGACGAAGACGCGGCACCACGCCAACGACACGGGCTCCGTCCCGCCACTACCAGCACGGTCCGCCGCCACCAGCCGAGATCACCAGCAAAACCCTGAAATGCACATATGCCAATATGATCAGCCCAATAGAGGGCGGGATCAGCCTCTATGCGACCCTCCAGCAACCGAAACGGACCAGACCAGAATCCCAGTCACTCACCGTAGATATGGGACGGCTTTGCGGGCGCGGCGCCGGGCTACCGGGTCAGGCGGTGGATCTCACGGAGTCACCGGAGGTCCTGCCGGGCCGTGCTTCGCCGTATCCAGACCTCACCAGGGTGATTGCACTCGGAGTGGGGACCCGGATCACTGGCCGTCCCGTGGTCACGCCACACCGGTCACCACACCTCGGAGCCGGGATCAGAAGCGGGGACTCTCACCCCGGGGTGGTGACGTACCGCGCCGCTGGGACTGGCTGTTGGGACGGCCAGGTTGGGGACTGGGCTATTTCCATCGGGCGACGGTGTAGGTGGAGGTCCCGGGGCCTCTTTTCGGTTGTGAGAGCTTGGCCCAGGCAACGTGGTCGCCGGCTGCGTGGGCGACGCTGTATCCGGGCTGGGAGCCCAGGCGCCAGAGCTTGTTGCGGGGGAGGTCGTAGAGGTACTGGCCGGCGTCACCTTCGTCGGCGCCGCCCCAGGCGAGGAAGCGGTCGGTGGCGCGGAGGGCCATGGTGGCCGGGGCGGAGTGACCCAGGGCGATGGTGAGGGCGCGGTTGGTGCGCAGGTCGAGGGAGTAGAGGAGGCCGGAAGTTCTGGTGTGGGTGGCGATGGTCCAGGTGATTCGGTCCTTGCTGACCGCGAGGGTGGAGACGGACTGTCCTTTCGCGAGGGTGCCGTGGGCGACGACGGTGTCGGTTCCGCCGGGGTCGAGGCGGTGGATCTCGAAGCGGTCCTTGCGGAGCTCCGGGGTGACGTCGGCGGTGCGGACGTAGAAGAGGGACTTCCCGAGGGCCTGGGGGAGCTTCGCCCGTTCCACGACGGTGTGGAATCCCGGGGTCCGGGCGGTGAGCGGTGCGGCGACGATCCTGGTGCCGAAGGCGTTCTTCTTGCCGGGCAGGGGGTGGGCGGTGGCCCAGTAGGCGGTGTCGGTGCCGAGGGAGAGTCCCGATCCGTCCTGGGCCTCGGGCATCGGCTTGCCCCGGGTGAGGGTGTGGGAGTCGCCCAGCAGGGTGGTGCGGCCGGTCCTGGGGTGGTGGGCGAAGACGCACCAGTCGAAGCGGTAGAGGTTGGTGGTGGTGGTCTCCGCCCAGGCGACGACGCCGTTCTGCTCGTCCGCGTAAGGGGCCTGCCGGGGCCCCTTGTTCCGGCACGATCCCCGTGGTGCCGGGGGAAACGGGGTGAAGCCGTCCGCTGTCTGGAGCCCCATCCGGGACTGGCCGATCCTCAGTCGGCCGTCCACCGTCCGGGCCTTCGGATCGGACGAGGTGATCAGGCGGCCGTCGGCCGTCAGATCGAGACCGGCCGCGGTGCGACCCTGGCCGAGGTCGGAGGCGGAGCGGAAGGGCCGCTCGTACGGCCGCTGCTCCGGTCGGCCGATCGGGACCGCGTCGGCCCGGCGGACGGTGGCGGCGACGGTGAAGGACATGCCCCGGGCGCTCCCATGGCCGGGCGACGCGGCCGGGGACGGCTCGGCCCGGGTGGACTGTGCGGGCGAGGGGCGGGTGTCCTCGTCGCCGGTGCAGGCGGTCAGCCCGGCGAGGAGGAGAACGAGGGCTAACGCCGGGCTGACGCGCATGTCAGTACACGTATCCGTTCGACTGGAGGTAGGTGTCGGCGAAGCCCTTGGTGCCGGCCGTGAACTTCTTCTTCACGCCCTGCCACACCGATGTCGAGGGGTCGGCCCACTTGCTCTTGCTGCCCTTGGATGTGTAGCCGTAGGCGGTGATCCAGTGCCCGATCGTGAGGTTGCGCGGGTGGCTGTTGTAGTGCGGCCCGTTGCGGAACTCGACGGTGTCGGCCGCGATCGGCATGCCGTTGTTGCCGATGCTGTGCCGCATCGTCTTCACCGCCTGCTTACCCGACGGGCTGGGGACCTGGACGTACCAGTTCTCACCGCGCCACCGGTCGATGCCCCTCTCGAACTGCTTGGTGGTCCAGTCCGTCAGACCGGCCCGCGCGGTGTCCATGTGCGACCTGTTGCCCATGTTGGTCTGGTTGAACTTGTTCCTGTTGTACTTGCTGCGGATCTTGCCGTCGGCCATCTTCACCATCATGATGCCGGTCGCGGGGCCGCAGAAGAAGTTGTTCTTCTGCGCGTAGTGGGTCAGCTTGAGCGTCCTCTCCTTGGGCGCGACCGAGCTGTGCGCGGAGATCCGCTTGGCCCGCTTGTACTTCTTCAGATACCGGGCTTCCCGCTTGTTGTACTCGGCCCAGGTGATCCGGCCGTCCTCCGCCTGGGCGAACGACTCGGTGACCGCGGTCTTGTCCTTGCCCTGGTCGGAGAGGGCGATGTTCTCTCCCGGAGGCGTGACGCTTCCGCCGGTGTGGTTGCCCACGGGATTCCGGCGCGGTTCCTCGGCCGCCTGCGCCGCGGGCGCTGCGATCGTCCCGGCTGCCATCAGCAGCGCGCAGGCGCCGCCCAGGGGTAAGAGTCGCTTGGAGCGCATAGGGGTTCCTCCCGTTATGGAACGTGTGTTGAGTGCCGGAACACGGGGAGGGGCTGCCGGACATCCGGCAGGGCGCGGTGCGGCACTGCGCTGTCGGCCCCCGTGATCAGCAGGCACAAGGAATCAGAGCGCCGCGGCCACCGGCAACCCGGCACGCGGCCGTGGCCCGAAGTGCGCGGACCGTCACGCACAGCATCCGGAGAGGGCTCCTCCCCTCGAACTGACAGGTCAGTAACATCACCGGCGCAGCTGGCGGGAGGATGAAGCGGGCATCTCCGGGCGATCCGAAGCCTGCGGCAATGTCTCATTCCGCGCCGCGCCGGCGCGTCATCACGCGGTGCTCCGCCCTGCCCCTGACCTGTCCCGGCCGCCCCGGTGGCGAGTCCCTCGGCGGAAGTTCCCTGGTCGGAGGCTGGCGCGCCGCTTTGCCAAACGCCGGGCCTGCAGGTCGGAACGGCGGCGTCCGTGTTCAGTCGGGTCAGACACTGCGGGGCCGGGACGAGCGGTCCACCTGCGGGGCGAGAGTGAGGGTGCCGTGGGCGGTGATCTCGGCGGGGCCGGTGAGGTCCATGGTCCGGTCGGGGTGGAGGGTGACGGTGAGTCGGTCTCCTGTGGTGTCGACGGTCCAGGTGCCGGGCTCGGGGGCCTGTCGGGTGTGGTGGATGGCGGCGGTGACGGCGGCGCAGGCGCCGGTGCCGCAGGAGCGGGTTTCGCCGGCGCCGCCGTCAGTGGACGCGCAGGGCGAGGTGGCGGGGCCCGCGCCGAAGGGCGAACTCGACCGTGACGCCGTGGGGGTAGGCGTCGGCGGGTGGGGTGGTGACGGGGCCGGGGTGGGTGAGGTCGTCGACCAGGGCGACGGCGTGGGGGTTGCCGAGGTCGACGTGGAGGGCCTGCCAGGTGTGTCCGCCGACAGTGACGGTGATGCGGTCGGGTCCGGGGAGGAGGATGAAGTCGTTCTCGGCGCCGTGGCCTTTGGCGAACGGGTGCGGCGGGCCCGTCGGGGGTGCCATGGGCGGGGATCCTCCGGTAGGTCGAAGCGGAGCCCGGCGGTCCGGCGGTCCTCGGTGCTGCGCAGTCCGTAGGCGGCGCCTAAGTCGAGGACGGCGAGCAGGTGCAGCCAGCGGGAGACGAGGGCGGTGGTGAGGTCGGCCTTGATGAGGACCGTTCCGCCGGGTTCTTCGGTGACGCGCGGTTCGTGTCCGGCGAGGGGGCTTCCTCGGCAAGCCGGTGGACGCCGGGACCAATCTGACCCATATCGGAGCCCGTCAGTACGACTCCGGCCTCGCGGTCAGTTCATCAGCGTCGACCCGCTCCTGACCCTGGACCAGCACCAGTCGCTCAACGGCTACAGCTACGCCAACCAGCACCCGGCCACCTCCTCCGACCCGACGGGCCTCCAGGACCCCGGCTCGTGTGTCACCCAGGCGTGCTTTGAGCAGTCGACCGAGGCGATCAAGAATGCTTCCAGCGAGGAGGAGAAGGAGTGCATCCGGCACGGCTGCTACACGGGTAAGGGCTCCAGCGGCCGGGAAACCGGTGGTGGCGGCGGAGGTGGCGGTGGTACGTCCGCCACGTCGAGCACCGGCAACACCGTCCCTGCCGAGGTCTTCTCCAATACCTCGACCTGCGGCGTCAGCATGGGCAGGCCGTACTGCGACCACGGCAACGGCGATGTGCGGTACCAGGCGCAGGACAACAGGAACGGCGCCAGGATCTACGAGCCCAGCCCGGCACCTGTACTGATCGGCGGACACACGGTCGACGACGAGGTACTCAAGGAACTCGGCCTGATGGTCTGCGGCTGGATCCCCCTCGCGGGTGCCGGCTGCGACCTCTACGACGGTGTCCGAGCCGCCGATGAGGGAGACAAGGTCGGTGTCGCACTCGCCGGAGCCGGGTTCATCCCGGTCTTCGGCGACGGGGCGAGGCTGGGCAAGCAACTGGATCGCCTCAGGGACGCGGCCCGCCCGTGCAACTCCTTCCTCGCCGGTACCGATGTCCTGATGGCCGACGGCACGACCAAGAACATCGAGGACGTGCAAGTAGGCGACATGGTCATGGCCCGGGACCCCGAGACCGGCGATTGGGGCCCGCGCGAGGTCACCCACCTGATCCGCGGCCGCGGCGACAAGCAGCTCAACGAGCTGTCCATCGCCACCGAGGACGGCATCCAGCAGCTCATCGCCACCGATGAACACCCCTTCTGGTCCCCGTCCGAGCGCCGCTGGATGGACGCCGCGGACCTCACCGCGGGGATGACGCTCCTCGCGAAGAGCGGGGACACCGTGGTGGTGACCGCCAACCGCGCGTACACGGAGCGGGTCAGGACCTATAACCTGACGGTGAATGACCTGCACACGTACTATGTGCTGGCGGGCGAGACGCCCGGTTCTGGTGCACAATTCGAATGGTCTGTGCGGAACCGCGGCGCTGGAAAACGGCGACTGGCAGCACATCGTGGACCGTCACCGGCCTGGAGGTGCACTGGTGGACGATGCCGCCGGGATCTTCACCGGTAAGGAAAAGCACGTTCGTCGCCGAATAGTCGACACTATCAACCGGGGAACGCCGAAGCCCAATACGCCGGACCCTGTTACAGGCGAGGCGCGGCCTGGTCAAATCTACGAGTGGGATTTCGGAAGCCCTGTCGGGAGGACAGGTCCGGCGAAGGGTGGAGGCGGGCTAAACAATGTCCGCGCAATCGTTAATGACGGAAAAGTCGTGACGGCGTTTCCGTACTAAGTGAGTAGCAAGTGAGGAAAAGCGTGATTCAACTCTCCTTCTACCTCCCGGAGCCGGGTTCAGCCTGGACCAAGACCTGGGACGCCGCCAATCAGGGCGATCCGGCCATAATCAGTGAAATGGACCTCCGCTACAAGTGTTTCGGGGTGAATTTTGAACTGATGGTTGGCGACGTTGAGATCGTCTCGAAGAAGAGATTCGTGACTCTCGTCGATCTGACCTTGTCTCTATCTGGCGCGGTGAAGCGCATCTCGTCAGGTGAAGACGCCGCATTCGGTTTCACTGAAAGCGAAGAGGTGATTCATCTGCGTCAAGATGGCGATCTGGTTGCGGTGAGTTCATCGAAGCATCCAATGCACGGAGCCGTGGGGCGTGAAGAGCTCGTGGGTGAAGTTCTTCGATTCGTTCGAGAAGTGCATTCGCGGCTGGTTACAGAGATTCCTGGATTGTCGGCAAACCCAGTTATCCAGCGAATCTCGCCGGAGTAGGCAACCTGCCTTCGAAGGCGACAGAGATTGAAATGTAGAGGCCCCGCTGGAGTTTTCCAGCGGGGCCTCTGCGGGCGTTTGACGGCAACGCCAGCGGACGACGGGGGGGGGTGCCCCTATCTCTTTGGTCAAGGGAAACGGGGCTGCGTTGGGCCGAGGAGCCGGGCTGCGTCCTCGATCCGTCCGGTGGCCCGGAACGCCAGGAGTCCAGGGTGTGCGGCCAGGGACGCCGACCGCAGGGTCGGGTCGTCCCCGAGCCCGGCCCGGACAAGGACTTCCCGCAGAGTGGTGCAGACACGGGCCTGCCGCTGGGCCGGGGTGCCGCCCTCGCTGCCGGCCAGCGGCAGACCAGGGTGGGGCAGGCGGTCGATCCGCCGGGCCAGAGCCCGGACCGCCCACGCGTCCAGTCGGCAGTGGCGGGGCCGGATCCGCGTCGTGCCGCCTGTGAGGTCGAGGTCCTCGGCGGTGACCGTGCTGATCTCACCCGAGCCGAGACCCGAGAGCGCGAGTGCGGTGGTCGCGGCATGCCGGGTCGCCGACTCCGTCAGCTGCGCGAAGTGCCTCAGGGGATGGTCCGCTCGGTGACGTCCGTCTGCTCGAACCCCGCCCGGGCCAGCGCGGCCCTTGCCGCACTTGGGGTGAGCGGCCCCGGCTCCTCCAGCACGGTGTTCTGCGCGATCGTCAGCGGGAACCAGCTCTCGGTCAGCCGTTACGGGGATCTGGTCGGCGAACAGCCGGCCGCTGCGGACGATACAGCTGGCCTGCCCGCGCTCGACGCGCAGGGCTCGGTGACAGCGGCTGGCTGTTCGGCCTGTTCGACGGCGACCTCGTACCGGGGCTCCAGGCCCAGCGCCCGGAGATCACTGGCAGGGTCATGCCCTGCCGTAGGGGAATGAGGGATCGGCGGGAGCCAGGTCACGACCGTTCCGCGCTCCTGCCGGGGCCGCACCAGTCCTTCCGCGGTCAGGCCGGCCATGGCCCGGTTCACCGGGCTGCGGGAGACCCCGCATTTCAGGGCCAGTTCCGGCTCCGGAGGCAGAACCGACCCTGTCGGATACCGGCGGTCGAGGATCTCGCCGCGCAACGCCGCCGCGATCTCACGGAACCCTAGCCTGACCCGCAGTTGCTCGTCCTCGCTCACCGGGGAGGGCCTCCTTCCGGGAGGGCTGACGGCCTCGTGCCCCGGGCGACCGCCACGGTGTCTCCGGCCGCGCCGTCGGCGTGACGGCCATGATGCCGCAGCGAACCGGTGCACCGGGCGCGGAGTTCCAACCGTGCCGCGGTGCTGCGGGCGAATCACCAGGCTTCGGGGACCGGCCTGGTGACGGCGGGCGGCCGTTCGCGGCGCCGCGTGCACGGAGGAACCTGCTCCCGCGACCGCGTCGCGGGAGCCGGCCCCCTGGGCGATCAGCGGAGGGTACGGAGGAATACGTCCTGCTTGCCGTTGGTGTCGCCGGGCACGATGTCGGTGGCGGCGGACTGGAAGACGACATGGCGCCCGTCGGCGCTCACGGCGTCGATCCCGGCCGTCGCGGGCTGGTCCGAGATGGTCTCGTCCGTGCCGGTGCGCAGGTCGCGCAGGACGAGCGAGGGTCCGGTGGCGGGGGCGTGCGGGGCGTACAGGAGGTGGTTGCCGGTGGGGTCTATGGCCACGCCTCGCACGTTGGCCACCAGCTGCGCGGTGCCCGTGGTGGTGTCGTGGACGTAAGTGTCGGCGCCCGAGCGGTAGACGACCTTTCTGCCGTCGTTGCTGATCTGGACGAGTTCGGCGGCCTTCGCCGGGCCCTCGATCGGGCCCTGGGGGGTGCCGTCGTTCCGGTCCCACAGGAAGATGTCCTGTGCCCCGCCGTCCTGGTAGGCGAGGAAGCGGCCGTCGTCACTGAGGGAGAGCAGGGTCGGTTCGGTGTTGTGGATGACGTCGATCACGTACTTGATGGCCGTGTCGTAGTTGATGACCTCGATGCGCTGATTGGGCTCCGGACGCCGGAACTGGACGTCATATGCCAGATGCTGGCCGCTCGCGCCGAGCGACATCCGGCAGTAGGCGGCCGGGCAGAGAGGGCTCGCCGGCCATCCGGTGCGCAGGTCATGGATGCGCATGTGCTCGTTCCGCATCCTGAGGATCGGGAAGGCGACGTGGTCCCCGTCCGCGCCGATCGTCGGGGCCTGGACCGGAGTCTCGTCCCCGACCTGCGTGGTCCGGCCGGTCTGCCGGTCGCGGACGTACACCGTGTCACCCGTCGTCGCGGCGTTCGTCCCGAGGTACCGGGTCGACGACGTGAAGACGACGCGCCGGCCGTCGGGTGTGATCGAGGCGTCGCCTGAATCGGTGTTGGCCTGGAGGCCGTCGGAGGTGACACTGATCCTCTCGACACCGGCCACGCGCTCGCCCGCGCCGTCCGTCCCGGCCGTCGGGGCGGCCGAGGCCGCTCCGGGCAGCCCCGCCGTGATCGCGCACGCGGCGACCACGGCGCTCAGAGCGACCCGGATACGTCTCTGTCTGGTGGTACTCCGCTTCGCGTTTGCGCTCATTGTTCCCCCCAGTCAGGTCACGTCTCCGGTACGCGACCGGAGAACACAGCATGCAACCACGGGGGAACCGCCGGGTCGAGACACGGATTCGGTCATGTGGGAACGGCAGCTTCACGATGGCTGGGGAGAACGCACGGGGCCGTGCCGCCTGCCGGGCCGGCGGGCGGCACGGCCCTGGCCGACCGGCACTTCCAGCTCGGGGACCGGTTCGCCCATACGTCGAACATCCGCTGCGTATGGCTGACACCCGCCAGGTTCGTCCACCAGCCCCGGTGTTCGCCCGTGACATCGCAGAACGCGTGACCGCCCTGGTCCTCTGCGGCGGTAAGCGGCTGCGCACGTCGTTCGCGTGGTGCGGATGGCGGGCAGCCGGCGGGGCGGTAGACCCCACAGCGCTGCTGCGTACGGGCGCCGCCCTGGAACTCGTCCAGGCATGCGCTCTCATCCACGACGACGTGATGGACGACTCGGCCCTGCGCCGAGGTGCGCCGACCGCCGCGCCGAAGATGATCCCCAAGCACCGGGACGGCCGGTCGCTCCCGCCGGAGTGATCCGGTGGCACGCTTCCCGAAGGGCTCCGTCAAACCCACCAGTTCCTGCCCTGGCTGCCTCGCCTGGGGCGACTTCCGTGGACGGCTCTGCCCCGCCTGCTACATGTTCGGCCGCGGGCACGACACGGCGGAATGCACCGGCTGCCGTCGCGTCCAGCCGCTGAAGTGGAACTACTGCCGCTTGTGCTGGTGCCAGGCCCGCCTCGGCGCGAAGACGGCCGACGGCCGGCCAGCGGCCGGGGCATACGCGCGGGAGCGGCTCGCCGCCGTCCGGAGTCATCAGCTGTCCTTCGTCGGGCTCGACTACCGCAGAAGACCGGCACCACCCCTGGCCCGGCGGAGGGGAGGCCAGCGTGGCGCCCCGCGCAAACCACCTCCCGCACCCGCCTGGCGCCCGGCCCCCGGCTGGCGGCAGCAGCCGCTGTTCGAGCAGATCCCCCGGGACTTCGGCCAGCTCGACCCGGCCGACGCCGACCTGGCCAGCCCGTGGCTGGCCTGGGCGAAGTACCTCGCCCACCGGTTCGCCGAGGCCCCCGGCTGGGGACGCAACATACGCATCGCCGCCAACCGGGGCCTGGCCGTCGTCCTCACCGGCCACGTCGACGGCGACGTGATCCGGCACACGGAGATCTTCGCCCCGCTGCGGGCCCTGGACCTGCCCGTCGGCCACGTCGTCACGGTCCTGGAAGAGATGGAGATCTTCGAGGATGACAGCGAACCGTCCTTCGAGCGCTGGCTCACCGAGCGGCTGGAAGGACTCGCACCAGGAATCGGCTCGGAAGCCGAGCGCTGGACCCGCGTCCTGCGCGACGGCGGCCCCCGCAGTCTCCCGCGACGGGAGGGCACGGTCTGGCTCTCTCTCAACCGTGTCCGTCCAGCGTTGTTGGAGTGGTCGAGCCGCTACGACCACCTGCGGGAGGTGACCCGCGACGATGTCCTCGCCCACATGAAATCCGTGGACGGCCGCCATCGGCGTGATCAGCTCGTGGCGCTGCGATCCCTGTTCACCTGGGCGAAGCGGAACGGTCTGATCTTCCGCAACCCCACCAGCCGGATCAGGGTCGGGCAATATGAGTACGGCGTGCTGCAACCTCTCGTCCCCGAGCAGGTCGAGCGCTCCGTCGCGGCTGTGACCACCCCGGCGGCACGGCTCGTGCTCGCGCTCGCGGCGGTCCACGCCGCCCGGGTCGCCCAGATCGCCACCCTCACGCTCGACGACGTCGATCTCGGCAACGCCGGCTGACCATCGACCCCGGACTCCTTCCGCTGCCCGAAGGAGGGATGCAACTGGCGGGTAGTTGTTGGGAGTGGGGTGACGTCGCCGAGTACCGGTCAGACGGCGGCGTGGCGCTGGCCGGTGAGGGAGTCGAACTCCCAGGGATGTGCTTTGGGCGGTTCGCCGCAGACCTCGCAGATGCCAGGGCTCAGGAGCACCTCGAAGTAGTTGTGAGCGAAGCCGCCGGGACCGTCGTAGTCGCGTTGCGCAGCGCTCAAACAGTCCCGGCCAGGCCAGCAGCGGCCGCAGCATTCGTGACCGAAGATGGTCGGGTTTACCTTCTTGCTGCACCCCTGGTGACCGCACACGTAGTAGCCGCCAGCGTGATTGGTCCACCAACGGGTGGGTGGGTCGTTGTCGTCTTCCTCGACCACGTCGGCCGCAGCAGCGCGGGGGTTCGAAGAGGCCAAGAGGCCTACGACCATCGCAGCGGCCGCGCTACCGATTACGATCACACCCGCTTTGCCAGCGGGCCCGAGCCGGTTCCACCCGTCGGCGATGCGCTGACGCAGGGTCTTTCCCCTATCGCTGCCCTCTGGCAGCGGGTCGGAAGTCTGAGGAGCACCGCTCAGAGAACGGGATGTTGTATCGTCCGGCGCCGCCATCTGACGAGATGTCCTCTCTGGTCTGGAAACCGGCAGTCTAGGGCGTGCCGGACCTCACAGTGAAGAACCTTCGGTTTCCCTGAACCCACGGACCTCACCGGCCGTGGGGAACATCGGTACAGCCGTTGGCACTGAGAACGATCATGGTCGTGAGCTGCGGGTTTGGGCCAGGGGGGATCGCCCCGTTCTGTTGCCGTCGACTGCGAGCACGAACTCGCCCAGCTCGGCGACCAGGGACACCGGCCGGGCCGAGCGTTGGCGCGGACGATCCCGGAGCCGGCTTGTAGCGGCCGGTGCCCCTGCTCGGAACAGACGGGTTTCCGGTGGCGGCTGCGAAGCGGGAGCGGAACTCCACGAGGGCGGTGCTGCTCGCCGCGGTCATGCGGCGCCCGGAAGCCAGGGCTGTTGACGACGTGCTGGACGGGTTCGCGTCCCTGACGGCCGTGCGGCTGATCGGCACCCCGTGTCCGGTGTGTCCTGGCGAGTACGGTCCGGTGCTCCCACTCCGACGGGTCACCGGAGCAGCGGGGCGGGGGACGGGACCGCAGGCTGGAGGAGGGTCTCATGGCCCCGGTGTCAGTTACCCCATTTCCCTGGGAGTCTTCGCATGCGCATGTCTTCGTTCGCCCGCGCTGCCGTCCTGAGCGCGGCCCTGCTCGTCCTCTCCACCCCCGTCTCCGCCCACGCCGCCACCGGAGTGTTCTGGGCGCAGCCCCTCGGAGACCCCACTGGTGGGCCGGCCGTCGAGGACCCGGCAGCAGGGAGGTGCTATGACGTGGCTCCGGGAAAGTTCTCCGTCGCGCACAACGAAACGGACGCAGTCGCGCACAGCTTTCCCCTCGCCGGGTGCAGGGGCACGGCGACGGACATCCCCGCCGGTGGGGTAGAGCCTGGGGTCCACGGGAGCGTGCGCTTCGATTCCTGAGCCCGGGCCATCTCGCCGGGTCCGGCTCCGCAGGACGGACACCCTCCCGCGGGCTACGAAAAGCGGGGTCGGCCGGAGGGAGGGCCCCGTTGGGAGGGAGTTCGCCACGGTTGGTCGAAGATCGTACGGTCCGACCGCCCGTCACCACCCGGCGAGGCGTCTGCTCGGAACCGTGACCAGACGTACGAGGCTCAGAGCCTCCACCCTCGCCGTCGCCGCTTTGATGGCCGTGACATGCCAGCTCACCCCCTCCTCCGCGTCGGCCCTCGCCCCGACCCCCGAGCCCGCGCCCCTGCGCGAGGCGGCGGAAGCCGTGCCGGGCGAGTACATCGTGGAACTGAACAAGGACACCACCCCCGCGTCCCTCCTCGCCGGGATCCCGGATGTGCGGCCGAAGCACACCTACAGCCACGCGCTGAACGGCTTCTCCGCCAAGCTCACCCAGGAGCAGCTCCGGGCCGTCCGGCTGATGCCGGGCGTGGTGGCCGTGGAGGAGAACGGCGTCGGCCACGGGCCCGGGACCACGGCCGGGACCGCCGAGCGCGGCACGGCTGGGCGGGCGCGGCCGGTGCCGGGCAGTCTGTGGGGGCTGGACCGGATCGATCAGCTATGGCTCCCGCTGAACGGCCAGTACGACCACGCCCGCACCGGGGCCGGGGTCGTGGTCTATGTCGTGGACACCGGTATCGACGTCAGCCATCACCAGTTCGAGAACCGGGCCTGGGAGGGGGCGAACTACATCGGCGACGGCTACGGCTGGTGTCACCCTCATGCCACACACGTCGCCGGGACGATCGGCGGGCGGGACTTCGGGGTGGCGCCGGACACGGAACTGGTGAGCGTCCGGGCCATCGACTGCCAGAACAAGGCCGAGTGGGACGATGTCATCGCGGCCTTCGACTGGGTCATCGGGAACAAGCTGAACCGGAACGTCCCCGCCGTCCTCAACGCGTCACTCGGAGGTTCCCCGAGCGACATGCTGGACGAGGCCGTCCGCCGGGTCCGGGCGGCGGACATCCTCCCGGTGATCGCGGCGGGCAACAACCGCGACAACGCCTGCGACTACTCGCCGGGCCGCTCCCCGCACGCGTTCAACGTCGCCGCAACGGACCGCTTCGACATGGAGTACGACGTCACCGAGGCGGACGGATCCCGCCACGGGACCAACCACGGACCCTGCGTGAGGATCTACGCCCCCGGCGAGGACATCTACTCCGCCTTCCCGCGCCAGCAGGAGAGGACCCTGTCCGGCACGTCGATGGCGGCACCCCATGTCGCCGGGGTCGCGGCCCTCTACAAGGAGGCGTACCCGCAGGCATCGTCCTCGCAGGTGGGGAACTGGCTGCTGAACACCGCCTCCCGGGGACAGGTACGCAACCCCAGCCCGAACACCCCGAACCTGCTGCTGTTCACCGGCGGACTGTGACAACGGCAGGCCACCACCACCGGCCGCAGAGCCTCGTCGCGCCGGCCGTGGCCCGTACGGGCCGGGCCCGTCCGTCTTCCCGGCGGTGCCGAGCAGCAGGGCGCTGTCCTTCATCCGGCGGGGACTGGGGATCACGGGTGCCTCTCCTCGCGGTCGGCTTCGGTGAGCGCGAAGCGCTGGGCGGTCAGCCACTCGCGCAGCCCGGTGTCCTCGGGGGTGAGCGGGTCCTCGGACCAACGGCAGCGGTTCGGCCTCTTTGCCGGGACCCCGACGAGGGGCAGCTCACGGGGTCCATTCTCCCGGACCGGACCGGACCGGACTGCACGGCGCCGGACGATGGCCGTCAAGGGCGCCCGCAACCGGATCGGCCTCGCCGTCCAGCTCGGGACCGTCCGCCACCTGAGGACCTTCCTCGACAACCCGGAGGACGTGCCCGGCGGTCGTGGTCGACCACGTCGCCGAACACCTCGGCCTCCACCCCGCCGAGTTCGTCACCCTCACGATGCCACCTCGGGCCGGTCGGGGTGCCTACGGTCCCCCTCCAGGCCCCTCTGCCCCCCGGCGGTGTCGTCGGGCCGGGTGCCGCACAGGCCGGGCAGCCCCGGGGCGGCGCCCTGCTGCTCGGCGCCGCGTTTCCTCCGGTGCGGGCCGGGGATCCTGGGCGCACCTCCTCGCGCTCCTCACGGTCGGCTTCGGCACGGGCTGGTCCCTCTGCGGCCCGGTGGGGGTGCTCGTCCGTGTCCTTCCCTGTCGGAAGGGCGGTCCCGGGGGCGTGGCAGGGCACCGCTGTGGAGCCGGTCCCGGGCGGGACCGTCGTGTGACCGCGCTGGAAGGCGAGCCGAGGTCCACCGGACTCCGGCACGGGCCTGGAGATCGGGCTGGTCCCCACTGTGGTGGATGAGCAGCAGGCCATTGAGGGCGGCGAGGCCGGTGTTCTCGGCGGCGGAGACCGCGTACATCATCCGGCCCGGGAGTACGGGGTCGTGGCGCAGCGTCAGGAAGAAGGCCAGCCCCGCGGGAGGAAGGCGGCGCGGCGGGTCATGGCCGTGGCGGGCGGCGGGGGCCAGGTGCGTCCAGACCGCCGGTGGCCGTGAGAGCGTCGAACCGGTCGTCGCTGTTGAGGGACGCCAGGGCGGACAGCCGGTCCATGCGATGGGGCTGCCTGCGTGGAGGTGCTGCCCGTGGGCGCGCAGCGCGGCGGTGGTTCGACGGCGGTGACGGTGTGCCTGCGGGCGGCGAGCGCGGCGGCCCAGCCGTTCCCGGCGCCGACGTCCCTGCGGATCGTGCCGTCCGCCAGCCCGGCCGACGCCCGTGCCAGCACGAACCCCGCAAGCCGTCGGTTCCGAACTGCTGCAGTTCCTCCGCCGTGGCCGGCAGCCGGACATCATCGCGCAGGTTCCGTACGGTAGCCAGCGCCAACCCGAGCCCTCTCACCTTCAGCCAGATTGCGAACCGATCGGTCAGGGTGAGAATGCTTCAGGAATCCCGAAGCTACGTCAGCCCGCGAACCACTGCTGGAGAGAGGGCGAACCCCCTGGCCACGAAGTCGGGGACTCAGGCGGCTCAGAGCAACCCACGGGATGTCGCACAATCAGGCCCGGAGGACCGCAGCGCCCGGGAGTAGTGGTCGAGGGGGGTGCCGCCCCCGCCACGGGCTGCCGGGCCGGGGGCGAATCCCGCGTGCTGGGCCACCACGGCGGAGGCGGGGTTGTGTCCGGCTCCACCTGGATCACCGCCCCTCCGTCGCGCCCTCGTCCGCCGCGTACCGGGTCGCCAGCAGGACCGCAGGTGTCGCCAGGCCGCGCCCCCGCCAGGCTGGGTAGAGCCCGTACGCGACATTCACCTGGCCGGGTGCCAGTCCCTCCCCCGCGAACCGCAGGTCGACCGTGCCCGCGAGGATCTTGTCCTCGCCCGCCCGGATACCGAACGCCCGCAGCGGGCCGCCCGTCGCCCACTGCTCCCGGCAGTGCCGGAAGTACGCCTCCACGCCCTCCCGCGTACCGGGCCCGCCGTTCAGTCAGCGCACCAGCAGCGCGTCCTCCCCCGCCAGATGCGCCCCGGCACCGCATTCAGCCGGAGCACACCGGGGGTGCGGGGCGGCCGGCGCGTCCCCGGCGCCGTGTTCACCGTGTCGGCTGCCCTGTCCGGCATGGAGGGCGGGTCCATCCGCGACCGTACCCGCGTGGCCAGGTCATCGGCGGTGTACGCGTCCATGCTGTGCATGGCCGTTCACTGCGCGACCAGGAGATGAGCCGGTGCGGCATCGGCAGCCGCGGCGGCGTCGAGCCGCTGGTGCAAGCTGCTGCCCGCCGCGGCGGGATCGCCGTCCAGCAGGGGCCAGCGCACTGGGGCCGGTGCCTCGGTGCGCTGGCGGGGATATCACGGGCTTCCCCGTGCCGGGGGAGGGCCCGCGGAGCAGGTGAGTGTGTCCTTCGGGTGAGCGGCTCAGCGCCCGGGTACCGGTGACGGAGTGCCGCAGTTCCTGCTGGTGATCCGTTGGGAGGGGTAGGCGAAGGCGACGCCGTTGAACCTGGCGGCGACGATCTCGCCGTTGCGGCGCTGTTCGTAGTGCAGGTGGTACGCGCCGGGAGAGCCCACATCGCTGACCTTGCCGACCACATCACCCGGGCGCACGGTGGTGCCCGCCCGCGCCAGACTCCTGGTCTGCATGTGGAGGTAGCGCGTCTCCCAGCGGCTTCCGTGGTCGATCAGCACGTAGGACACGCCGTCGTTGTAGACGCCGGAGCCGGTCACCCTGCCGGGAGCGCTCGCCCGTACCGGGCGGAGGTGGTCGTCCCTGCCCGCGCCCCAGTTGAAGTCGATCGAGTGGTAGTCGTTGTGGCTGGTGCGCGTGGTGCCTCGCCAGGTCTCGCCGCAGGCGAACGGCGCCTGGAAGGCAGGCGCGGCGCTCGCGGGTTCGGCGAAGACCAGTCCCGAGGCGGCCAGGGACGCCAAGGCCGCAACGCTGGTGACAGCCCGCCGCAGGAGGGTCGTCCGGAACGGGTGGTGTTGCATGGGTGCCTCCGGTGTGAGGAGAGGGGTTGGGGGTTGCCGGCCCGGACCGCGTTGGCACGGGAGGGTGCGGTTGATCGCCGCCACGCCGGCTGGGAAACGTGCGCCGTCACTGCGGAATACCCCGCTCTGTCGGCGCTTCGGCGGCCTGTGGTACCCCGGGGTTCACCCGGGGTACCGGGGGCCGCCTGGCGGCTCAGGAGCGGGTGGTGTCGCTGTGGGCGGAGGGCTGGGCCTGCCGCCCCCGGCCGGCGAGTGCGCGGAGGTCTGCCGTGCTGCCCCGGAAGACGTTGAGGTCGCTCCTGCCGGGGATGCCGGGGGTCTGGGCCTCGTCGGTGTGCTGCCAGAACGTCCAGGACCGGCCGGCGCCGGGTACCGGCTGCGGTTCGTTGGCGCCGCTGCGGTAGCGGGCCAGCCAGAGCGGGTGGCCGGCGAAGACTTCTCCCCTGCCGTCCATGCACTCCTGGACGAACGAGGCACGGGTGTAGACGATGGGCTTGACGGCGAAGGACCGCTCCACCTCGTCCAGGAAGGCCCGGACCTGCTGGACGCGCAGTTCGGGAGGGCAGACCTCCTTGTGGTTCCGGTGGACCTTCTCGATGTCCAGGACGGGGGGCAGTTCGCCCTTCCCGCCGCCCTGGTAGCCGGCGGCGCGGGCAGCGGTCACGAAGTGGCGCGCCTGGGCGGCGCCGTCGCCGGTGGTGCGGGGGTCGAAGAAGTGGTACGGAGCGCGCAGCAGCGTGGTGCCTGCGGCTGCGGCGTAGTCGCGCTGGAGCCAGGGGTCGGTGTAACGGGTGCCCTGGGTGGCCTTGAGGAAGGCGAAGCTGTGGTTGGTGGCCACGCGGCGCCAGTCGATCGGTGTCGTTTCCCCCCGGCCGTGGTTGTGGTGGCTGGTGTCGACTCCCGTGACGGTGTACGCCGACGGCGGGGCCGCGTGGGCAGGGGCGGTGATGGCGGGAAGACCGGCCAGCGCCGCCCCCAGGGCGGCAGCGGCGCATGCCAGGCGCACTCGCACGGATGAGGTTGTGGACATGGTGTGGCTCCTGGTTCTGGTGATGTCTGTGCTGCCCATGGGTCCGCTGTCCGCGCAGGCGGGGGCAGACCCAGGGGGCGTGAGGGAGAGGAGGTTTGGGGCGGCGTTCGCGCCGGGCCCGGTTCACAGATTGCCCGAGGCCCAGGGGGTGTCACCAGAGCGCTCGGCGGGCCGTTCATGCATGCAGGCCTGACCGCGTATGAAGAGAGGTTGACCTGCGGCTATGCGCCCGATGCCGACCGGTCGGTCGCATCGTCACGCCCTGCATGGGGCGGCCTCGCCGAAGCGGGCCCGCAGCAGGCGTACATCCCGGCCGGGGCTCTGGGCGGTGCGGCCGGTGCGGCCGGTGCGAAGCGTCCGGGCCGACCGCAGAGGACGGGCCGCCACCGATACCGATCTGGACCCGCGGCCGCCTCCGGAATCGCGTACGGAACCGTCTGATGGCCGCCGGTGGTTCGGTGACCTTCGTCGTTCATCCGCACCTTCGAGGTGACCGAGGCCGCTGCGGTGGACGGTGCCGTTCTGTTGGGATCCTGCGCTGGGCTGACCGGCTGGCCGCGGCCATGATGCTCTGGAGCACCTTGGCGGCTGGGTACGAGCGGCGGTGCCAGCGGAGGAAGAGGCGCTGGTCGTCGTCGGCGCCGAGGCGGAAGGGGAGGGAGATGCGGTCGAGCGCGAGGGCCGGGTCGGGGACGGATGCCGTCGAGCACCGGACGAGTGGAGGATGGTCGCCGTGACTGAGAAGTTGGTCTGGGACGAGTGGGCCCAGCGGGTATACCTGACCTGGCTGGCGCGAGACATCCGATACGCGCAGATCGCGCTTCTGGAAATCCGAACGCGGGCCGGCCAAACGCCCCCGGACCCGCTGGTCTGGATCCCGCTGGAGACCTTCCTGATGTTCAGCGCCAAGGTCTCGAAGATGCTCAAGCCCGTCGGCGTGGACAGGGGCAGGCCGAAGAGTCCCGGGCCCGCGCAGAATACCTACGACCGGCGCAAACTCCGTGGTGAGCGGCTTTGCGCCCTACTGGATGTTGATGACGCATCGCCTGTCCTGGACCGCAGGGTCCGGGACGCCAGCGAGCATTTCGACGAACGCCTCGACGCTTGGACAGGCGAGCACCCCCGCGTCACGGCCGAGGAGATGGAAGCCGGTATGTTGCCGGTCTTTCCGCCACCGCCGATGCGGGCACTTGGCCATGGCTCCTGGGTTGTCGAGGTGGCCGGCGAGACACTCGACCTCAGGGCGATCGAGATCGAGCTGCGGCGGATTCTTGGCCGGGCGACGGAACTGGAGTCGCTGGCCACCATGGAGGATCCAAACCTGGCGGCCCTGCTGGCTGGACTGCCACCGTTTCCGGCGGAGCTGCGGCTGGACGCACCGACCCGCAGACCCGACGAGGATGTACGCACCGGGATCGACCTGCAGGCGACTGCCGCACTTCAGACCGAGTTTGACGAGACGATCGCCCGGGCTTTTGACGCCTTCGCGGCCCGGGATGAACCACACGGCCCCCAACCGGCGGCGGACACCTCCGAGCCGGAATGAGACACAACCCCGCATCGGAGCGTTTCCAGGCGGTGGTCAGGTGTAGCAGGCCGGGAACGCCCTGGTGGTAGATGGCCGCAAGGTGCGGGCCCCGGCAAGCCGCTTGGGTCTGTCGAACCGTACGGAGGTAACGGGGGCCGCACGTGGCGCCCGTAAGCAGCACTGACCAATCGGCGCCGTACCCCTCCACCCACGCCGCCAGCCCCGGAGGCAGGGTCTCGTGGCCTTGGGGCGGAGCGGGGCGACGGCGGGCGATGTACCTGGTCGTGCGAAGGCGTCCAGCCTTTCCAGGCCCGGCGGGCGGAGGGCCTGCTCACATCCGGCGGTCACTTCCCGGGCGGTTCGCGCCGACGCTGACGGGTCGTCGGGCATCGTGTCCGGGGGCAGCGCCGACGCTCTGACGACCCGGCTCTACGGGTAGGGGTCGTAGCAATCGGGGGCGGGGTTGTAGAGGGCGTTCCAGGTCCGGGGGCCGATGATGCCGTCCTTGGTCAGGCCGTGGCACCCCTGAATCCATTTGATCTTGGTCTGGGTCTGCGCGCCGAAGATGCCGTCCACGGTCAGCCGGGGGACGCCGTTCCACACATTGGACAGGCACTGCGCCTGTTTGACCGCTGCGCCGGTGCTCCCCCGCTGGAGGGTGGGGCGGTTGGTCGTTGGGGTGTGGGCGCAGTTCCCGGGGACGGCGCTTGCGGCCGGGGCGCCGGCTGCCAGGGTCCCGGCAGCGAGGACGGCGGCGGTCATGAGCGAAACGATGCTCTGTTTCACGGGAGGTCTCCTCGGACAGTTCCTTGCTTCCCGGAGGTTGGGCGGGGACTCTAGGCCCGTGGCTGTGCCGTGTCGAGACCGCGGTCGCGATTCCGGCCACATCACCCGGGCACGGTCGTCCGGCGACGGACCGGTCGAGGCCGATGTGTGGTTCCCCTGGTCGTGCATGGCATAGGGGCCGGATACCGTCCGCGGCGCGGAACGGGATGTCGTGACGGTGAGGGTCGTGGGACGAGTACCTCGTGACGCCGGGCCCGGGGGCCGGGTCATGTTCGGCAAGTGCTGGGGAGGGGCTCTCTGTGCTGGTGGGAGTTTCCCTGCAGAGGGCTGGATAGAAGCGGGAGCACCCGGCTCCTGTCCGCCCTCGGACGGGGAGCGAGGCGTTCCCGAGCGGGGGTCTTGCCGGGCTGCTGGGACGGTCCGGGGCCGGGGCACTCGTTCGGGTGAATACCAGGGTGGCTGCCGCGATTCGCCGGTCCGGCTTCTTCCTGGTCACCGACGGCCGAGCTCCAGTCCGTGGCCGGTAGCCGGCTGGGCCTCAGCGTTGACGACTGGCGGAGGACCGTCCCGGCAGGGTTACGGGCCGCTACGCTCTGCGCTGCCGGGGGCCATTGCATGCGGCGATGCGCGCCGCGATGCATAGATCTGACGTGCAGAGATATCCCTATATGCGGGTGATATGCGCGTGGCCCGTCTGTTCCGCATATGGCTAGGGAGGGCGTGGACGGTGGGGCGGGAGCAGGACGCCGAGGGACTCGGCGGGGAAGCGGGCAGGGAGCTCGCGCGGATGCTGCGGCGGTGGTGGGAGGAGGCCGGGAGTCCACCTGGCAGCGCCCGGCCGAAGCAGCAGGCGCTGGCCCAGAAGCTGGGGGTCGACCAGACGACGCTGTCGCGATATCTGAATGTGAGCCGCCCGTCGACGGTTCCGTTGCGGGTGGTGGAGGCACTCCATGTTCTGTTGTGTGCCCCGGCCGGGGAACTCGAACAGGCGCGGGAACTGTGCCACACGGCTCTGCGGGAGAACGCCCGTCGTCAGACCGCAGGCGCCAAGGGGCAGCGTTCGGCGCCGGCGGATGACGCGGGCGTCACCAAGGCACCCGGGCGCACAAACGGCAACGCTCCCGAGTCCGGGGGACCGCGGGCACCGGGCCGGCCCGGCTTCCGCAGGTTACGCCTGGTGCTGATCACGGGTGCCGTCGCCCTGGCATTCGCGGCGGGGATGGTCGTCCAGGAACGGTACGTCTCGCCGGAGCGCGGCTCTGCGGCCGGTGCCGCGGGGGACGGCGCACCACACGGTACGGGTCCGCTCAAATGGCCGGTCCTGTACATGGCCGCGGAGGACTATTACACGCGGGGCCGTGTGCTTCAGTACCTTCTCCGTGCGCACGGGTTCACCGTGCGCACGGATGGCTTCTTCCGGCAGGACACCAAGGACGCCGTCATGGAGTTCCAGCAGAGAAGGCGTCTGTCGGCCGATGGCAAAGTGGGCCCGAAGACCTGGCCGGAGCTCGTCAAGGAAGTCAGGCACGGGTCCGGGCAGTTCGAGGTGAGGGCCGTGCAGGAACTCCTCGACAACGCCGGGCACGGCACGGAGGTGTCGGGACGCTTCACGTCAGCGACCGCCGAGGACGTGAGAGCCTTCCAACGCTCCCAGCGCCTGCCCGTGACCGGCAAGGTGGATGTCGACACCTGGCTCGCCCTCCTGGTGAATCAGCCCTCTCCCGTCAAGGCACCCGCCTACCAGCGACAGGGCAGCCCGCGGCCGACCGCGTGACAGGAGCACCGTCCCGGGCGGCCGGGGCCCCACGCTTTATGCCAACCCCGCGTTGAAGCGCTGGTTCATGAGCGCATATCCGCAGGCCATGGCACTGCCATACAGGCCGCGTCCATGCGCATGGCAGAGCGGGCCGCGCACCTCTTCCCTCGCCCTTTCCCTCGGGCATTCTGATGTCAGCGGCCGGCGCCCCCGGGCCAGAGCCCGCGCCCTCGTGTCCGGCTGGGGCCGGACACGAGACGGGCCTGGGTGGGCGGGTAGCCGGACACGGAGAGCCGCCAGCACGCCGCATGGTCCCCCTCGGTACCTCCCGGGCCCCGCGCCGTACCCGCTCGGCGAGGCCGCCCGCAGCGGTCCGTGGGATGGAGCGGGGACCGGCCGCCCGGCGACCGTCACATCCGGCCTCCCCGGGGCCCGGCGCTGGGAGGAGACGGTGGCGGACGTCGCCGCGCGGCCCGAACTCCATCACCGCGCACGGCTCGCCGGTGATACGGGGGGGCGGCGCCGGGGGCTCGCCTTCGACCGCGTACAGGTGGATCACCGAGCGGTGGTTGCCGTAGAACTGGGCGTCGGGGGGCATGGTCCCGTCGGCCCGGTGCTCGGTGTCGGTGTTGATCCTGCCTCCCGGGGCCTGCGGGGAACGGGCCTGGAGGGACACTGCGGCGGCCCGGGCCGAGGGCCACCACTCCAGCGGGGCGGGCGCCGGTCTCACCGGGCGGAGTGATCTCTTCGCCGGTGGGGTGCCAGATGCCCCAAGTACGGACGCCGAGGGTCACCGGGATCCCTCCTCGTCGCCGCCGGGCGTCCGGGCTCTGGCCCAGGCGCGCGCGGTGGCACGCAGGCACGGCTGGAACTCCCCCCGTACTCGAAGAATCACACGCCAACGGCCCGGCGCCGATTCCCCGGCCGCCGTGGCCGTCGCGCCCCGCAGGTCGTCCTCGTTGTCCTGTCGCAGTGCAACTGACAGATCGTGGGCCGCTGACCTGCTGGGTTGCCGTGTCGTTTGAGAACACCGCGGGCTGGCGTTCTCAAACGACACGGCTTTCACGGAAGCGCGCTGGTGGTGGGCAAAGGCAGCTCAGCCGTATCGCTCTTAGGCAAGGCTGGCCGTCCGGAGACGGTGCCGGGCCGCTTCCAGACGTTCGGCGTAGTCGCCGGTGAAGATTCCAGGGAGCGCTTTGTCCAGTGTTCCCGCGATCTTGTGGATCGGGGCCCAGGCAGCCGGATCGTCGACCAGGCGGCTGAGATCTGTCATCTGTACTCGCTCCAGCCAGTCCGAGAGGACCAATGCCTCGTCGGGGGTGAGCTTGATCGTGATGTCGCACTTCGCCATGACCGGAATCTCATGAGTCGCGCTTGGGCCAGATCGGGCCCTGGTCGGTCCAGATGACGCCCTTGTTACGGCACAGGCAGAAGGGGTGGCCGATCGGGTCGGTGTAGACCTGCCAGCCGTAGCCGTTGGGGCCGATGAAGTCCTGCCTCAGCGTCGCGCCGAGGTCAAGGACGCGGCGCTGCTCGGACTTGATCTCGTCCACTTCGAAGTCGAGGTGGAACTGCTTGGGGTGCTCGCTGTCGGGCCACTGCGGAGCGCGATAGTCGTCCACCCGGATGAATGCCAGCTCGATCTCGCCGAACTGGATGCCAGCCCAGTCCTCGGAGCTGCCTTCCTTGATCAGACGGCCCGTCACCTCGGAGTAGAAAGCCGCCAGCTTCATCGTGTCCGGGCAGTCGATAATGAAATCGGTGAGTCGCAGCATCCCAGGATCTTGTCACGGCGCTTCTCTCTCTGCCATGTCAACCGGAACGGCTGCGAGACCAGCCCCACCACCCATGGGTCATGATCCAGGATCATAGCCCGGTCCCGCTCCAGCCACGACTCGAACCCCACCAGCAACTCAGTCGTCGCCGCCCAGTACCAGCCCGTGAAGTGCCGCTGCCCGCGGTACGACGTGAACCGCCGTACCGGGAGCACCGACTCGAACCGAACCCGGGACACCGCCTCCAGCGCGGACTTCCGCAGCCCGCCGCCCTCACCATCAGCCCACTCGACATCGACCAGACCCAGATCCATCGCCACCCCCGGCTCCGCGTACCTGCCTAAACGACCGTGACAGGTACAGCGAGAACCAGGCCAGGAAAATGAGATCAAACCCCACGTACGGGGCAAACATCTCCGCCCAGCAATGCGACGCAATGAGAATCGGACACCGCGGACGAGAAGCGGTGAGAATCCGACAGCTTCAATGCGACAGGACACAGCGATTCTCAATCCCGCGCCAGTTCGGCCAGTCAGATGACATTGCGAATGAGGAAATGACACAGAATTTGAGAACCTACAGCATCTGTAGGGTCTCGGTTTCGATGACATGTTGATCTTTAGTGACCTTCGGTTTTGCTCGTTGTCTCACCGCAGGGTCCTGAAGGACAGTCTCAAAGCCATGGCATTTCTTGGGTCGCGGGCAGCGGTGGTTTAGCGGCTGCCGAGTTCTCCCTTGGTGAACCCGTGTTCGCGCGCCGTGAGCACAGTGGCGAGTGCAGGGACGAGCAGCGCGAGCGCGACCCAACTCAGCCAGGGTGCATCCAATCCGCTGAGGACGATGCCTCCGATGATGCCACCACCGGCGATTCCGACGTTCCATCCGGTGGTGAGGAGTGCTTGGGCGACATCGCCGGCATCGCCTGCTGCTTCGGCGACTGCGGTCTGCAACAGGGTGGAGGTGCCGCCGAACGCGAGCCCCCAGAGCGCCACGCTGGCGTAGACGAGCGTAGGCACGCCGGAGAAGATGCCGAGCAGCAGCGCGCATGTCGCGAAGAGCGCACACGCGAGGATCATGAGGAGGCGCAGGTGCCGATGGACGAGCGCTCCGGCGATCCAGATGCTCACCAGCGACACCAGGCCGAAGGTGAGCAGCACGGCGTCGACTTGACCTGCCATGCCGAGCGGCGTGAGGAACGGGGCGATGTAGGTGTAGAGGATGCTGTGGGCGAGCACGAACGTGAGGGTCACGAGGAGCACGGGCGCTACGCCGGGAATGCGGAAGGTACGGGTGAGCGGGAGCCGTGAGCCCTTGGGCTGTCCGGGGAAGCTCGGCACCGCCGCGACGACCCACAGGATCAACGCGAGCGTGAGGACGGTCATGATTCCGAACGCGTATCGCCACTCGACGAGCTTGGCCAGAAGCGCCGCAGCAGGAACTCCGACGGACAGGGCAACGATTGCGCCCGCCATCGCGATCGCCATTGCCTTGCCGCGCTGATGTGGGAGAACCATCCGTACCGCGTACCCGGCCAACAGCGCCCAGAGCAACCCGCCGACGATGCCGCCGAGGAACCGGGCGGCTAGCGTAAGTGCGAAGCTCTCGGAGAGCGCGGTGACGGTGTTGGCGATCGCGAGTCCTGTGATCGCCACCAGCAGCAGGTGTCGGCGCGGCCAGCCGATCGTCGCCTTGGTGAGCGGGATCGCGGCGAGGATCGCCCCGATCGCGAAGACGGTGACGCTCTGCCCGGCAGCACTCTCGCTCACACCCAGGTCTCGGCTCATCCCGGGAAGCATCCCGGCGGGCATCGTCTCGGTCAGGAGCGTAATGAACCCGGTGGCGGCCAAGGCCAGAAGACCCGCCAGCGGGAGCCGGGCGTTCGTCATCGAGCGAGGTGTCAGAGTATCTGGTCGTGTCATGGCCTTACCATCGATGGGTGACATCAGTGTGAAGGTCAACTCGGTGTGCGCCGAGTCACAGAACGCCAGCCACAGAGGGCGAGGAGAGGGATATGCGGATCGGTGAGCTGTCGACGCGCACCCGGACTCCGATGAGGTTGCTGCGCTACTACGAGGAGCAGGAACTGATCGAGGCGAATCGACTGCCCAACGGATACCGGGACTATGAGGAGTACGTCGTTGACCGGGTTCTCCAGGTACGAGGCCTGCTCGATGCAGGGCTACCCACACGGATCATCAAGCAGATCCTGCCCTGCCTGAACACCCCCCGCACGATCCACATGCCCTACGTCACGCCAGACATGGTCGCAACGCTCGAACGCGAACGCGATCGCATGGCCGAGAAAATCGAATGTCTCACCAAGAACCACCGAGCCATCACCGACTACCTCGACGCCGTACGCCGCAATATCCGAGCCTCCTAACCGATGCCGGGTCTGCTGCTGAGCCTATTGCCAGCCACTCGGTCAGCTTCTCCGCATCCGCGACCGAAACCTCCCGAAACCCGAAACGCTTCCGGGTCTGTCGTACCCGCCATCGCCGTTCCCATAGAACGAGTAGCTGTAGGCGAAGCACAGCCCAGACAGCCCAGTCTCAAACAGACTTCATGACCCGGACTACCACGAGTGAAGCCTCTGAACTGCTGTCCTGTCGAAGTGCATCTGTCAGCTGACGAGCCGTTGGCCTGCCGGAATGCCAGGTCGTTCGAGGAGGCGGCAGCCCTGGATTCTCCATTTCCCTGGATTTCACGGAAGTCGCGGCCTCGATAGAGGCAGAGCCCTTGGTAGAGGAGGCCCTGGGTTCCAATGGCGGTGCCCGTACGACGTGAACTGCCGCACTGGGAGCTCCGAATCGAACCCGGGACACAGCCTCCAGCACGAACTTCCGCAGCCCGTCGCCCTCACCGTCAGCCCACCCGACATCGACCAGACCCAGATCCCCCCGGCTCCGCGTACCTGCCGAAAACGATCGTGACAGGTACAGCGAGAACCGGAGCAGGAAAATGAGATCAAACCCCACGTACGGGGCGAACGTCCCTGCTCAGCGCGTGACGCAATGAGAATCCGACAGCTTCAGTGCGCCAGGACAACTGCGAGTCTCACGACAGTGGCATTTCTGCCATCCATCTGCCAACTGCCGTGAGATTCTGCCAAGGCTTTTGAGGTCCTACATCCCCGTGTAGGTTCTCACTTTCGGTGTCATGCGCCGACGCTGTGACCTGGGGGTTCCTCTTCAGTCTCACGACGTGTCGGCCGGTGGCTGTCTCAGGCGGTGTCCTTTCCTCAGACTGTCCAACCGCCTCCACCACCACCCGGGACTTCACGAACCTGCTTCGGCCCCCATCCGTTCCATCCACTCACTCACGGTCACTGCTCGCCCGATGCAGTTGACGGTGTCCTTCTTGGCAGCCGTGTCCAGGGTTTCCGGGATCTTGTCGAAGGTGTCGGGAAGGACGTCGAGCAGACCCCAGATCTGTTCGCCGGTGCTGACGGTCATCAGCTTCTGGCACCTCCACTGCACCGGCACCTCGGGACGGTGCGTGAGCCGCTGCACGACTGTGGGGAACAGGTAGTGCGTCGCCTCCGCGGCGAGGTGCTCTCGGAGCCAGCCGACCGGGAGCCGCTGGCTGAAGCTGTGCCGGGCGGCCTCTTGGGCCAGGGCCAGAAGATGGGCTGTGTCGACGGCTCGGACGGTGCGGGGAATCGGCGGGGTCATATTGCGATGATGCCAAGAACCCTCCGCGGGGCCGGGAGGTCAGCTGGGCCGGGATGCGATCTGCCGGCGGGCAGACCCCCAGACTTCCTCGAATTCCTCAAAGGTGAGGTGTTCGGGGTCGTGGCCTTCCCACTCCGAGACCGGCAGCTCGGCAGTGATCCCGAACCTGCTGTCGTACTCATCCAGGCGGCCCGCGTCATAGGCCCGCTGCCACTCGGCGAGGGAGGCAGCCGCGATCGGGGTCAGATCGGGACCTTCGAGTTCGATCTGCCGGACCACCCCGCCTTCGGCATCAACCTCAAAGGAGAACCAGGTGTCTTCCTCGTCCCAGTGGCAGCGCATCCATGTCGTCACCTGACCATGATGGCGCTGGCCGGCTGTCCTGTCCCTTCCGAGTTGGCAGCTGGCAGATCTCCACCCTGACGGTTTGACAGATGATGCGGGAAAGAGTCGGATGTCATGCTCAAACGATTTGGCTCTTGTGGAACCGGGTCTCGTGGTGAGGCCCCGTCCAGGACTGGTTCACTGCTCACTGGCAGCCTCCAGGATCGCTCGGAGACGCGACAGGCATTCCTCGACGAATGCCGGATAGGTGGCCCAGTAGTAGGACACTCCGCTGACTCCGACGGCGATGGCCCAGGCCCGGGCCCGCAGCCAGGTCACGTCGTCGAGGCTCATGGCGTCCCAGTATGCCTGTCGGGCCCCAGGCGGAAGGTCCCACAGAGGCGAATGCTCGGCGTCGGGGAAGCCGACTGAAAGGGCTCCGAAGTCGATGACCGCGTGCAGCTTTCCCTGCTGCACCAGAAGGTTGCTGGGCTTGAGGTCTCCGTGGAGCCACCCATGGCGGCCGGACGGCTCGGGCAGGGCGAGCGCACTCTGCCACAGGTGTCGCAGGTGCGCGAGGTCGAGGTCGAGACCCTCGATCGTTCGGCAGTTGTCGAAGTACTCGCTGATCCACCGGTCACAATCTTGCAGGGCACCCCCGCGGTACCAGCTGAGCTCGCCCTGACGAGCGGCGCCCATGAGAGGGATGGAGTGCAGGCTCTGCACGATCGCCGCCAGCTCGGCCCCGAAGCCGGGCCAATCGGTGACAGATCCCAGGCGGCCGGCTTCATCGCCGTCGATCCAGCGGTACACCGACCAGACGAACGGGAATGCGGAGCTGGGGGTACCGGCGTGCACTGGCTCCGGGATGCGACAGGGAAGGTGCGGCGCCAGCCGCGGCAGCCATGTCTGCTCCTTCCGCACGGCCTTCGCGTTCTCCGAGGTGCGCGGAAGCCGCACGAGGAGCTGGTCGCCGAGCCGGAACATCCTGTTGTCGGTACCCTCACCGGCCGGTGAGACGGGAAGGGCGGACCATTGCGGCAACTGCTCCCGCAGCAACGACCGGACGACCGACTCATCCACAGGGATCTCGTTCTCATGAAGGGTCACGCTGAGAGCCTTCTTGCCCGGGCCTGCCCGCCGCCAGTGATTTTCTCAAGGCCGTCGCCGCGGGGCCGCCGGGTGCCGGTATGGCGCTTGGTCTGCGGCAGCGTCTTCGCGGTGGCGTCTTCGCGGTGGCGCGGGCGCTCATGAGCGCGGCCCGGTCGAGGTCGACACCGCTAAGCCCCTCGGTGCTGCCGACCGTGGTGTCGGTGCTGGTGGTGGTCATGCGGTGGCTCCCGTGCCGAGGAAGGCGGCCATGCCGGCCACGGCGTCGATCGCCTCGTCGCCGAGGAGATTGTCGAGGCCGTGGGCGGGGAAGATCCCTCGGCGGTCCGGCCGGAGACGGCGGCCCGCGAGCTACCCCTGCGCGGGCGGGGCGGGTACTTCGTGACCTGGGCCGTTGCCGCGTGATCATGGTGTTTTCGTTTACCTGCATCCGAGCGGACCCGTTCCTTGTGGATGCTGCTGTGGACACGTTATCTGCCGGGAATGGGTCGGCGCGGCCGGTTCACCGACCCGGAGCAGGCGCTGTGCTGGAGCGTCATACCGGGCGGGCGGGAACAATGCCGAGCAGGGCGGCCAGCCGGTCCGGCTGCTCCGCGTGCAGCCGGAGGCGACCCCTGTGGTCTTCAGCGTGCAATCAGGACAGGCTCGACCTCCGGCGGCGGATCCTGGGCGTCGGTGGCCCGGTTTCGGGCGCTCCCCCGGCAGGGTGGCATGCACACCTCGGCCGGGCCCGGGGTCAGTGTGTGCGGGGGCCGGCGGACTTCTTCGCCCGTTCGTACGCCGGGAGCGCGGCTGGGTCCTCGGAGCCGCCGAGGCCGCCGAGCTGGACGACGGTGATGCCGTCCGGGGCGCGGATGGCGAAGGCGCGGGCGGTGGTGTCCTGGTCGCCGCCCGGGGACGGGGTTTCCGTGAAGACGACCTCGGCGACCGGGAGGTCACCTGTGCGGACCGAGGTGTAGCGCGCGTGCTTCAGGCGTGGGGCGACATCGCCGACCAGGCTCTTCAGCGCCTGCTCGGCGGTGAGGCCCGCAGTCGCGGCCGTCCATACGCGCAGTGTGCCGCGCACGTGGGCCTCCTTGCTGTTCACCTCGCAGACGAGCGAGAACTCCTTCCGCAGCGGCTTGCCCGCCGCGCCCTCGACGGCCTTCGCGTGCCAGTACCGGCCCGGATCGAACGACACCGGCAGGGTGCAGGCAGAGCCTTCGGGGCCGACGTCCCGCTCCCGCAACGACTCCTTCGCCTCCTCTGACGCGGCCTCCTGCTCGTCCTTCAGCTTCTTGACAGCCCTGTCCCAGTCGTCGTCGGCCCCCGAGCCCGCACCCGTATCAGAGCCGTACCCCGACCCGGAGTCGGAACCCGAACCGGAACGCGAGCCCGTCCTCGTCGTCTCACTGCTGCACCCCGTGACCACCACCGCCAGCACGATCAGCGGCACCGCGCCCCGAATGAAGCCCTTCATGGACCGCATCATGACAACTACCCCCGCCTATATACGACTTGGGGTGATCCTAAGTCGTGCGCCGCGCCCTCCCCCGGCGAACCGACCGCAGCACGACGAACTTCGGATCGCTCGCCACCACCTCGCAGTTGCCGAAGAGCATGCGCAGCCGGATGTGGTAGCCGAGGTGGCGGTTGCCGATGACCCACAGCTCGCCCCCGGGCCGCAGTGCCCGGCGCGCGCCGGTGAACATGCCGCGGGCGGTGGCGTCGGTGGTCGCACGGTGGGAGTGGAAGAGGGGATCGCTGAGGACGAGGTCGACGGAGGCGAGGCCCCACCGCGCACGGCGAGGTGTGCGGAGTGCTTTCGTTCCGGGCTGGTTCAGCGGGTCAGGGGGAGGACGGCGAACAGGCGCCGTCCGTCGGTCCCGGTCTCGGTTCCGCAGCTGAGGACGCCGAGCCGGTGCAGTGCGGGGAGGAGGGAGTCGTCCAGGGCGGGGGGATCAGGTTGGTGGCTGAGGGCCAGGACCAGGAGTGTGCGGTTCTGTTCCGCCAGGTGCAGGCTGATGGTCCGGCCGCCGTCCGCCACCGCGGCCCGTACAAGGAGCTGGACGACCTCGTCGGTGCTGTCGGGGGTGCGCCGGCCCCGCTGGGCGAGGTGCTCTCTGACCAGGCGGATGGCCTTCGGGGCGCTCCAGGGCTGGGACTCGAGTGTCCATGCGGCACCGGGGCGGTTGGCCATGAGGGGACGGCCGCTCGACCCCGGACCAGCCGCGGG